>JAFULG010000006.1 GCA_017473435.1 Clostridia bacterium | reverse complement strand
TTCGGGAAGAGCCTGAATGAGAGCTTCATTATTGGCAGATTGCCAATCCTGACAGATTTGCAAAGGTCAGTAACGAAAAAAAGGTTGACGACGGGGAGGATAACACGGGTGCTCTTTCCTTCTGGGTACGGGAAAAGAGGGGGAATTGTGCTCCCGTAGTGCGTAAGCTTGGAATGAAAGCGGAAGCAGAGGATTTTTCCTACCGAATGTTTGCCTGGAATAAGCCTGTTGAAAAAATAGCCTTTGACGGAAGGTTTCCTGTCTGCGATCTCAGCTATATTGACAGCGCTCTTTTATGTAAGGTGAGCCTTCGTGCAGTTTCGCCTTTTGTACCTCATAATTCCGATGTGTCTGCAACTCCGGGCTTTTATTTGGATTTTACGGTGGAAAATCCTACCGACGAAAACCTTGAAATAAGTCTTGCAGGTGCTCTTGAACCGAATTTTTGCAACAAAAAAGAGGGGAACAGAAACAGCCTTCATTCAATAGAAGACGGTTATGCCGTTCATATTGAGCCCGAAAAGAAATCAAAATCTCCGTGTTGCGGAGACGTTTGCCTTTCTGTAAGCGGAGACGGTGAGAAATCTTATATCACCGCCGATTATTTCCGCTTTATGAAGGAGTATATTGCAGGATATTCCTTTGGCGTATCTCAGGAGTCATTCCTGTTCGGCTTCAGAGATAAGGGGTGCTTGCCTGACTCTGAGGTAGGTAAAAAAGCGGGGCTGATTCCCTTGAATTTTATGCTTCTCAATGATGAGCGCCTTGATTCACTTTGCAGGGAGCATCTGCAGTATGCCTTCGGAGCATCGCTTCTTGAGAGAATAAAATACTGTAAACCCGATTTTCTCAGCACAAAAGAAGATAAAATTGCATTTCTCAAATACTGCTTCAGGCAGAAGCTCAGAATGGGAAAAAATTTCGGCTCCTGTGCTCTTTGCAGTAAGCTTACATTGACTCCGGGTGAAAAGAAAACGGTCCGTTTTGTTCTTTCCTGGTATTTCCCGAATCTTTATCTCTCCGACCGTAAGAGGTCAGGGCATTATTATGAGAATCTTTACAAGAACTCTCTTGAAGCTAATGAGTTTCTGGTTAAAAACGGTGACAGTGTACACGGGAAGGCAGTAGAATTTGCAGAACTGCTTTATTGTACAAATCTTCCGCCTGTTTATTCTGATTCATGGTCATCTAATCTTTCACCGCTTATCAAAAGTTCACAATATCTCAAAAACGGAAAGTTCGGTCTGTGGGAAGGTCTTGGCTTCTGCGGTTTCCATACAACGGATATCACATATCACGCTTCTTTCGGACTTGTGAACATCTTCCCTGATCTACAGAAAAAGCAGCTGAAAATGGGTGCTGAGTTTCAGCGTAAAGACGGAAGAGTCCATCACCTGTTTCTGCCCGGATTTGAGAAGGTTGACAATAGCTACGACCGTGTGGATATGAATATGCAGTTTGTGCTGATGGTGCTTCGCGATTATCTTTTCACCGGCGACAGAGAGTATCTTTTATCTCTTTGGGATAATGTGAAAAGAGCAATGGATTCTATTGAAAAAATCGACACCGACTGTGACGGACTGCCTGATTACGAAACTAAGCGCAATACCTATGATGCCTGGAATTTTTCGGGCATATCGGCTTATATTTCCATTCTGTGGTTGGCGGCTCTTAAGGCATCGGTTGTTATTGCAGAAAAAGTCGGAGACATTGCCCGTCGTGAGAAGTGGAGTGTTCTGCTTGAAAAGGGTAAAAAATCCCTTGAAGAAAAGCTCTGGAACGGAGAATACTACAATCTCTGGGTTGACGGCAGTAATATTGACGAGTCGCTTATGACGGATCAGCTTGACGGTGAATGGTTCCTTCGTATGATCGGTCTTGACGGAAATGTTTCCGATGAGAGAATCCGTGAAGTGACAGATTTTATCTTCCGCCATAATTTTGACAGGGATCAGGGCCTTGTAAATGCAACCGTGCCCCAAGGCAAAAAGACAACTATTCACACTTACAAAAACTGTCAGGCGGAGGCTGTGTGGACGGGTATAGGCTATGCCTTTTCTGCCCTTGCTCTTTCTGTAGGAAACCGTGAAATTTCCGACACGGTAGTAAATTCAATCCATAACAATCAGTTAAGACTCGGTCATTTCTGGGATCATTGGGAATGCGGACACCACTACACAAGACCGATGTCAAGCTGGAGCACTCTCATTGCGGCTTCGGGTATGGCTGTTGATTATGAAAACAGAAGCCTTACATTCCGTCCGACGGACAAGAATATTACTTTTCCTCTTGTTCTTCCCGATGTGTTGGTAAAGGTAAGCTTTGTTGACGGCGAGCTTAATATTGAGAGCATAAAGGGCGATCTCGGCAAGTGGGAGATAAGGGTTAAGTAAGGAGATACACTATGATAAGGATTATGTTTGTCTGCCACGGCAACATCTGCCGTTCGCCGATGGCAGAGTTTATATTCAAGGATTTAATCAGAAAGCAGGGGAGAGAGGGCGAATTCGTTGTCTGCTCTTCGGCTACTAGCACAGAGGAAATATGGGGTGACATCGGTAATCCTGTTTATCCGCCGGCAAGGGAAGAACTTAAAAAACACGGCATTTCCTGTGAGGGAAAAAGAGCCGTTCAGCTTAAGAAAAGTGATTATGATAAATATGACCTTTTTATTGCGATGGACAGCAATAATATCCGCAACATCGGCAGAATTTTCGGTAAGGACACGGAGAGTAAGGTGCATAAGCTGATGGATTACACTGACCGAAAGGGTGATGTTGCCGATCCGTGGTATTCCGACCGCTTTGATGTGGCATACAGGGATATTTATGACGGCTGCGTGGCGTTGCTTGAGAGGCTATGGTAACCCATATATAAAAACTGCATAACATTATTATTTAAAAATATTATTATTTTACGTTCTGCCTATTGCAAAATGTGTTAAAAATAAGTATAATGTATTGGAATAATGTAGTATGGAGTACAAGGAGTAATTTTAGGCTACAATTAAATCTCTATAAATGAAAGGAAGATTTACTATGCTTCAGAACGCACTTACAAAAAACAAAAGCATTCTCGAATGGATTGAAAAGCAGGTTGAGCTTGTAAAGCCCGACAAGATTGTCTGGATTGACGGCTCAGACGAGCAGGTTGAGGCTCTTCGTGCAGAAGCTTGCAGCACAGGTGAAATGGTTAAGCTTAATCAGGAGGTTCTTCCCGATTGCTATTATCACAAAACTGCAGTTAACGACGTTGCACGTGTTGAGGACAGAACTCTTATCTGCTCAAAGAGGGAAGAGGATGCAGGCCCCACAAACCACTGGATGGATCCCGATAAGGCATACGAAATGCTTTATGATATTGCCCGTGACAGCTACAAGGGCAGAACAATGTATGTAATTCCCTATTCAATGGGTCCCATCGGCTCACCTCTTGCAAAGGTTGGTATTGAGCTTACAGACTCCATCTACGTTGTACTTAATATGGTTATTATGACACGTACAGGTAAGGCTGTTCTTGATACTTTCGGTGACGAAAGCAATGACTGGGTACGTGGTCTTCACTGCCGTTGCGACATCGACGCTGAAAAGAGATGGATTTGCCAGTTCCCGGAAGATAACACAATTATTTCAGTTAACTCAGGTTACGGCGGAAACGTTCTTCTCGGTAAGAAGTGCTTTGCTCTTCGTATTGCTTCATATCAGGGTAAGAACGAAGGCTGGATGGCAGAGCATATGCTCATCCTCGGTATTGAAAAGCCCGACGGTGAAGTTAAGTACATCTGTGCAGCATTCCCCTCAGCTTGCGGTAAGACCAATCTTGCTATGCTCATTCCTCCCGAAGGCTATAAGGCTAAGGGCTACAAGGTATGGTGCGTAGGTGACGATATTGCATGGATCCGTAAGGGTGAAGACGGCAGACTTTATGCTATCAACCCCGAGAACGGCTTCTTCGGTGTTGCTCCCGGTACAAACATGAAGTCCAACCCCAACGCTCTCCTTTCAACACAGAAGGGTACAATTTTCACAAACGTTGCTCGTAACCTTGATGATAATACAGTATGGTGGGAAAGCCTTGACAAGAATCCTCCCGTTAATGCAATGGAGTGGACAGGTATTGAAACAAACGGTGTAGAATGGAAGGCAGAGGGCAAGAACCTTGCTCATCCCAACAGCCGTTTCACAGCTCCTGCAAAGAACTGCCCCTGCATCAGCCCTGAGTTCGAGAACCCCAAGGGTGTTCCCGTATCAGCTATCGTATTCGGCGGTCGTCGTGCAAAGCTTGCTCCCCTTGTATATCAGTCACGCGACTGGAATCACGGTGTATTCGTAGGTTCAATCATGGCTTCAGAAACAACAGCTGCAGCAGCAGGCGCTGTTGGTGTTGTTCGCCGTGACCCCATGGCAATGCTTCCCTTCTGCGGTTATCATATGGGTGACTACTGGAAGCACTGGATTGAAATCGGTAAGACTCTTGATCCTGAAAAGGCTCCCAAGATCTTCAACGTTAACTGGTTCCGTAAGGATGACGAAGGCAACTTCATGTGGCCCGGCTTCGGTGACAACCTCCGTGTTCTCGACTGGATCATCGACAGATGTGAAGGAAAGGTTGGCGCTCAGGAAACAGCTATCGGTTACCTTCCCAATGCAGAAGACATCAATATCGAGGGTCTTGAGGGTGAGGTTACTATTGAAAGCCTCAAGTCAATCCTTGACGTAGATAAGGCTCGTTGGGCTGAAGATGCAAAGGGCATCGAAGAGTTCTACGCAAAGTTCGGCGACAAGCTTCCCGAGGAGCTTCGTGCAGAGCTTGAGACACTCAAGAAGAATACTGCAGAATAAAAACAAGCAAAGTTCTTTTGGTTACTTTTCTTACAAGAAAAGTAACGCCCGACCGGCGAGGTCAATATAAGTAAAACAAATGCCGCGATTATGGTAAAACATAGTTGCGGCTGTGTTTTTGTATCTGCCGTAATATAATATACGGCAGAATTTTTTTATTTAAATTGTAACCTTTTCCTGCTATAATCTGTCTATATATATGAAAGGCCTTTTAAAAGAAAAAACGAAAGGGGAGAGAATATGCATTCACAACAGATGTCAGAGGAAGCGAAAAAGCAGAAGCTTCGTCTGCTGTACGAAAAATACAAAAACAGAATGTATATTTCTGCCTGCAGGATTCTCTGTGACCCCTTTGCCGCCGAGGATGCGGTGCACGAAGCCTTTGTCGCGATTTCAAGGAACATTGAAAAAACAGGGGATGTTGACTCGGTAAGTACCGCTTCCTATTGCCTAAAGGCAGCGAGGAATACCGCAATCAATATGTCGGTGAAAAAGAGCCGAGAGCCGTCATTGCCCATTGAGGAGGTTGACGAGTCCTGTGACGAGTCTATGCTCGATATGATTTGCTCAAAGGAGAATTTTAACATAATCGTCGAATCGATTATGAGCCTTGACGAAAAGTACCGTGACGTGCTGAGCCTCTATTATCTAAATGAACTTACGGCAAGGGAGATTGCAGATTCTCTCGGCAGAAAGGAATCCACAGTAAAGCAACAGCTCGCAAGAGGCAGAAGAAAGCTGATAAATATTATTTCAAAGGAGATGGAAGATTATGGCAAGAAATCCGTTAATCAGAAAAGCGTTTGAAGAAGCGGCAAAAAGAGAAATTGAAAAGCTCCCCAAGGAGGAGAATATCATAAGACCCTACAGCGATGAATTCAATGAAAAAATGGATGACCTGTTCAAGGTGAAGGAAAACTCCCCTAGGCACAGATTCCGTTTCAGCAAGGTTGCAGTTGTGGCTGCAGTGCTTGCTGTGACGCTGACCTTCACAACCTCGGCATTCCTTAAGGGCGACAGCATATGGAAGCTGGTTAATTTTGAGCCCGACCCGGAGAAATATGAAACCATTGATATTAAGGCTGATGGTGCTGTTGAAAAAGAGGATGATTACGATACTCTGACCTACACTGGCGAGCCTATCACGCTTAAATACACTATTGATACAGGTGAAAGCTGGGAGTGGCCCGACAGAGGCGTGATGATTTTTATTGACGGCATAAGACAAAACTTTGACGCAAGGGTCAACGGCGAGGAATTTAAGGGTATCGATATGCTTCATCTGCAGAATGAGCCCGGCACCGTGAAATCAATCGAATTTACCTTTGAACCCAATGTGGGCAATAAGGGTGATGAGGTGTACCTCGATGTTATGGCAATCTTTGATCCTTATGTGAATTATTATCCCCAGTGTAACAGTAAGCAAAAGCAGCTTTTTGTGGGGCATGCGGATGCTGATAACGACAGCATTTGTGATGATTGCTCGGTGAATATTGATGAAATACCCTCAGGTCCTTCTTCGTATACTCGCCAAAACGAAGCTGTTATAAAAGTTATTATGGAAAAGGATGCTCCGATGCAGACTGCAATAGCAGATAATTTCTCCGGTATCAGGATTGATGAGCTTGATAAGAGAATTTATAAGAGCTACGAATATGAGGATTCATTTGAGAATATCCATAATGACTACGATACAATGCAGGGTGCTGTTGCAAGCGTTTATAAAAATATAAAGGATTCTTATATCAGGGAATGGGGCGTAGACTGCCATGCAACAAGGATTAAAACCAAGGCTAAGGAAAAGGACGGGTTTACGGTAAATCTCCACGGTGCGACGGGTATATACAGAGTGAGTATTTATATTAATAATGAAATACAGACTGTATTTGACGGTGCTGATTATGCTGATGTTGATGTTGTACACGGTCAGCAGACAGAGCTTGTTTTTGATCTTGACACAACAAAGCTCCCTGAGGGTGACAATTACTGTTATGTTTTATTGCAGAGACTTGACAGCGAGGACGGCATTTCCCGTTGGCTTGACTGCTTCGGACTTGATTACATTGTTGAAGTAAAATAAAATATTTTGAACATTATATTGACAACCAAAATCTGAAAGGGTATAATATTCTCAAATAAGTTTCGGAGGATAATATAATGAAAAAGCTTTTAGCAGTAATTATGTCAGTTGTAATGGCATTCTCAATCGCAATTATTCCTGCATCAGCAGCAGAAAAAGAAGAGATAACAATTGATGAGTTTTTCGAGACAGTAGAAGCAAGTCTTGATCTTATTGAGGATACTATCAATCAGATTCACAACATTGTTGGTACAATCCTTGGTGCACTCGGTAAGGAATGTCCTATGTGCGCAGAGGTTCATGAGGTTGAATTCATTTATGGTGATGAGAGCGAAACCGGTGACGTTGAGATTGAGCTTCCTGAAGAAGTAACTTCAGAAGCAGTTGCATAAAAGACAAAATTCTCCTGACAGCTTTTCTTATATGAAAAGTAACGGCATTCTACGTGCCGGAAAAAATAGATACTACACCGCTTTGGAAAGGCGGTGTTTTCTTTTACTGATTGTAAAGATAGTAAAAATTCGGCAAATGCCGATCTGTTTCTGCTGAAATCGCTATGCTATATACAGTAGACAAGTGCAGATTAAACAAAATAATACTATATATTGTATATTGTTTGTGTATACGCCTCAAATACACCCGGATTAGTGTTCAGCTTCTCGAAAAAATGTGCAAAACTTGTTGACAAAGACGGAAAATAGTGATAATATATGCAAGCATTCCGCGAGGGGAACGAGAGGAAAGCTCAGAGACAACTTGTAGGAAGGCGAAAAGAGAGGCTTGAAAAAAACTAAAAAAAGTTTTGAAAAAGTCTTGACAAAGAGAAGAGTGTGTGATATACTCTTTGAGCTGTCTGAAAAACGGCAGCGAATTGGACCTTGAAAATTAAACAACGAGATAAGAAAAGGAACCCGAGATTCGATGGTTAAGATACCATCAAACGAAGAGTTTTAAAAGTACTTTTCAAACAGTAATACGGAAGCTAAAATAGCGAAGTATGATAAACGTCAGCAATGACGAATGAGCGAACAAGCTCTGAAAATGATTAGAACAGCTAAGGCTGTCTTAATACAATTTTTAGAGAGTTTGACCCTGGCTCAGGACGAACGCTGGCGGCGTGCCTAACACATGCAAGTC
>JAFULG010000027.1 GCA_017473435.1 Clostridia bacterium | reverse complement strand
CATTTTTGAATGTCCTCCTTTTGATTTATTTGATGCAGTTGGTAGCCGCATCTTTATTGTATCAAAAGGAGTTTTATTTTTATATGCAACGCTAAAGCTTTTTTTGAACTCCCCGGCACAGCCGGGGGTTTTCGTTAACAACAAAACAACAGCGTGCAGATTTTACTCCGCACGCTGTTCTTTATTGAAACTTCTTTATTCTTCTGTAAAATGTTGATACGCTTATATTAAGCAAGTTTGTTGCTTCTTCAAGTGTAATCTTCTTGCTTTCGTACTTGCGCCACACTTCGTAAAGCTTTGTGTCATCAACACTGATTGACTTTCTGCCTTGATACTTGCCCTCTTTCTTTGCCTTGCTTATGCCGTCACTCTGAAGCTTTCTCAAACGCTCCGATTCTCGTCTGAATAAGCGATGAAGCAAATCATAGCAAGTCTTACGGTTACTGTCATTTATTATAAATCCGTCATATTCAATATTGAAGCCTGCACAGATTCCGTCAAGCAGCTTCTTCTGAACATCATAAGACCTTTTTAACTTTGATATTTCATCGTCAAGATTAATTGTATCAGAAAAGCTTTGTGCATAAGGCTTTCTTACATATAAGCGGTCACCGATATATTTTGTGTCCGTTCTGATTAACCATTCAAGCTGATTAAGGTATTGCATATCGCAATCCTCAAGCAGCTTCCAAAGCTCCTGTCTGTTGGAAGCGGGTGCTCTTTCCGAAATAAAGGTAGGAACGGTATTCTTTCGTATGTATTCCTCTTTTCTCAAATCCAAATCAATGCCGGGAATACCCTGAAACAGAGAAGAGTCTAAAAGGTCAATGACAGAATAATTCGGTCTGAATCTGTATTCAAACTCTTCATTCTTCCATATCTTATATTCAATTGCCGACACTGCATACTCAATACCAAGGTCATCCTTAAGGCATATTAGAGCATCAACCTCGTAACAGTTCATTTTTTCACCTCTTAATCAGATTTTCAAAAGATGCTTCAATAATTTTCTCAAATCTGTTTTTTATCATATGCTTATAAAATTCTTTTTGTAAGTCTGTAATAAACATAACATCATTATCAATAAATTCATTTATTTTTTCTATGGAAATACGCTTATATACATTTACCAATGCTTTGTTGCACTCCTCAAATTCGAGGCTGTGAATAACATCATAATATGAGCTTTTCTTGCCTTTGAGCTTGATTTGTGATGTAGGGAATGTATATATCCTTTTGTCGGTTTCTTCCTGTGAACCCATAATTTCTCTCATTTCATCTTCATCGGTCATTGCAGGAAATAATGATGAGCCATTATCAAAAATGGGAGCAAGAGTGTATTTGTTATCCTTCTTCAAGAATCCCCAGTTGGCACCGTGACGGTCAAAGTTACCGAGAAGAGCATCAACAATAAACAATTGCCAGAACGCCTCAATGGTTTCATCAACATTTGTAAGCTTTGAATTATCACGGAGCATTTTCATAATATCAGTATAAGAATACTGATATCTTTCTTTGTCCTGGTCTAAAGTGCTCTCACCTACATCATTAAAAGGAACGAACTGATAACCGTCTTCTATAAAGTTTTTGCAGGCAACAACCTGCTCGCCCTTATATGTGCCGAGATAAGTTTCCTGCACCTTAAAACCTAAAAGCTCGAAAATATGAGAACCGATATACTCTGATATATGATTATTTCTTTTGCCGAACTCCGTCTGCTTCTGGAATTTAATCATATATTCACTGCCACTGATAATAAGCCCTATTTTCTTTTCGCTTCCGCCAAAATATGTATTACTCACTTCGTAGCTTGAAAAATCCATTTTAACAACTCCTTGTTTTATAGTATAAATTATAAAGATTGTTTTGTCAATAGGGTATATTGTTGCATTATGATAAATAATATTATCAATTTTATCAAATATACCCTATTGATAATTTTACGCAGATTTCTTATCTGCCTCTTCAACGATTTCCTTGTTCATTTCAATATAGTTAACCACATTTTCGTAAGCATCGTTGAATTTGAATTTTATGGTAATATTTCCGCCCTCGTGAACAAGAATTTCATCAATAAGCTCAACCACCATGGGTCTGTTGAGTGAGTCAATATTGCCGTACTGCTTGAAGTGTGAGATAAACTCATTCTCACTGTTCAGGCCTTGAGCGTACTCTTCTGCGGTTTTTGTAAGGCTTTGAATTGTGCTGTCTATCGACTCGATTTTCTCTGTGAGATTGGCTTTTAACTGCATATATTCTTCCCTTGTAATTACCCCCTGTTTCCAATCTGGGTACAAATCAAGGGACATTTTTATGCACTTCTCACGTTCGGCAGATTGAGTATTAATCATCTTCTGAAGATGTGTTGACTCCTTTTTGCGTTTACTGCTCTGATTGATTATTTCAAGAATTTCATCAAACTCAATAGCCGCATCAATCATTTTCTGTAAGGTTACAAGCACCGCAGTTTCAAGCTTATCAATACGGATTGTGTGATTAGTACAGGCTTCCTTGCTCATTTTTCTTGATGTCATACATCTGTAATAACGGTAAGTGCCGTAGGAATGGTTATTAGTCTTCTTATTCATAATGCGGTGGCAGTCAGCACAGCGCACAAGTCCCGAAAACAAATCAACCTCTTTTTTGACGGGTGAAGAACGGATATTCTTTCTGAAAAGTGACTGTGCCTTATTGAAAGTATCTTTATCAATTATCGCTTCGTGTGTGTTTTCAACGATAATCCATTCGTCCTTCGGAATAGCTCTGCATTGCTTTATTTTGTAGCTGATAGTCGTATTCTTACCTTGCACCATATTACCGATATACATTTCGTTCTGCAGGATTCTACGTACAGAGCTATCATGCCATAGACCGTCATTACTCTTGCCCATAGGATGACGGTAGTTAAGACCTTTCAGCTTTTTATGCATTGACGGGTTGGGTATACCCTCGTCATTCAAGGCTTTTGCAATACCGATAATACTTTGCCCCGCTATAAATCTTTCAAAAATCATCCGCACAACGGGTGCAGTTTCTTCATCAATAATAAGCTGATGATGGTCGGCAGGGTCCTTTAAATAGCCGTATGTCGGAAAAGAGCCGATAAACTTGCCTTGTGCTCTGTTCACATTGAGAGTGCCTCGCACATTGACGGAAGTAGTCGCTGCAAGACTTTCGTTTATAACATTAGTAACGCCAACCGAAATACACTGTGTAGCCGCATTCATACTGTTTGAAGCGGTATCAATTCCGTTGTTAAGAGCGATGAAACGCACCTTTAATCTTACGAAAACATTATCAAGATAATTACCTGCATCGGTGTAATTTCGCCCAAAACGGGACAAATCCTTAACGATAACGCAGTTGACCGTACCTGCATAAATATCTTCCATCATACGAACAAAGCCGGGACGGTCAAAGTTAGTACCGCTCCATCCGTCATCTACATAAAAATCATAAACCTCAATATCGGGATGAAGCTTAAGGTATTCCTTTAAAATTTCACGCTGTGATGTGATGGAATAGCTTTCAGATTTATCTCCGTCTTCACGGGACAGACGAATATAAAGAGCAGCCTTCCAGGTTTTAAGTTCCCTATGAGGCTGCTCTAAGTAATCCTTATATTTTGAATACATTAGTATAACCTCCGTTTGTCTATCTAAATAAACAAAGCGGAAGCACCACAAATCTTACAAATGAATTGTAGCATACTTCCGCTTATATTTCAATAAAAATTTTAATTTAGCTTTTGGTAAATATTTCAGCAGGAACAAAGAGCGTTACTCAGCGCACCTGAAAAATCTTTACCACCGCTATATGCTACTTTTACGATAACATCTCCGACTTTAAAGAGATATGGGTTTTTTACCTGACCGGTAAAGTTCTCTATTCTCTCCATAACGCTTTTGCTTTTATCTGTTGTAATATCTCTTAAATCTGTGAGTGCGTTTTTATCGCAAAGAGCTATCTCTGCTGCCTTGCAGAGGTCAAGCTGGGATTTTGTGAGCATTAAGTTATCACTTCCTCTCGTTAATAATTATTGTCATATTTATTGAATTTAATCCAAGATTTACCTTAGCGTTATTAATAATATCTTTTAAATTTTCTTCGCTCTTCATCACAAAGCCTAAAGTATTTTCTGAGTGAAAAATATGGTGTGCAAAAATATTTATCAAGATATTCCTGCGACGACATTTCCTCGTAATACTCATCACTGTCAGCCTTTTTCTCTTCCTGCATTTTCTTGCAAAGCTCTTCTGCGTTCATAACATCTACCTCCCTTCATAATGTTTTTCTTTGACCTGAGCTCTTTCAGGGAAGTACCATTCACGGATAAGCGCCTTCTCCGCTTCAAGACTTTCCTCAAGCCCCGGTCTGTCTTTGATGATTCTTTTTGCGATGTTAATCTTTTCTCTCAGAGCAGTTATTTCAGACGTAAGAAAATCCCGACGGTCAATAAGGTCTTCCTTAGCCGTCGGGTCTTTGCATCTTCTTATCTGATTATAAATTTTGTTGCGCTGAGTTTTAAGCTCTTCCATGCGAATCTCTGTCTTTAAAATAAACTGTTCAGACCTTCAATGATGTTTGTTGTATATATTATCTTACGAATATCAGGCGGGTATGCAAAAAAGGTAGATAATATATCCCAATTTTCTTCCCAGCTTTTTACACAGGATGGGTATGTTTTACCCCACCTATCTTTGAACAAGATAAGGCTATTCAACGCTTCATCTTCGCTGACAGCCTGGTAAACCTTTTTAAGGTCGCTCATCAGTGGTTTGATGTGTTTGTAGCTGACAAATCTTGTGCTGCTACGTATCTGATGAATAATGCAACGCTGTATCTGCGAATTGGGATATACAGCCTGAATTGCTTCTCTGAAGCCGATAAGGCCGTCAACACAAAACAGAAATACATCCTTGACTCCTCTTGTTTTTACATCGTTCAACACATTGAGCCAGAATTTACTGCTTTCATGTTCACCAATCCATATACCAAGAATATCTTTCTGTCCGTCAAGATTGATACCAAGTACAACATAAGCAGCCTTTGTTACATACTGATGATCTTGCTTTACTTTGTAGTGAATAGCATCCATAAATACGAAAGGATATACACTTTCAAGAGATCTGTTCTGCCATG
>JAFULG010000026.1 GCA_017473435.1 Clostridia bacterium | reverse complement strand
TTTTGATAGTAAGGTTTGAACCTGTGCCTTTTAAAGTAGTCAATGTTTGGTTACCGTTTGAATTATATGTATAGTTCGTCTGCACGTTACCCGGGGACTTTGCGGAGGTAAGGTTGTGCTTGTTATCATAGGTATAATTCGTGGTGTAACCCATTGCATCGGTGTATTTTTCAAGGTCTTCCTTATCCGAGTCATAAACAAGACTTTCCTTTTGCTGTGCATTTGCAGAAACAGAAGTTATGTTGCCCTTATCGTCGTAAACATAGGACTGTGCAACATCCTTGATAAGCTGAACATTATCAAAGCATGCCCTATTAATCTGACGGTGATAAACTATATAAATATTAACAGAAACAGGCTTGTAGGTCTGGTGGGTTTTGCTTTTAAGGGTGAATGCCTTTGCGGCATACTGCCACTGACTGGTGACATCGGGATTAAAGGCAAGGGGATCCTTATACTCGAAGTATTCCTCTCCGTTACCCTTATCATAATTAACTCTGATGCAAATGTGGAACATTGCGTCCGAATGGTGGCTCACTTTTTTCGCCGCATTTGCAATTGCCCAACCGCTTAAAATATATGTATCGTTTACGCTTCCGCCAACCTGAACCGTTTGTAAAACATACTGATCCTGTGTGCCCTCACCCTGGAAAATGAGACCATAGGAGCCTTCTTTCTTGTATGTAGGGGTAACGCCCTCTGTTACAGTTGTGCCTGTAGTGGTGTAAACAACATTTTTTGTGCTCCATTTATTCGGAAGTCCGTTTGTTGCGTTTTCAAAGCTTGAATTTTCCAAAAGATTGTAATCATTTACAACTGTACCTTCTTCAAGCTGAAGACAGTCGAAGTAAACCTTACCGATTGAATTCATTACTCCCGCGAAAAACTGTGCACTTGTGCATCCCGTAGGCAATTTAACAGTAACGTTAAGTCTTCGCCAACCGCCGTTAATTGCCACCGAGGTATCTGCTCCGATAAACTCCGAAAAAACTGTACTCATATTGCCGTCGGTGTCAGTTGTTCTTAAAGCTACGAAAGCTCCGGTGCGTGAACCGCTGTGAACATCAGACATTTCCGTTGTTTTAACATAGGCTGAAAAAGTGTAATCCCTTCCTGCAACAAGTCCGGAAACGCTCTGATTTACATTTGCCGTGCCGTTAAGTGCACTGATTTCAGTAGTGTTTACAAGGAGTGATTTCTGACCTATATACGCATAATCCGATGAATAACCGAAATTTGCCGTTGCAGCAGAGCGATACGTAGCCCAGCCCGTCGAAGCTTCGGCATTACTGTTCGAAACATGGTTAACTACGTTTTTGCCAAGTCCCGCAGCTGACGATACCTTATTAGCAGAAGCGAGGGAAGAGGCATTCTTTTCTGTATACTCGTAAGCACCTGCAACAGATGAAACTCCTCCGTTTGTGCTTAACTGTTGGCTTATTGTTTTACCGAAATCATCAAACTGATAGGTAGTGATAAGATCGTTGGAGTTACCGTAAACGCCGTCAGTTCCTGCGGTGCGGATTTTTGTGGTGTTATTAACCGAGCGATCGAAAGTTATTTTCTGACCTTGGGTTGAGCCGCCGTGCTCCGTAACACTTGTAACATACTTACCGCTTGTCTTTGAGCTGTACGTGAAGGTAAGCTTGTAGTTTTCGCTGTCACGTGCCGTAAGCATTGCTCTGTCATCACCGCTTTCATAGGTGAAATAGGAAACGGAGCCATCGGTATGGGTAATACTTGCCAGATTTCCGTAAGGAGCATTATACTGATATATGAAGCTTGTTCTTTCACCTGACGGATGCAATATGTAAGCGACGTAATACATATCATCGCCGCTACTTGTCTTAGCATAAACAAAGGTGTAACTTTTCCCGGAGCCGTCAGTAACTTTGTTGATTTTTTTACCGCTATAGGTAATCGTGATTATGTTTCCGTTAGCATCATTGGATTCAATCAGATTACCGTTCGCATTAAATTTTAGTGTGTTATCCTTTTTGTCCGTGAGAAGATACCATTGAGGAGCATCATGTTCCTCATCAAAGGTCAATGTAAGACCCAAGCCGTCTTCATCCTCATAAACGATATTATCTTCATCCTCATCGTTTTTGTAAATATAATGCTCCGTTCCGTCCCCGTCGGTATAAACGTAGGGATAATTTTCACGAGCATCTCCTTTAAGACCGTAAGAACTGGATGAAATAAGTGTCTGTTGAATGCTGAAACGCCAACCGCAACCGAGCCATGTCTGAGTTGAGCCTGACTTTCCGACAACAGCAGGTCCGTCAGATGCATACCCGTTATAAATGCAATCAATACTAAGCGGCATAAGCTCGTTGCTTGTGGAAACAGCGTTTGATGCGAAAACAAGATTACCGGTATAGTCATTGATATATGCTGATCCGGCGTTTCCTGCAGAAAGAGATGTATAGGTCCAGTAATCCTCAAGGCCTTTGTTGTTTCTGTAGGTAATTAATATCTGCGGATACGCGTCTTCAATCTGATTATACCTTTCTGTATACATATATGCCTTAACACCGTTTTCAGCATACGTTCCTGTTGTGTTTGCACCCTTGAGCATTACACCGAAGTTTTTATCTGGGTTTTCGTACCAGTATTTAACTATTCTGGTAATATTGAATTTTCGCCATGTTGCTTCGGTCATTTCCTCAAAAATATCGTAATCAGTTACAATACTCTCAACAGAGGGCATATTGTTCCAGGTTACCGTTGACATATTCCATGCCGCAGTTATTTTGTGAGCATCAACTTGCATATCCGGTGTTGAATCCGAATAAGGCCAAAGACCGTAATTGAGAAAATTCAATTCGGCATCCACAACAACGTCACCCTTATTAAGCTCGGGCAAGACAAACTTTGTGAGCACTCGGCAATAACCGTATTCTGACGGCTCTCGACCAACTATCATTTCAGCCTGATTGGAATAATTCGTATTTCCGCATGCCTGTGCAACCATAACTGAATCAATATCGTCACGAGTAGTTTCCGTCGTAATCGTCGGGTCAATTGTTACGGGAAAAACTCTGCTTTCATCTTTAAGCCATTGGCTATCGGCAGCAATTACAAGTGTAAGTTTACCGTTCTTATTTTTTTCTACCGTCAATGTGACATTTTCACTTTTCTCACCGATTGCATCATACATATATGGCGCTGAAATTGTGTAAATATGCTCTGAAGCTGACATCAAATTGATAGTTCTGCTGTCAACAATATCTGCCGATAGTACACCTATGTCATAGTTTATTGTAAATGTATTCTGTGCATTTTTAGCTTTAAGAATGATATTTTCTTTAAGCTCATTAGCGCTCACAAAATACTGTAAGTCAACTTTGTTGAAAACATTTTCATAAACAACTTCCTGTGTAAGATTAGGCAGAGTTAAAAAAGCATCATTTCCTTCAAGCTCTTCTTTTTTCTCCGTCACTTTAATATTACTTTTCTTTGCACTCTGATAGTTGAATGAAATCGGATAGTCTTTCGCTTCATAAGAAACAAGAGTATTAGAATTAGATTTTTCAGCAAACACTACGTTCTCTATCTTATTTTGGGTAGAGTAAATTTCATATGTGCCGAATAACGCTGTTTGCTCTGTTGTTGCGTTGGTTTCAGTTAATGTGTTGTCGTAATCAATCCAATCACCGTTATCATCCTGATAATGGATAGGCTGTGAATATTTTGCAACCATAAATGTTCCGTCTGACATCAGGAAGTGTTTTTCGGTTTCACTTCGTTTTTCAGTGATTTCTGAAAGAATTTTTGGTTCTTCATCTTCTTTCAACTCTTTAGATGAAATATTCCCGTCGGTTACTTTATCAGAAATTACATTACCGTCAGTTACATTTTCATACGCAGCCAAAACAGGCATTGATACTGAACAAGTTGTAAAAAGAGTGAGAATTACCAAAAAGATCGCTATTGCTTTACGTGTTGTCTTCATTGTTTTCTTCCTTTCTTTAGATTATTCTTAATTTTAGAACTCGTTTTGTTTTTACCTCCTTATCATTATTGAGCTCTTTATAAATATAATTAAGAAAACAACGAAAAGTAACAAAAAAACATCGTAGATTTAATTTTTTCACGATGTTTTTGGGGGTTATACATAAATTAACGTATTATATACAATCTCTCTCACCATAGCCTGAATGTTATTCATCCTACCAACCCATTCCATCTGATTATCTTTTTTAAGTTGCTCAGTTACACCTTCATCCTTTTTTATCCGATCAATAAGTGTATCAAACATTTCACGAGCTTGCTCGTCTATGTCGGCAAGGTATGAATGTAGTCTGCCGCTCATAAGCATTGAATCGAACACATGCCTTTTGTTTTTCTTGAGATAATCTCCGTGCGTTCTCCCCCCATCTGCCAATTGGTCGTTTGTCTTCAGGTTCTTCACCATCACCTGCGATGAAATAATAATCACCTATCAGTTCGTACTTTATTCCTGTTCTTTCGTCTGTTTTGTACTTGGGTAAATTCATAATTTTGTCCTCATCTTTCTTTAATTTTTTTATATTACAGAGCTGTTCTAAAAGCCGTTTAAAACAGCTCCGCACTTTTTATTTTATCGTTCCCAACCGCCGCGATTACGAACTCTGCGGCTTTCTCTTTCAAGCTCCGTTGCTTTATCAACGAGCTTTTCAACCTCTTCATCACCGAAAACTTTTCTGAGAAGTCTGAACTTCAGTACATCTCCGACGAACTCTTGATTTTCTTCACGAAGGTAATCGTTAT
>JAFULG010000025.1 GCA_017473435.1 Clostridia bacterium | reverse complement strand
ACTATCGAAAGCCGTATACCATGCAGCGAAATATTGACATTGCGTTTAAGTCTTATTCCGGTGACAAGCCCCTCGGTATGTTTGCGGATAAGCTGGAATTTAACCTTGGCAAGATGAATGCTATATATGACGACATTGCTGCTATTTTCCACTCCGCAGGAATTGAGAATTTTGAGAAATTGCCTGTTGATCATGCTGAGCGAGGACAGTTTGCGAAGTTGTTCAAGCAATTCAACAACTATCTTGAAGCCGCTAAGATTCAGGGATTTAATTGGAAGAAGCTTTCTTATGACATCAGGACGGAAAATGGTTGGGTTAATGTCAAGCTTAATTTGGACGAAACGACCTATCTTATCCTTGCACTTCGCTATAAGGAGCTGTTTTCCGGTGGTGGTGTAGGCCCCGGTGGCGATGATGTCCCGTATGAAATTGACTCTTATTTGACAGAAATCAATACCGGTGTTATTGATGCCAACTATATGAACTCCCGGTTCAAGAAGTACATTAAGGCTCTGCAGGATGGAACTGAGACTGCCGCGGTACTGGACGAGCTACATAAATCGTTTGCCACCCTGACACAGGAAGAGCAGAAGTATGCCAATATATTCTTGCACGACGTGCAGAACGGCGATGTGATTGTAGATGAGGGTAAGACACTGCGCGATTACATCACAGAATACATGACTCGTGCAAAAAATGACCAGATTCACCGCTTTGCTACTGCTATCGGAGTAAACGAAGCGATGCTGCGTAGCTTTATGCAGTTAAAAGTCACGGAAGCTAATATCAATGAATTTGGTCGTTTCGACAAGCTGAAAGCGACCGTTGATCGCACAACCGCAAAGGCATTTTTAGAAGCACTCGAAGGAAACGCTATCAAGCCATTCCAGATCAATATGAAGCTGGATCAGGTTTTGAGAAGGTTCATTCTTGAGGGTGGATTTGATGTAGAATAAAGAAGTGGGGTGAAAACATGGCAAGTAAAACAAGAAAAGTCTCATTCTATCGGCTGTCGCTGGAAAAGCAGACTCCTATTCCGGGAACAAATACTGTCCAAGTAAAGCAGCTAAGTGATTCTGAAATCGAAGTATATTTCCAAAGGATATGCGCAGAGAAAATGCAGGCTCTTGCAAATGGGCACAAGGCAATGAATATAACCGTTTCCAGTAGCCGCTATGTTATCGAAGTGATTTCCAACGAAGATCATCGTGCATTTATCAAAATTGGTCAGCAGAATCCTTCGAACACAGTGGCGCTCAGAGATCGAACGACATTGGAGACGGAAAGTGTACCTATGAAGGAGAGCCAGCTTTTGGAGTTGTACACTTTCTGCCTGATCGATTTTGAAACTGGAATTGTCAGCTATATCGGAATCAATGGTGCTCCAAGAATATCGGCAGTAAGAAATCTCTTTGATCAGGGAATTGACCGAGAGGAAAACGTTTCTGCTCATCTTGCGGCAATTATGACAAATGATATATTAGATGTCCTGGTGAAAAAGCATATCATCAGCAAGCTGTCTGTCACAGTTGCCGTTCCGGAAGATCAGATACTTTCTGATATTGGCTTAGACCGTGAAAGTTTCGATTCCGTGAGAAACATTAAAACTCGAATGGTTACATACAAATTGGTCGGACGGAGAAACAAAAATATCTTTTCTTCAAGCGGCAAGCTCGCTGAAATGATTGCGTCAATAAAAATGAAATATGGTGACAATCTAAAAGGACTTAGTGCCAATGCAAAGGATTTCAATGAAAAATCTCAACCTTACGATCTGCTACAATATAATTTTACTAAAACGGTTATCTTGGGTAGAGACGATTCTGGGTTGTTGACGCTGGACGATTTCAAAGAAGCACTTGTACAAACATATACCTTGTACAAGAATGAACTTTTGAAATACAGCAGAGTATAATAAGTAATGGTGGTGAGAGGAATGACGAAGCTGAAAAATTGGATATGGTTGGGCATCGTATTGCTCTTGTCAATCGGTGTTTCTATTGCGTTATTCAAAAGTCCTCTTTTCGATATTTCAAAATTTGAAGAATTGGCACCGGATTTCCATTATAACGCAATTTCCTTGTCGGCAATTATTGGCGGTTTCCTGTTTACCGGAATAAGTATTCTTATTTCAGTTATAGACAAGGACAGAATCAAGCGCTTGTGGGATTGTAATTATTTGGATAATCTATATCGTTCTGCGTTTGTGGGAATGATTGCGAATGTCGCAACAATCATTGTTGCATTCCTGCTGGTTTTTCTGAACATTTGTCCTAAAGCGAATGATCTTCTTGTTAAAATAGAGATTACAACGCTTATTGTCGGAATCGTATTTTTTGCCTGGTGCATAAAGCATTTGATTTTTGTCATATCCAAATTAAAAGACCAATAAGTATATCCGCATAGCAAGTAAGAGGACTTATGCCCATTTTGAGCTTAAGTCCTCTTGTTGCATATTTAGTTATTCTTCCATAACTTCCAGCATTATCCTGGCTCCCAGTTTGAAGCCATTCTGGAATATCAGGCAATCTGTGATGGTTTGGTATTCTCGCACACAGTCTGTGTACTTCTCAAACAGCTCTTTCTGCTCGTCTGTCATGGTAGCTTTGAGTTTTTCTTCATTCCTGCAAATCAGTTCCAGTAGCTTCTTGTACTCCTTGCAAGAAGAAGTATCATACTCGGTTGGCTCGATATTGCCATACCAAAATTCTTCAAGGATTCTCATACCGCATCCTCCCCGTAGATCATTTCACTCAGAATTATCTCCTCGGCCCGATTACGGATGCTGTTCATGGCTCCCGCCCATGCCATCTGATCATGCTGCTTCATGCGCTCTGTCACGCCCTCGATAGCTTTCATTTGCTCAATGATAAGTTCAAGGCGTCTCTGTGCTTGTTCGTTCAAATCAGCCAGATACCTCCACAAAAGCATTTTTACGTGTAAAAAAAGAAGCGATACTCGGTTATCAAACCAAGTATCGCTAACTTTTGTTTAGCCAACCCCGTCTGACAGATGCCGTAAAATAGTTAAATTTTGGTTTAACTGTTTTACGAGCACCCGCCATTTATCCGTGAGCCTTTTTATGTGCTGCTTTTTAACTTTAACCCAATCAACTAAGTGCGACTACGCCGGTTTCGTTAAGCACGAGAAGTGCCATGTAGGAAGCGTAGATTGCAAGGAGAGCGAAGCCCTGCCACTTTTTGAATTTGCCCATGATGATTGTGGGTACGATTGCAACTGCACAAGCGAGAATGCAAACAGGGAAGTCAAAGATAAGGTTGATTTTTTCAACGGGAAGTGCTGTGCCGTTGATTACTGCGCAAAGGGGAAGAATGAGGGTTGTATCAATGATGTTTGCACCAATGATGTTACCTACTGAAAGTGAAGCTTCCTTTTTGCGGATTGCAGTAAGAGTAGTTACAAGCTCGGGAAGTGATGTGCCAAGAGCAATTACGGTGAAGCCGATGATTGTCTCGCTGATGCCGATGCCTGAAGCAATTGTCTTACCTGATGAAACAAGGAACTCTGCACCGAAAACGATTGAAGCCGTACCGATTATGAAGAAGAAGATTTTTGAGGGAATCTCTTTCTTTTCATAGGAGTCAATCTCGTCTGAAGCGGCTGCCTTCTTACCCTCGATAAGGTTGCTTACCATAAAGATAAGGAAGATTGCCCAAAGAACATATGCTGACCAGGTGGGGAGTGAGTTGCCGAGTGAAAGGAGTGTAAGTCCGATGATTGCGGCAAGGAGAAGTCCGCCCTTGAGTGAGAAGCTCTTTCTGTTTACAAGGCCTGCCATTGCAACAAGGGAAACACCCATGATGAGGGTTGTGTTTGCCGTAACAGAGCCGATAGCGTTACCGATGGCAAGCTGTGCAGAGCCGTTCATTGCAGCTCTTACGGAAACGAGAAGCTCGGGAAGGGTTGTTGCAAAGGAAACAACCGTTGCACCTACAACAAACTTGGGAATGCCTGTTGCTTCTGCAAACCAGGAGGCTGAATCAACAAACCAGTCACCGCCCTTGATGGTGAGTACAAGACCTACAACGAAGATTACCGCAGCAACTGCGAGTAATGCTCCGCCTGAAAGGGAGCCGAAAAGGGTAAAACCGAAAAATTCCATTTTAATATCCTCCGTATTAACTTTTTTGAAAATGTCGCGTTTGTACAGTTTAACATAATCAGAATATTTTTGCAATGGTTATTTGGGTTATAATGAAAATATTTTTTAATATGTTTAGTTGAAGAGAAAAATCTGTTGTAATTTTATTCTTATTGTGATATAATTAACAAGTATGTCATAAATTGTTATATAATAAAGAAAAGAGATGAAAAAAGATGAAAAAATCAAATCCGTTAGCACTTATTCCCATCGGTGTGTTTGTTGTATTTTACCTTACACTCGGCATTGTATTTGAGTATGTTATGAAAATTCCGATGGGCTTTTACAACGTTCCCGTTGTTGTTGCCTTTCTTGTTGCACTTTTTGTTGCCGTGCTTCAGACAAAGGGTGTAAGCCTTGACAGAAAGTTTGAAATTATGGGTCAGGGCGTAGGTGACAAGAACATTGTCACAATGCTTCTGATATTTATGCTTGCAGGTATCTTTGTGGGTGTTGTCGGCAGAAGCTCTGCCGAAAGCGTTGCCTACTTTATGCTTTCCGTAACTCCGCCGAGAATGGCTGTTGTGGTTATCTTCCTTGTAAGCTGTTTCGTTTCAACTGCCATGGGTACCTCAGTGGGCACAATCACCCTGCTTACTCCTATTGCCGTTGCTATAGCCGAGGGCTCGGGCTTTTCACTTCCCCTTTGCGTCGGTACGGTTGCGGGCGGTGCTATGTTCGGTGATAACCTCTCATTTATCTCGGATACAACCATTGCCGCCTGTAACGGTCAGGGCTGTCAGATGAGAGACAAGTTCCGCACTAACTTTGCCATTGTTCTTCCTGCCGCCATTGTAACCCTTGTGATTATAGTTGTTATGTCAATGGGTGCAGATATATCGGAACACATCGCAAAGGAATACGATATGATTCAGATTATCCCTTACATACTTGTGCTTATGAGCGGTATTTTCGGCGTGAATGTTTTCCTTACGCTTATCATTGGTATCCTTTCGGGCAGTGTTATTATGCTTGCTACGGGTGCGGTTGATTTCCCCGGTCTCCTTTCCGGTATGGGAGCAGGTGCATCAGGTATGTTCGAAACATCAATGGTAGCAATTCTTGTTGCGGCTCTCGGTGCTCTTATCAAGCATAACGGTGGCTTTGAGGCACTCCTTAACGGCATCCGTAAGGTGTTCAAGGGTAAGAGGGGCGGTCAGCTCGGTATCGGTATGCTTGTCGGTCTTATGGATATTGCTACGGCAAATAACACCGTTGCAATTGTTATGGCTAACCCCATTGCAAGCGAGATGTCAAAGGATTTTGATATTTCAAAGAGAAAGACAGCATCACTTCTTGATACCTTCTCCTGTATAGTTCAGGGCTTTCTTCCTTACGGTGCACAGATTCTTGTTGCAATTTCTGCCGTTAACACTCTCGGCAAGGAGATTACTGCCTTTGAGATTATCGGTAAGATGTTTTATCCGATGATGTTGCTTGTAAGCTCACTTGTATTTATCTTCCTCATTCCCGAGAAGAAGGAAAGCAAGTAAAGTTCTTTTGTTTCTTTTCTTACAAGAAAAGAAAGCCCCGCGGCGAGCGAATAAAAAATTAACTCCCTGCAAATTTTCAACTGCAGGGAGATTTTTTATTGTCATAGATTAAAAAATATGCTATAATATGTCACAGAAAAAACGAAACGAGGTATCCCATGTCAGATTTACTTGAACAATTAGCAAACAGTGTTGATGATGTCTTTCCTGATAAGGACGAGCTTGTACATAAGGAGCACTACAAACGAGACCATATTATGCTTGCTATACGCAACCTGCTTGTGGGTGCGGCGGCATTGCTTTTTGTTGTTTCCTTTATTTTTGATGAGCTATCCCACATCGACATACACCATATTATAAAAGGCATTGCTTATTTCTGCGGTGCGGGAGCTTATGTGTTTGAGTGTCTGTTGCTTACGGACTGCTTTAAAACAAAGGTACCCCATAAGGAAATGTTTATGGTGTACTGCCTCGGCCCGTTGTATCTGCTGATGGGCTTCAGTTATATGATGAAGTGATTTTTATTCCCTGTAGTTAAGATTACTGCAGGGAATTTTTATATTACTGTTGTAATTTATAAAAGCATATGGTATACTAATTGAGCCAAACAAAATCTGAATATTAAAAATCCAATGAATGAGTAATAGTGTTTTTATTTTTATAAAAACATATATGCTCTGTTTCTGCATACACGTTACTTTTTCGTTGGATGTTGAGATTTTGTTTGGCGACAGCTGAGCTATGTGTTTTTTGTGCGTAGCCTCGGCTGCGCACTTTTTTATTTTAAGGAGAGAATGTTTATTTATGAAAAGTATTATTGAAGAGCTTTATTACGGAAACATTGAGCCTACGGAACTGAATAATGGCGAGAGTGCTTTGAAGCTTAAAAGGAAGTTAAGTGAATTAGTAAAAATTGAAGAGGAATTAACAGAAGCTCTGACAGACGGAGATAAAGAAAAGTTTTTAAAATGCATAGAACAGTATAATGAATTTTCGGGTTTAAGTTGTGCAGACAGCTTTGTTACGGGCTTTAAGCTCGGTGCAAGGTTTGCTCGTGAGATGTTTACATAATAGTTAAAGCAGGTGTGAAATACACCTGCTTTCCTGATATTTTATTAAGAGTAAGGGGGCGTCGCCCCCTTAAACCCCTGACAAGCTTTTGTAAAAGCTTGATCAAAACTTTTCTCTTTTTATTCCGCACCTATTGTATCAAGGTTTGCGCCCTTTGTCTCCTTAACCCTTGCACCGAGTATAACCGCCGCAACAGCAACACAGGGAAGTGCAACAACAAGGCAGGTGAGATATACGGGAAGAACAAGCATCAGCACGGAAGCAAGAATGTAGCCTACAGCAAGTCCGATGATAACAAGCAGACCCTCAGCCCCCACAACGGATGCTCGGATGTCCGTGGGAACTTTTTCCGTCATCATAATATTCATATAGTCTCTTCCTATCCAGTAACAGCCCTGATAAAGTCCGCAGAAGCCGCCGATAAGGTAGGGGTTCCACAGATTGTTGATGCCAACGGCAAAGAGCACAAAGCCTGTTATTGAAAGGATGCTTGCGGCGACAATCGTCTTTTTTCTGCCGAGTCTGTCAGCGATAAAGCCCGAGAAAAACGTGAGGGTTGCATAAACAATGGGAAGCACGAACATTGACTTTGTAATGTCGGCGGTGCTCATTCCGGCAATGTGCATTGAGGATTCATAGAAAAGCGCAATGGCAGGCATACCCGCATCAAAAATAATGTGGGAGATAATCAGCGACTTTGTATCCTTGTTGGCGAAAATATATTTTACCGCATTGAAAACGCCCGATTTGTTTCTCTGTGCCTTTTTCTCCTGCTTTTCCCTTTCCTTCTGTGCCTGGCGCTCCTCGTAGGGGATTGAAAGGTAAGCAATACGCTCGCTCATGAACACCTTTGTGTCCTTGGCGAAAATCACAACCATGAGTGCGGCAACAATACCTGCAATTGCAGGTGCCATAAATATTCTTCTCCAAAGTGTCGGGTCGTTACCCATGAGGGCATTACGCAGCATCGGGATACACACAACGCCGAAGATGCCAAGAGCCTTAAGCACGCTGTAAATCGCGGCACGGTACTTGTCCGGTGCTTCCTCGAGGATATATATAATCTGTATATCGTGACCGAAGAAAAAGCCTATAACCGCATAACCCAGAAGGAAAACAAGGTAATTAGGTGAAAAATAGATTATAAGAAGACCTAAGCTCATACCGAGGGTTGAAATTGCAAACAACGGCTTTCTGCCCCATTTATCGGCAAGTGCCTTGTAAAAGGGGGTGATGATGCCGAGCACGTAGCTTATCACGCTGACGGAGGTGTGAAGTGAAAGTCCCTCCTCAAAGGTGTACATTTTGCCGAGGAAGGGTCGGTTAACGAAAAATTCCGTTACAAATGAGGACTGAACGGAAACCGAAAGGTTACTCGTTACCTCGTCAATGATGTTTACAAAGGCGATAATCACAAGCAGAATAAGAAAGTAGCTGCTCGACGTTCCCTTCATTGATTTTGCCTTGAGGGAGGAGAGCTGTTTTTGCTCAAAGGCCTTTGTTTTAGCCGTCCGTTTTTCTTGCTTTGTCAATGTTTTCTCCTTCTTTCGTTTTATGTAAGAAATATAGGGTGCAAAAAGCACCCTAACAAATATATCATATCAAAAATCGAAGTCAAAAGTCAACACTTTAAGGGTATATTGACCCGATTTCTCCCTCTTGCATAAAAAACATATAGTTAACTTTGTACAAAAAGTGTATTGAAATGTGGAATTTTTTATGTTAATATATAGTCACAGAAAGGGAAAGGTGATACCAATGAACAGGTAAAACCCAAAGGTCTTCATAAAAAATCATTTTGCTGTTAAGATCAGAAAACAAAAAAACAAACTAAAACAGATTTTAAAAAAGGAATTTATTCAGTAAATCAAAAGACAAACTGTTGAAACCCGAACAAAAAGCAAAATGAAAAATTGAAGACAACCATTCTGAAGAAAGAGAGGTTGACCAAAATGAAGTTAGATACAAAGGACGAACAGAGATAATCCCCCGGACCAAAAAAGATGTGTGAAGAAACATCGGTCCTTGGGGGTTATTTCTTTTTTTATGATGTTTCTGCTTTGCAGAAATGATGTACGCCTTGCGACGTGATGTTACGCTGAAGCGTAATGATGTATTTGTTCATGCAGAACAAATATTAAGGAACTTCGACACAATTATAATTGTTGAATATGAAAGCTTTCGTCCCGTGGGGGCGTTTTTTTATTATTGACATAAACGGCAGAAATTGATAGAATTGAAGCATAAAACAAAAGGAGAGAAGTATATGAAAAAGCCCCTTAAAATTCTTACCGCCGTCGGATGCGTTGCACTTACTGCCGTAATAGGCCTCGGAGCTTGGCAGATTTATGTCCGTCAGGCGTCAAAAAGCTATAACCTGATTACCCTTGATACAACCGACCTTCCCGAGCCTGTTTCAGGTCCGGCCTTTGAGGGCGATGCGGAGCTTTCCGAGATGACAATGCACTATGCCGTTTACGGCGATAATGGACACGATTTCATTCTCGTCCACGGTAACGGCGGCAGTAAAAAATCCCTTGAGGAGGCGGCTCTCTACCTTGCAAATGACTATAAGGTTTATGTAATTGAAAGCCGCTGTCACGGTCAGTCAAGTGACCCGGGTGTAATTTCCTACGACCTTATGGCAAAGGATATAAAAGAGTTCTGCGACAAAATGGGACTCAATAAGCCTTACCTTATGGGTCACAGTGACGGCGGTATAAATGCACTTACCGTTGCTTATACCTATCCCGATTTGCTCGGCGGCTTTATCTCCTGCGGTGCAAACTCCGTGCCGGGTGAGTTCAAGCCTTATTTTACCCTTGGCGTTAAGTTTATGGATATGCTCAAGCCCGATAAGCTCAACGATATGATGCTGACTTTGCCTGATATCGATGCGGAAAAGCTTTCAAAAATCACCTGTCCTGCTTATATCGTTGCAGGGGAATATGATATCATGTGGCTTTCCGATACGGTCTTTATCCACGAGAATATCAAGGACAGTAAGGTGGCAATCATCAAGGGTGCAAACCACGGCTCCTATATTTCACAGGACGGCAAGCAGGCCTATGTCCTTGCCCGCGATTTTTTCGCTGAGATGTAATAATTATACTGAACCTCTTGTCATTGACAGGAGGTTTGATTTTATACTATAATAATATCCGTGAGGTGAGGCTATGGAAAGGCTTGAACAGATGGCGGAGTTTTTTGCCGCCCGTGTTGATATGTATGATGAGCATATGATAAACGACGTTGAGGGCTGTAAGGAAGGCTATAAAAAAATGGCTGGATTTGTGCCCGAGGATTGCAACAGACTCCTTGACCTCGGCTGCGGAACGGGGCTTGAGCTTGAAGGGATTTTCCGTAAGCTTCCCGAGGTTTCCGTAACGGGAGTTGATCTTTGTCAGGAGATGCTTTGTAAGCTTAATGAAAAATATTCGGAGAAAAATATAAGCCTTATATGTGACGACTATTTTACCGCAGATTTCGGCAAGGGCTTTGACTGTGCCGTTTCCTTTCAGACAATGCACCACTTTAAAAAGGATAAAAAGCTTGAGCTTTACAGAAAAATTTATAACGCCCTTACCGATGAGGGCGTTTATATTGAGTGCGACTATATGGTAGAATCCGAGGAGGAGGAAAAGCACTGGTTTGCCGAAAACGAAAGATTAAGAAAAGAGCAGGGGATAGGCGAGGATGAGTTTTTCCATTACGATACTCCCTGTACAATAGAAAATCAGATTGCGCAGCTCAAAACATCGGGCTTTTCCGAGGTGGAAAAGGTTATGAGAATTGAAAACACAACAATGCTTGTTGCAAGAAAGGGATAAAAATATGAACTTTGATTTACGCGAAAAAGCAAAGGAAAATATAATTGTCGTTGCACACAGAGGTGCGACGGGCGGTAATATTCCTTGTAATAGCCTTGCTTCCTATGAGGTGGCACTCAAACAGGGGGCAGATATGCTGGAGGTTGATATGAGCATCAGTGCCGATGGCAAGCTCTTCCTTTTTCATCCTCTTATGGAGCGTGCGCATCTTAATAAGCCCTTGCTTCTGAGAGCTTTGCCCTTTTCGGTGATAAAAAAGCTCCGTTACGTAAATGCCGATAATACTCCTACTCAGTTCGGAATAGCAAGCTTTGACGATTTTCTTGAGCAGTTCAAGGGTCGTTGCTACATAAACATTGATAAGTTCTGGTCAGATCCGCAGAGGATTTATGAGGCGGTGAAGCGCCACGGTATGACCGAGCAGATTCTCGTTAAAAGTGCGCCCTCAAAAAAGGTGTTTGATCTGCTTGAAAATCTTGCACCAGAGCTTCCCTATATGCCGATTGTGAAGGAGAGGTGTGACTGTCACGAGGAGCTTATGAAAAGAAACATCAACTATGTAGGTATTGAAACCTGCTTTAAGAGTGATTCTGCCGAGGTAGCAGGGGATGCCTTTATTGAGAAAATTCACGGAGACGGTAAGCTGTTGTGGGTCAACTCTATTGTATTTGACCACAAGGTACAGCTTGCCGGCGGTCACAGCGACGATACTTCTCTGACGGTGAGTGAGGAGCTTGGTTGGGGATATCTTGCGGACAGGGGCTATGATTTTATACAGACGGACTGGACGGGGATGCTGGTAGAGTATCTGAAAAGAACGGATAAGTATTATAAGAAATAAAACAAGTAAAGTTTTGGTTGAGCTTTTACAAAAGCTCATAGGGGTTCAAGGGGACAAAGTCCCCTTGCTATTAACAATTACAAAATACCAACAATAAACAAAGAGCTGTAAAACTTTCGTTTTTTACAGCTCCTTTATCTTTTATTAAATTTGTTGTAAGTGCTCGCCGCGTGGCGTTACTTTTTTTGTAAAAAAAGTAACCAAAAAAACTTTTCGATTTATACCCTGTCCTCGTACCTCTCCGCCGTAATAATACCGTCCTCCACGTTAAGCTTACAGATTCTCGCATTTCTTGCATCAAAGGCACTTGCTCCGTCATTGTCGCCGTAATCACGGGCGTGATAAACAGCATACCACTGACCGTCTTCTTTAATCATTGAGTGATGTCCTGTACCCTCTTCAAACTCGTTTGCCTTCATTACGGGATGATAGGTTTTGTCATCGGGATACTTTTCAAACTTAATCTTCGTCAGATCGGTTTCGTCGGTTTTTGCCCTTGCGTAACCGATGTAATATGTAGGCTGCTCAAAGCAGTTGCCTGAGTACATAAGATAATGCCACTCACCCTCTTTAAAGTAGAAGGCTCCTTCAATCGTGTGCCAGTGCTGACCCTTTTTGTAGCGGTCGCGGCAGTAGATGTCCTCGTCAAGGGTGGGCTCAACAACGAGCACGGGCTTACCCTCAGGGGTAAAGGGATCAAGCATTTTGTCAACATAAATGCAAGTGCCTATACGCTCGCCTTCAAATTTGTTTGCAGAGTAAAAAAGGAAAAGTCCTGCTTCATTTTTGACAATGTGAGAGTCAATTGAAAAGGGGTGAAGAATCTGCTTTGTGCCCGTGAAGGGGCCGAGGGGGTTATCGGCGACGGAAACGTGCATAGCACCTCTGTGTCCGCCCTTGTCGGGAGTATCGTTGTAAATTTCAATCGAGTTATACATATAGAATTTGCCGTCAAGCTCAATTACACTCGGCGCCCAGAAGGAGTCGTGTCCTTCCATAGTCATAACCTTTCCGTAAAATTCCCAGTCCTCGAAAAGCTTATCTGAATGATAAGCGTAAACCGCATCGTGTCCTGTAACATAGATATAATATCTTCCGCCGCTTTTTAAAATGTAGGGGTCGGCCTGTCCTACATAATGTTCCTTGTCTACTTTAAGTAAGTGCATATATATTCTCCTAATAAACTTTTTTCAGATTATACAACATATTGCAGAACAAATCAATAAATATACTTGATAAAGTTGTTGTAAAATGCTATAATTAACCTGATTATAAATTCGCCTTATTCAGGAGGAAGAAAAAATGAAAAGAAAGCAACCCATATTTTCAGTAGTAATTCCGGTTTATAATGTTGAAGCTTACCTTGCTGAAACTATTGACTCTGTTATAGGTCAGACTATCGGTTTTAAGGATAATATAGAGGTTATTCTTGTAAATGACGGTTCACCTGATAACAGCGGTGAAATCTGTGAAAAGTACCGGGATATGTATCCTGATAATATCAGATACGTTATTAAGGAAAACGGCGGTGTAAGCAGCGCCCGTAATCTCGGCTTTGAATATGCTACCGGTGAATATGTGAACTTCCTTGACTCTGATGACGTCTGGGCACCTGATGCTTTTGAAAAGGCTTATAAGTTTTATAAGAAGCACGGTGAAGCTATAGACGTAATAGCTTCAAGAATACAGTTCTTTGACGCTGCGTCAGGCTGGCACGTTCTTGATTATAAATACAAAAAGGGCTCAAGAGTTCTTGATCTTACAACGGACGCTGACTGTAATCATGTTCAGCTCCACGTTACATCTGCTTTTGTAAGAAGAACAGCTGTCAAGGATTACCGCTTCAATGAAAAGGTGAAATACGGAGAGGACGCTTTATTTATAAGTGAAATAATTCTCGATAAGATGAAGTACGGTGTAATTGATGACTGTATCTTCTATTACCGTAAGCGTGCTGACCAGTCATCGGTTACCCAGAGTCAGAAATTCAGACCCGATTTTTATACCGAATCTCCCAGAATTTATTATTACGGTATGATTGAGCAGTCAAAAAGACGCTTCGGTGAGGTAGTTCCTTATGTTCAGAATATTCTTGCCTATGATATAGGCTGGCGCATAAGAACAAACATTCCTCAGGCGGTTCTTGAAATTCCCGAGATCTATGAGCCCTATATGGAATTTTTAAGAGAGATAGTTTCTTATATTGATAACAGGGTTTATTTAAGAAGCGTTGTGCACAGACGTCTCGGAATCAAGTGTGCTTTTTATAAGCTTAAGTATAACGACAGAGAGCTTCTTGAAAGATCGAGGTTTGACCTTGAAAAGAGATCAGTATGCATTGATGAGGTAAGACTTTACAATTTCACTCAGAAGGACCACGCCGCCTGTATTGTGCATATCTGTGAAATAAACGGCGATACACTTACTTTTGAAGGCGTTGTATCAAGATGGCTTCTTGCAAGCTGTGCCGAGTCAAATCTCCGCCTTGCTTTAAGGTTCGGTGATAAGGTTTACCATCCTGAAATTGTTGATTACCAATTCTCTAAGGAGGTTAATATTTTCGGTTCGGAAGAGCGTTATTATCTTTTCAGACAGAAGATTGATCTCAGCGATATGTCGGCAGGAGAAACCCGTAATCTCACCGTTGCTCTTAATGTAGGCGATGAAATCTGTGATATCTCCGTACGCTTCGGCAAGTATGTTCCTAACCGTAATCTCTTCGATGCTGTTTTCAAGGTGTTCGGTGATTACATTGTTACAAGTGATTCTTTTGTCACTACTCTTAAAAAATCTGACAACATCAAGAAAGAACAGGCAAAGCTCGAGAAAAAGGCTCAGAAATGGCTCAAGAAAAAGAAGCTTAAGAAATATGCAAAATTCAGAAAAGAAACTCTTAAGCTTAAGGAAAAAATGTTCAAGGATAAAAAGCTCTGGCTCATTACCGAGAGATTTGACAAAGCAGGGGACAACAGCGAAGCATTTTTCAGATATCTTTGTGTTGAAAAGAAAAATGATGACAGCATAATTCCTATATTTGCTATAAGCAGGGAATGTGAGGCTGCCGAACAGCTTTCACAGATAGGCGAGGTTATTTATCTCGAGGATGAGATGATGTATAAAAAGTATTTTCTTTGCGCCGATAAGGTGATATCCTCTTCAGCGGGTGAGTTCTCGGTTAATCCTCTGGTAAGAGAAGAAAGGTTCTATCTTTCTGACCTTATCAATTCAAAGCTTGTATTCATTCAGCACGGTATCATTTATAATGATTTGTCCGCATGGCTTCAGAAATACAACAAGAACATCAAGCTGTTTGTAACCTCAGCAAAGGGTGAGTACGATTCAATTTCCGGCGGTGACTATTTCTACACCGAGAAGGAGGTTGCTCTTACCGGTCTTGCAAGATACGACCTGCTTGAAAACAGAGCGGAGAAAAAGGTTGTAATAATGCCCACCTGGAGAACAAGCATCAAGGAAAGCTACAACGATAAGACAGAGAGCGTTTATTTTGACGGATTTAAGGAAACAGATTACTTCCGGTTCTATAACAGCCTCATCAATGATGAGCGCCTGCTTTCAAAGATGAGAGAAAAGGGCTACAAGGGACTTTTCTGTCTCCATCCGATTCATTCAAAGCAGAGCGTTGACTTTGAGGGTAATGATGTTTTCGCAGTAAACGAAGGCTTTGTTGATTACAAAAACGTATTTTCAACCGGTGCACTTCTTGTTACGGACTACTCTTCAATTTTCTTTGATTTCGCTTACTTGAGAAAGCCGGTAATTTACTCTCAGTTTGACCATGAGAGCTTCTACGAGGGACAGAATTACGAGGCAGGTTATTTCCTTCACAGCAGAGACGGCTTCGGTCCGGTATGTGCCGACCTTGATTCCACCGTTGATGCGATAATCGCTTCTCTTGAGCGTGAATGCAGAGTTGAGGACAAATATCTTGAGCGCATAGAAAACTTCTACGCTTACAACGATAAGAACAACTGTGAGAGAATTTACAACGCCATTGTCAATATGGATTGATAATGGATGAAATAGGATAGTAAAAAAGGCTACAAGCTTACCGTAAGGCAGGCTTGTAGTTTTTGTATACGAAAACCCCGCCATAGTGGCGGGGTTCAAAAGAGGATATTGTGTATGCTTGTGACATAGAAACTCCTTATGTGTTATAGTAGAAACGTGACCTGGCAGTTACGCCTAAAAAACACATAAGGAGGACATTAGAATGTCAGAACAAAATAATGCCACACATAGTTTAGCACATACCAAATGGAATTGAAAATATCATATAGTGTTCTCTACACTGTTCTGAATCACACATATTAAAAATTAAAGGATTATTGTTATCCGTTATGTAATCGGCTGCGCCGAAGAGGTCTGTATAGTCCTCGGTTGTGCAGCCTTTCACAAAGATATGACAAACTCTCTTGTCATTCTCTGTGGTAATTAAAATTCTCTCAACAACGGTTGAGATTAAATTAACAAGTTCTTCCGGCTGTGCATCTTTTGCATATTCTGCAAAGGATAACAGCTTTTTTCTTACCTCATTAAGCTCCTGAAGCATCAAGGCACTGTCCGACTTGCTTTCCTGAATACGGGAAAGGTCCTTTTCGAGCTTTTCAAGGTCTTTATTCATTTCTGCAATATCAGCTTCAATAAACTTGCGAAGCGATTCATCAGCTTCTCGCATATTTCGAACCTGTGCCGCTATTGCTGCTTTTGTTTTCTCAATAGCTTTTGTAGTCTCACGATATTCCGTTTCGGTTTCATCGTTAGCAATGAGATTTTGCAGTTTTTCATTGAAAATAGTGTTGTAATATACTGCACTTTCATCACTGAGATTTGATAACAGTGCAACTACAAATTCATCAAGCAGTACTCCGTCAACGGCTTTAAAGGTGCATTCCTTTTTGCGGACACCGGGACAGGTATATTTGAAGCGAGGCTTACCGTGTGTCCAACGGTTGGATTCCGAAGTAACGCTTAACCTTTTACCGCATACAGGACAGAAAACTATTCCTGCAAGTAATGCATTTGTACGGCGGTGAGGTCTGTTATATTTTTCCGCAATACTTGAAAGAAGCTCCTGTGTTTCTATCCATTCACTCGAAGGTATAAAGCCTTCGTGCTTACCGACAGCAATAATCCATTCTTCAACAGGCTTTCGTGAAAGTATCTGTGAAAATTTCGGATTGAAGAAAGTGGAGTCTTCATCTTCAACCTTGCATTGGTCAGTCTTATTATAGCACGAAATACCGTGTTGTCCATCAAATTCTGAAATTTCGCCGTAAATATTACCGCCTTTATCAAGAAAGTAGTTATATGCTCTTTCATCGGCAACACAGTAAATAGGGTTTGTCAGTATT
>JAFULG010000024.1 GCA_017473435.1 Clostridia bacterium | reverse complement strand
TTATATATCTTTTGTTGATAGTGATGATATGCTACATCCATATTTTATGTCCTATTTATTAAAATTGTGCAAAGAAAATAATGCAGACATAGCTCAGTGTGATTTTTTGATGGTTAGAGGTGAAGAGGACATATTGCCACCACAAAAGGTTGAATATGTTCACGTTTTTGAGCCTAAAGAGATGTTGGCAAAAACATATATGGGTTTTGAGTCGGTTAGATATATTGTTGCATGGAATAAGTTGTATAGAAGGCATATCTTTGATGAAATAAGATTCCCTGAAGGAAAGATACATGAAGATTCTTACACTACTCATAAGTTGTTTTGGGAATCAAAAAGAATAGCAATAAGCAACCAGTATTTGTATTGGTATCTGCAGAGGGCGGATAGTATAATTGGAAAAAAGTTTTCCATAGAGCGCTTGGATAGTATTGAAGCATCAAGACTAAAATGTAAGTTCTTTAAGGATAATAATTTGATAAAAGAATATTACGAGATGAGTGTTAGCCATTACAATAATTTGTGGCGAAACTATAATCTTGTAAAAGAGAATATAGAATCACCTGATGAAATTATGAAAAAAATAGAAAGAGAAGCTGAACAGGTGAAGTCTGAAATATTATCTTGTGAATATGGAGTTCTTTTGGATAAGTTGAGAACTATATATTCTCATGCACCAGAGAAAGAAAAAGATATTTATAAGAAAATGTATGGTGATCGTATTACGTATACAAGTAAGGCTTTTTTTAGATTCCCGTTTGGAGCCATAAAGAAAAACTCCCAAATTGCTATGTTTGGAGCTGGTGGGGTAGGAAAGTCATATTTTGAACAAATTAAGAATGGAGAATATTGTGAGCTTGTTGTTTGGGTGGATAATTTATGGAATAATTATGTAAAAGAAGGTTATGATGTTCAACCAATTAAAAGATTATTGGACAAAGAATATGATGTGATTTTGCTTGCTGTGCAGAGCAAAGCTGTGGCTGACGAAATTGCTGAAAATCTAACTTCATGGGGAGTCGACTCAAAAAAGATAATATGGGAGTATCCGGATGATAGACAAGGTTCTAGAGAAGAATTTATAAAAAAAAGTAATAATATTACTCAAAGTCAAAAGAGAAGGATAGTTCTTCTAAATACTGCCGATTATGGAAATATTGGAGATCAAATTCTTGCTGAAAAGGCAATTGAGTTCCTGAAAAAATATTTTAAGCAATATGATATTATTGAAGTGTCAGGAAGGCAGTGGGATGCTACTAAGGATATTATAAAAAGCAAACTAACACCAGAAGATGTATTGTTGTTTGTTGGTGGCGGTTTTATGGGTGATTTATGGACGCTTGAAAGCAATCGAGTGAAAGAAATTATTGATAATTTTCAAGAGAACAAAAAGGTATTTCTACCTCAAAGCTTTTTTTATAGTTCGGATAATTTTTCTTATTCTGTTATGCAGGATAAAGCGTTTTTTGAAAAATATGACAACATCTTATATATACATAGAGAAGACTATTCCTATAGGTTTTTTGTGGATAATATTTCGAAAATGGAATATAATTTGCTTTCACCAGATATGGCATTATACGCTGAAGGCTATGAGACAAAATATGAGAGAGAGGGTATTGTAAGTTGTTTTAGAATGGATAAAGAGAAAATCCATTCAAATACGCATGAAATAGTTTATAATTATTGTTGTAATAACAATATCTCATACAGAGCTTTAGATACGATTGTGGACAGAAGCATTTCAAGAAAAAATAGAAAGATGGAAATAAATAAATTATTGAATGAATTTTGCAAGGCAAAGCTTGTTGTGACAGATAGACTTCACGGCATGTTGTTTTGTGCAATAACAAGACCAAGCAAAATGTGGTGTTTATCTTCTGCCTTTTCAAGGTCATATTTTGTTTTGCGCAAAACGACTTCGTGTTGGTGAGCAACGTATTGCTCAATAATTTCTTTATTACCGGTGGGGTTTCCGGTGATAACGGTTTCAACCTTATCTGCAACATTCTGTGCAGCCTGAAAAACTGAATCGGCTGCTTTCTGAGTTGTGGGCTGAGAGGTTGTCGTGACAACCGGCTGTGCTGTTTGTGAGCTGCTACCTGATACGGGGCCGGCAGGCAGAGAGTTTCCTTCAATATTGACTTTTACTTCTGTAGGAAGAGCAAGAACAATAGCGACACATAAAATCAAGGTAAGAGCAACTGATAAAATCGATTTTTGTTCATGATGTCTTCTCCTTTTTGTTATTCCTTTGTGAAAAGCGGTCTTGCAACATAGCTTGTATGAAGAAGCTTATGAGCTTTGTGGCTGTTAGGCTCACCGAGATATTCGGCATAAACAGTTTTTACATCCTCGTTAAGGTGGCTCTTACGAAGGGGACGGTTTTCGTCGTTCTTGTAAAGAGCGGAAGCGCGAAGACTCTTAAGGTCAACAAAGTTGCGTACCGAAGCAGGCTGAACAGGCTGTCCGCCACCGTTGATACATCCGCCGGGGCAACCCATAATTTCAATGAAGGTATAATCAGCTGTGCCGTCCTTTACCTTATCCATAAGGACCTTTGCGTTCTTTGTGCCTGAAGCAATAGCAACCTTAACATCAAGGTCACCAAGCTTGTAGGAAGCTTCCTTAACGCCTTCCATACCTCGAACGTCGTGGAATTCGGGGCTTTCAAGCTCTTCGCCTGTAATAACCTCTGCGGCTGTACGAAGAGCGGCTTCCATAACACCGCCGGTTGCACCGAAGATAACAGCGGCACCTGTACCCTGTCCGAGAGGAGCATCACAATCCTCTTCAGGAAGGAGGTTAAAGTTAATTCCTGCGGTGTTGATCATTCTACCAAGCTCTCTTGTTGTAAGAACATAGTCCACATCGGGATAACCTGCTGCGCTTTCGTCGTCTCTGCCACACTCGAATTTCTTTGCTGTACAAGGCATAATTGCAACAGAAACAATCTTTTCGGGATCAATGCCGTTCTTTTCAGCATAGTAGCTCTTGATAATTGCACCCTGCATCTGCATAGGTGACTTGCAGGTCGAAAGATGATCAAGCTCAGTGGGGTAGTAATGCTCACAGTATTTGATCCAGCCGGGTGAGCAGGAGGTGATCATAGGAAGAACTCCGCCGTTCTTTACGCGAGAGAGAAGCTCTGTTGCTTCTTCCATAATTGTAAGGTCAGCGGCAAAGTTGGTGTCGAAAACCTTGTCAAAGCCGAGGCGGCGAAGTGCGGCAAACATCTTGCCTGTTACATCTGTACCTACGGGAAGACCGAAGCACTCGCCGAGGGTTGCTCTTACTGCAGGTGCTGCCTGAACAACAACATACTTTTCGGGATCGTTGATTGCTTCAAATACCTTTGCGGTGTCATCCTTTTCATAGATAGCGCCTACGGGGCAGTTTACAATACACTGACCGCAGGAGATACATGAGGTTGAACCGAGAGGAAGCTCAAAAGCTGAGCTGATATGAGTGTCAATGCCTCTTGCGTTTGCGCCTATAACGCTGATGCCCTGATTGTCGCAAGCGGCAACACAGCGGCGGCAGAGAATACATTTGTTGTTGTCTCTTATCATATGCGCGGCGGAGTAGTCAAGCTCGTAAACAGGCTTATCACCGTCAAACTTGTCTGCCTGGCTTACGCCGTATTCAAGGCAGAGCTTCTGAAGCTCACAGTTTCCGCTCCTTACGCAGGTAAGACATTTTCTGTCGTGAGTTGAAAGGATAAGCTCAAGAGTGGTTCTTCTTGACGCACGAACCTTTTCGCTGTTTGTAAAGATTTCTGTGCCGTCTCTTTCAATCGGATAAACACAGGCAGCAACGAGGCTTCTTGCGCCCTTTACTTCAACAACACAGAAACGGCAGGCACCGATCTCGTTAATTTCCTTTAAAAAGCAGAGTGTGGGAATTTCAATTCCTGCCATTCTTGCCGCATCAATGATTTTTGTGCCGTAAGGTACGCTGTAGGACATACCGTTAATTTTAATGTTAAGCATATTTTCCATTATGACGTACCTCCTTATTTCTTAATGACAGCATCGAACTTACAGGTATCTACGCAGACACCGCATTTGATGCACTTTGTTGTATCAATGGTGTGAGGCTGCTTGATTGCGCCTGAGATGGCACCTACGGGACATTTTCTTGCGCAAGCGGTACAGCCCTTGCATTTATCCTCTGCAATAGTGTAGGAGAGGAGCTTCTTACAAACACCTGCAGGACACTTCTTGTCTACAACGTGAGCTATGTATTCATCACGGAAGAATTTGAGTGTTGCAAGTACGGGATTGGGAGCAGTCTGACCAAGACCGCACAGAGAGTTTTCTTTTATGTAGTTGCAGAGCTCTTCAAGCTTATCAAGATCCTCGAGAGTAGCCTTACCGTCGGTGATTTTGTCGAGCATTTCACGAAGTCTCTTTGTGCCTATACGGCAGGGAGTACACTTGCCGCAGCTTTCGTCAACGGTGAAGTCGAGGAAGAACTTCGCAATGTCAACCATACAGTTATCCTCGTCCATAACGATAAGACCGCCTGAACCCATCATACAGCCGATAGCTGTGAGGTTATCGTAGTCGATGGGAGTATCCATAAGGTGAGCGGGGATACATCCGCCTGAAGGACCGCCGGTCTGAGCAGCCTTGAACTTTTTACCGTTCGGGATACCGCCGCCGATTTCCTCGATGATTTCACGCAGGGTTGTACCCATTGGGATTTCAACAAGACCTGTGTTTTTGATTTTACCGCCGAGGGCAAATACCTTTGTGCCCTTTGATTTTTCTGTACCCATTGAAGCAAAGTATTCAGCACCTTCACGGATGATAGTGGGAATATTTGCAAAGGTTTCAACATTGTTCTCTGTTGTGGGCTTACCGAAAAGTCCCTTTACTGCAGGATAGGGGGGACGGGGTCTGGGTTCACCGCGGTTGCCTTCGATTGAGGTCATAAGTGCAGTTTCTTCACCGCATACGAATGCGCCGGCACCGAGCTTTACGTGAAGATCAAAGTCAAAGCCAGAATCAAAGATGTTCTTGCCGAGAAGACCTAAATCCTTTGCCTGATTTATGGCAATCTGAAGACGTGCAACGGCGATGGGATATTCGGCACGTACATAGATATAGCCTTCTGTTGCACCGGTGGCATAACCGCAGATGGTCATTGCCTCAATAATGCAATGGGGGTCGCCTTCGAGTACGGAACGGTCCATAAATGCACCGGGGTCGCCCTCGTCGGCGTTACATACAACATACTTCTGGTCAGCCTTGTTAGCTGCCGTGAAGCTCCATTTGAGGCCTGTCGGGAAACCGCCGCCACCTCTGCCGCGAAGACCGGAATCCTTTACAATCTGGATTACCTGCTCAGGGGTATATTCCGTAAGGCATTTTGCAAGAGCCTGATAGCCGTCATATGCTATGTATTCGTTGATATCTTCGGGATTGATAACACCGCAGTTGCGAAGGGCAACTCTCTTTTGCTTCTTATAGAAATCGGTGTCGTTAAGACCTTTGATTTTCTGGGGAGTAACAGTTTCCTTGTAAAGAAGGCGCTTGACCATACGGCCCTTAAGAAGATGCTCTTCAACAATTTCGGGAACATCCTCAACCTTAACCTCTGAATAGAAGCAGCCTTCGGGATAAACAATCATAATAGGACCTAATGCGCAAAGACCGAAGCAACCGGTACGGATAACCTGAACCTCGTTTTCAAGGCCCTTTGCTTTAATTTCGGCTTCCATTGTCTCGATGATTTTCTGTGAGTTTGAGGAGGTACAACCGGTACCGCCGCAAACAAGAACATGGGAACGATACATTTAGATTTCCTCCTTATTTTTTAAGTGCGCCTACTGTGTATTCTGCAACGGGTTTACCGTTGACAATATGCTCAAGGATAATTTTGGCGGCTTTTTCCTCGGTGAGCTGAATATAAGTCACCTTTTCTTCACCGGGGACAAGTACCTCTGCGATAGGCTCGTGCTGACACATACCGATACAGCCTGTCTGGGCAACGGTAACGTTTTTGAGACCGCGCTTTGCAATTTCCTCAACAAACTTGTTCATAACAGGTCTTGCGCCTGCTGCAATACCGCAGGTAGCCATACCTACAACAATTCTTGTAACCTCGCCTGAGTCGTCGCGGGTGGTCATCTGTGCTCTTGCGGCATCTCTCAAAGCCATAAGCTCTTCAAGTGTTTTCATGATTTATTACACCTCCGTAAGTTGTTTAGTGTTTTCTTCAATATAATCTCTCAGCCAAAGGGAAATCGTGGGTTCGCTGAAGGGGACACCGCCGAGAATTTCCTTAAGACTGCGTGTGTCAAGGGTAAAGGATTTATTATCTGCCGTCCTTGTGTAAACAAAGTCAAGCACTTCATTCATTGTAATGAGAGTCAACATAGTCGATGTCATATCGCCTACAGGAGTAAAATCCAGATGATCGGTTCTGAAAAAGGCTTTTACCTTTGTACCTTTTCCGACCTCGCTTTCAATAGCAAGCTGTCCGCCTGTCATTTCTGCCGCCATTTTGAAAAGGGGAATGCCCATTCCAACCTTTCTTGTGGTGCGTGTTGTGAAAAATGGATCGCGAACAGCTTCAAGCTGTTCTTTGGTCATACCCTTGCCGTTATCATAAATTCCGATAAAAAGCTCGTTTTTTTCTGTGCTTTCAAGAATTTCAATTTCAATAAGGCTTGCCTTTGCGGAAATCGAATTCTGAGCGATGTCCAGCACATTGAGTGAAAGCTCTCTCATTTATTCGTACTTTGCAAGGATACCTTTGACATCTGCGGCGGTAATTTTACCGTAAACGTCGTCGTTAATGGTCATAACGGGGGCAAGACCGCAGGCACCGATACAGCGGCAGGCTGTAAGGGAGTATTTGCCGTCAGCTGTGCACTCCTCGGCTTCAATTCCGAGCTGAGCCGAAAGCTCATCGAGAATTTCCTGGGCGCCTTTTACGTAGCAGGCAGTACCGAGGCAGACGGAGATTGCATATTTACCCTTGGGTGCAAGGGCAAACTGTGCATAGAATGTAGCAACACCGTAAACTTTTTCAAGAGGTACATTCATACCGTCTGCGATTTTCTGCTGAATTTCAAAGGGAAGGTAGCCGTAGATATCCTGGGCAACCTGCATTACATGCATAAGCATACTGACATCACCTGTACATTCGGCAATTACAGCATCGAGTTTTGCTGCCTGTTCAGGAGAATCGGTGAATGGGATTTTGCTGATTTTCTTAAGCATCAACTTTTTCCTCCTTTTAACGGATTATTCGTTAACTTTTGGGATTATGCGATTTTTTCGAAAACAAAAATTGCATAACAATCCATACTACTAAATGATATCATAAAAATTGTTTATTTGCAACAATTAAAACTCAAAAACCACATACTATTATATACAAAAAACATAAAACTTTTTCGTCATTATTACCATTAAGATAAAAGACGGGCAGAGAGGAATAAGAATTGAGGACGGTAAGTAAGGCGGTAAGCATAAAGATTTGTCGGGCAAAGGGGATTGTAAGTTGAAAAAAACACCGCCTTGTACAAAGCGGTGAAGTTTTTATTTGTTTTAAAATTATTTCAATGAAGCTATTGTTGCAGGGAACTGATCCTTGCCGTAGCCCATTACACGTGCAAGCTGTGTGGGAATGTCACGGTTTGAAATTTCTTTACCTGAGGTGAAGCCTGCATCCTCTGCGGAAACGAATACGGGAACATCCCAGATGTTGTGAGTGCCGTGAGTGAACTTGTATTCGCCGGTCTTTTTGTCAAGGGTAAGACCGCCTGTGCCGTGGTCAGCGGTTACAACAACAAGAGTTTCGCCGTCTGCTTCTGCAAAAGCAAGTGCTGCGGCAACAGCCTTATCAAATTCCTCTGTGCACATAAGTGCTCCGTCCATTTCGTTATCGTGGGAGAACTTATCAATGCAAGCACCCTCAACCATAAGGAAGAAGCCCTTTTCGTTAGCGCTGAGAAGATCGATAGCCTTTTCTGTCATTTCACAGATTGAAGGGGTGTTGTATTTGTCTGTGCAGTTCTTGAGGTCATCAAAGCTGAACTGACCGAAGGAGCGTGAGCCGGCTTCGAGCGCATTCATTTCGTCGCGGCTGTCAATATAAGTCCAACCGTTAGCTGCTGTATTTTCTTCGTTGATGCTGTCAGTTTTACCTCCCCAGATAAGGTCAAAGCCGTTCTTGAGCTGATCAGCACAGATTTCAGCTTCCATGCTTCTTGAAAGAACGTGTGCCGAGAAGTCGGAGGGAGTTGCACCTGAGGTCTTATCGGTTGTAACAACACCTGTTGCCTTGCCGTCAGCCTTTACAAGCTCACCAAGACTGATGGGTACGTTCATATCGTTGGGTGAGAAGGGATCAAAGGGGTAAATGCCAACGGAGTTAATCCATACTCTCATACCTGTTGCAAGAGCTGTACCGCCTGCGGCAGAGTCCGTTGCAGGGATAAGGAAGGAGTTGATATCGCTTTTGAGCTGAACGGGCATATTGTTCATTACAAGGTCAACCTCGTTGTATTTTTCGGTTGCGTCAACATGCTCAAAGCTCATACCGTCACCGATCATAAGGATAACGTTCTTGTATTTGCCCTCGGTGTAATCCTTGCCTGTGCCTGCGGTAAGACCTGCAACGGCATAAAGAGAAAGAATTACAGACATAAATACTGAAATAATTTTGTTAATCATAGTTTATTCTCCTTTCAGAATAACGCTACACAGATTATATATTATATTTTTAATTTTTTCAATATTGTAACGTTGAATTCTGAAAAAATATTGAAGCAAAGTAAACTTTATGCTATTATAAATCAAAACAATTATGCGCTATGCATTCAAAAAAAGGCGGTACCTTTTTATGTCCCTGTTAAAAAATTATAAGCATACCTTTTTTGCCTGCTATGCGGGTTATTTTGTACAGTCAATAATAAATAATTTTCTTCCGCTGCTTTTCCTTACAATTCAGAACAGCTTTGATTTGACATATGAGAAAATATCCTTGCTGATTGTTGTTAACTTCGGCGTTCAGCTTTTTGTCGATCTTATATCAACTACCTTTGTTGACCGTCTCGGCTACGGAAAGTGCGTTATAACGGCACACGTATTCGCTTCAACAGGTCTTTTCGGTCTTGGAATATTACCCTTTATCATTAATCCGTATACGGGTATACTGCTGTCTATTACGGTTTATGCCATAGGAAGCGGACTTATAGAGGTTATCATAAGTCCTATTGTGGAAGCCTGCCCCGGAGAAAGAAAATCGGCACAGATGAGTCTGCTTCACTCCTTTTACTGTTGGGGACAGATGGCAGTTGTGTTGTTGTCTACGCTTTTCTTTGTTATTTTCGGCAGGGAAAGCTGGAGATATCTTGCCTTTATGTGGGCACTTGTACCTTTTTTTAACGGAATATATTTCACTCTCGTTCCGATTCCGCCTGTTCTTGCAAAGGGCGAAAGTCTTGGGGTTAAGGGACTTGTAAAAACAAAGGTGTTCTATGCTTTTGCTCTTCTTATGCTCTGCTCTGGTGCTAGTGAAATTGCAATGAGTCAGTGGGCGTCAGCCTTTGCAGAGTCAGGACTCAAGGTTTCAAAAACCGTTGGAGATCTGCTCGGTCCCTGCCTTTTTGCCGCTCTTATGGGTCTTGCAAGGGTAGGCTATGCAAGGCTTTCTGATAAAATTTCTCTTTCAAAGGCTATGACCTTAAGCGGTGTTCTATGCGTGGTATGCTATCTCGTAACGGCACTTTCTCCTGTTGCGTGGCTTTCCCTTCTCGGCTGTGCCTTGTGCGGACTTGCTGTTGGTATAATGTGGCCCGCAACCTTCTCTCTTGCATCAGAGAAAATCCCGCGTGGCGGTACGGTGATGTTCGCTCTGCTTGCTCTTTTCGGAGATCTCGGATGTACAACGGGACCGGGAGCAGTGGGGGCAGTTACCTCTCGCTTCGGCGGAGAATTATCTAAAGGTATACTGTTTGCCGTTATTTTTCCCGTAATGCTTCTGCTTGCATTGAGGCTTACCGGAAAAGAAAAATGTTGACAAAGTGTTAATATGCGTATATAATTTAACTGCAGATAAAATATTGCAAGGAGGAAAATGAAAATGCTCAGAAAGAAACCTGAAATCCCCGAAGATTCATATGTAGTTGAAGAACCCGATTGGGGCGTGCTTATGTTCTGGGAGGATCTTACCTATATTTTTACTCTTATAGGTGACTTCTTCAAGAAGCTTTTCGGTATTGCATAAAATTTATAAATTGAAGTCTCCGACTTGTCCGTTATGAGCAGGTCGGGATTTTTTTATGCCCTTTTTTTCGTTTTTTCTTATCACGGCAGTAATAAAATGAGGAAAACAATGAAAAGGTGAGTGGACTTTATGAAAAAGATTTTTCTGTTTATTGTGATGTCAGCTGTTGTTTTTCTCGGAGGATGCGGAAAAGCTGAACAGCAGTACGCAAGCGAAAATCAGCCTGATGAGAAAAAAACGGTAAATTTCCTCACAGGGATTGAAGCTGATACTGATATTTATACAAGACCAGTTGCCGTTACGGTAAATAATCTTGAAGCCTCGTTGCCCCAGTACGGAATAAGTGAAGCAGATATTATTATGGAATTTCCCGTTGAGGGCGGTATAACAAGGCTGATGGCACTTTATGGAGATTACAGAAGGGTTCCCTCTGTCTGCTCGGTAAGAAGCTGTCGCTATTATTTCCCGATTTTTGCCAAAGGCTTTGATGCGGTTTACTTCTGCTTCGGCAGTAACGAAACTCTTGCAACTCCAACCCTTGAACGTCTGGGTGCAGATTATATAGACGGCAACAAGGAGAGCGACAGCCTTGTTTTTGAAAGGGACAGCGAAAGGCTTGAAAGCTATTCCTCGGAGCATACCGTTTATCTGAAGGGAAGAAATATGGAGCAGATTTTTGAAAAGTACGGTTTTTCCGCTGAAAGAGACGAGAGTCTTGGCGAAGCTGCCTTTGATTTTGCCGATGAAGTAATAAGCCTTGAAACTCCCTGCACAGAGCTTACAGCGGAGTTCTCTTCATCTTATTTCAGCGATTTTTATTTTGACGCAGAAATAGAAGAGTACCTGAAAAGTCACAACGGTCAGCCGCACTCTGACCTGAAAAGCACAGAACAGCTATCCTTTACCAATGTGATTTTGCTTGAAACAGAGATTTTTCTCTATAACGGTACAAGCCTTGTTGAATTTGACTGGCACGGCGGTTACGGCTACTATGCCACAATGGGAACGGTAAGAAAAATAATGTGGCAGAAGGAAAGCGAGGCAGCACCTCTGCGCTTTTTTGATACGGAAGGCAATCCGCTTGAACTTAACCGGGGGAAAAGTTATATAGGCGTAGGTGCGCAAGTGTTAATATAATAATTGTGATATTGACTTGTTAAAAGTAAAATGTTATGATATACAGGAAAATAAAAGGAAACAGAGGTGGATTATGCTTAACAAATCACTTTGCGGAAAATGGCAGCTTGCCGACACAAAGGGCGAATACTCTCTTGAAGCAACCGTACCCGGGTGTAATTACCTTGACCTTATGGAGGCTAAAATCATCAAGGATCCCTTTTACGGTGAAAACGAAAAGGAAGTTTATTGGGTAGCTGAAAGAGATTGGATTTACAGAAAAAGCTTTACGCTTACTGCTAAAGAGCTTGAGGCTGAAAAAATCAGGCTTATCTGCAAGCGTCTCGATACAATATGCACTATCTTAGTTAACGGTAAAAAAATCGGTGAGGCAGACAACTGCTTTATTGCACACGAGTTCGACGTTAAGGAGTATCTCGCTGTAGGCGAAAACCTTCTTGAAATAGTTTTCGAAACCCCCGTAAATTATGTAAAAGAGCGTTATGAAAAGGAGAAAACTCCTCCTAACTCTAACGGTCAGAACGGTATTGTACGAATCCGTAAGCCTCAATGCCATTTCGGCTGGGACTGGGGCCCCGTGCTTCCTGTCAGCGGTATAGGTGACGACATCTACCTCGAAATGAGAAGTGAGGGTAAAATTGAGGAAATGAAAATCCGTCAGCAGAAAAATGAGGACGGAAGCTTTACCGTTTCCGTTAAGCTCGACGGCGATTTTTATGAGGGCGAAAAGGCTGAAATTACTCTTACCTCACCTTATGGCGAGGAAATGAAGCTTAAGGACTTTGAGGGTGAATTCAGGGTTGAAAATCCCACTCTCTGGTGGACATATGAAATGAACGGTAAAAAGAATCAGCCTCTTTATACCGTTAAGGCAACTCTTAAAAAGGGCAGAAAGGTAAGCCACAGCCTTGAAAAGAAAATCGGTCTTCGTACAATTGAGCTTGACAGAAGTCCCGATGAATACGGCGAGACCTTCCGTTTCATTCTCAACGGTGTGCCTCTTTTCATCAAGGGTGCAAACTTTATTCCCGGTGACTCACTTCCCACACGCTACACAAAAGATAATATTGAATATCTTCTTGATACAGCACTTTATTCAAATATGAATATGCTCCGAATCTGGGGCGGCGGTTATTATGAGAGTGATGAGTTTTATGACCTTTGCGACGAAAAGGGTATTCTTCTTTGGCAGGACTTTATGTTTGCCTGTCAGCCCTATCCCTTCTTTGACGAAGCCTTCCTTGCCAATGTCAAAAAGGAAATTGAGTATAACATCAAGCGTCTGCGTCACCATGCCTCACTCGCTCTGTGGTGCGGTAACAATGAAATTGAAGCAATGGCAATGGGCTGGCTCAACTTCCCGAAATATATCAAATGGACAGAAACCTTCTTCTATAACATCCTCCCCGAAGAGGTCAGAAAATACGACGAGGATACACCCTTCATTCCCGGCTCACCCTGCGGTACGGGTCATATGAAGGAGACCGACGGCGACAACTACGGCGACACCCATCTCTGGGCTGTATGGCACGGTCTGCAGAATATGAAGTATTACCGTAAGCGTATGACACGCTTCTGCAGCGAGTTCGGTTTTGAGAGTCTGCCCGACATCAAAACAATACGCACCTTTGCGGAAAAAGAGGATTACGATATTCATTCACCTGTTTTCCTTGCTCATCAGAAGTGCTCCTCCGGTAACGACAAGATGCTCTATTACATTGCATCACGCTTCCGTCTGCCTGAGAAGTTTGAGGATCTCATTTACCTTTCGCAGGTAACTCAGCTCGAATGTATCAGTGATGCAACAGAGCATTGGCGCAGAAACAAGGGTCGCTGCAATGGTTCGATTTACTGGCAGTTCAATGATTGCTGGGGTGTCTGCTCCTGGGCAAGTATGGACTACTACGGTAACTATAAGGCTCTTCAGTACCGTGCAAGGCAGTTCTTTGCACCTGTTTCTGTTTCAATTGAGGATAAGGACGGCAAGGTTAAGCTTTACATCCTCAACGATAAGCCTAAAAAGCAGAGCCTTACCCTCAAATGTAAAATCTTTGACTTCGAAAAGGGTATTTTACAGGAAAAGAGCCGTGACTTTGAGGTTGACGCCCTTGAAAATTACGAGTGCTTCACTCTTTACGAAAAGCAGCTTGCACGTCACTTTGACCTTTCACGCATCGGTGTAAAGGCAGAGCTTTACAAAAACGGTAAGCTCATCAATGAAAAGACCTATCTCTTCAAGCCTGAAAAGGAGCTTAAACTCACAAAGCCCGAAATGAAGCTTACAGCCGAGGCTAAGGACGGCGAAATCGCAGTCACCGTAAAGAGCGACCGCTTTGCAAGACTTGTACGTGTTGAAAGCAGTCTTTCAATGCTTCCTCTTTCCGATAACTATTTTGACCTTCTCCCCGGTGAGAGCAGAACGGTTACAATGAAAATCGACGAAAAGCTTGATGAGAGACAGCAGCTTGAAAGCTTCTCGCTTATGTGTGCAAACGATGTTGTGCCCGTAAAGAGCAAGCTTTATGACCTTGCGGCAAGAGTAAAGCTTTTGGTAAGGCCCGACTCAATCGGACAGTTTATTTATTACGGCAAAAAAAGCCTTAACAAATAACCAGGTCGTTGATAACGGCACAGGAACGGCAATGCAAAAGATATAATTGTGAACATAGCATAAAAGCGGTCGGGACATCGAATCCCGACCGCTTTTGCATAGCCTTGACCTTTTTTCTCCTACTCATTCGCAGGTCCTTCAAGCACCTTTCCGCCCTCATCAAGTCTCGACCCGTGGCAAGGGCAGTCCCAGCTGTGCTCATCCTTATTCCATTTAAGCGCGCAGCCAAGGTGCGGACACCTCGGCTTTGTAGGTGTGATAAGGCTTACCGTTGCTTCAAGAGCGTTGACGGCAAGCTGCGGGTGGAGCATTGTTCTTGACGGGGAGAAAATATCGGCATAATCGTTTGCTTTGCCGAAAACGAGGTCCTTTAAAATCATAGCCGATACCATAGAAAGGCTCATACCCCATTTGTTGAAGCCCGTAGCAACAAAAAGGTCGGGCGTTCTTTTTGAGTATTGCCCGATATAGGGCAGACCGTCAAGGCTCATGCAGTCCTGTGCCGCCCAATGAAACGCCTCCTCGCTTTCGGGGTAAAGCCGCTTTGCCTTTTTTCTCAGCTCCTTCCAATTACCGCCGTTTTTGCCCGTGCGGTGGGAGCCTCCGCCGAGAAGCAGATATTCTCCCTGATTGCGGAAGGAGAGACCTTTTTCATTTTCGTCAAGATACATACCGTTGAGCTTGCCCGCATTTTTGAGGGCGATGACATAGGAGCGGTGCTGATAAAGCTTAAGGGAAAAGCCGCCGTGTTTGTTGAATATGGGGAAATGGGTTGCGACTATAACTTTATTTGCCGTGACTTTGAAATCCTTGCCGTAATAGGTTTTACCGTCAAAGCCGAGCACACGGGAGCTTTCGTAAATATGCATATTTTTTGAAATTGCCGTGACAAATTTAACGGGGTTAAACTGTGCCTGGTCAGGGAATTTTACCGCACCGAGTACATCAAAGGGCAAAGCGGAAAGGGAAGGGTAGAGCATAGCCTTTGCTCGGATTTTTTCAAGGGCGTCCATTTCATCGTCAAGCTTTTTTTCGTCGGAAAGGCTGTAAATAAAGTTGTCCTTTCTTTCAAAGCCACATTCTGTACGCTCACTTAATCCGGCATACTTTTCAATTGCCCTCTGATTTATGAGGTAGTATTTTGCCGCCGCCTCACAGCCGTATTTTTTCAAAATATCGGCATAAATCAGTCCGTGCTGAGAGGTTATCTTTGCCGTGGTGTTACCGCTTGTTTTGCGGCAGATTCTTTCTGACTCAAGGAGCATATAGTTTACACCGAGCTTATGCATTTCATATGCACAGAGTATTCCGCAAAGACCTCCGCCTATGATGAGCACGTCGGTTTTATGTTCACCGTGAAGGGCGGGAAACTGAGAAAGAGTGTTGTCGTTAAGCCATAAGGATTTCATTTTTATCACCGTGAATATTATTGTCAGATTTCACTTGAAATATTGAACATATCGTGATAAAATCAGCTTGTAACAAAAAATACGCATAAGGAGAGAAAACTATGGGCAAATATGCAATCTACGGTGCAGGCTCCCTCGGTACGGTGCTCGGTGCCTTCATTACAAAAAACGGTGGTGAGGTTGAGCTTGTTAACCGCAATAAGTCTCATGTTGCCGCACTTAACGAAAAGGGTGCAAAAATTACTGGCACAGTTGAAATGACCGTTCCTGTAAAAGCTATCACTCCCGATGAAATGTCAGGCGAATATGACGTTATCATCCTTCTTACAAAACAGCTTTTCAATAAGGATGTTGTTACCTTCCTCAAGCCTTTCCTTTCAGAAAAGGGTGTTATTGTAACACTTCAGAACGGTATTCCCGAGCCGGGTATTGCCGAAATTATCGGTGAGGACCACACAATGGGCTGTGCAGTTGAATGGGGCGCAGCACTTATCGAGCCCGGTGTTTGCGAGCTTACAAGTGAAAAGGACAGCCTTTCCTTCCATATGGGCAAGATGAAGGGTATCACCGACGAGCAGTTCAACACCGTTAAAAAGCTCCTTGAATATATGTGTCCCGTACACGAGGAAACAAACCTTATGGGCGCACGTTGGTCAAAGCTTCTCATCAACGCTACCTTCTCAGGTCTCGGTACTGTAGTGGGCGGTGTTTTCGGTGACGTTTCCGAGGATAAGGCTGCTCAGAAGGTTGCAATCCGCTGTATGAAGGAGTGCATAGATGTAGGTCACGCTTCGGGTACAGAGTTTGCTCCCGTTCAGGGCAAGAACATTGTAGGTCTGTTCTATTATAAGGGCGCATTGAAGCGTACCTTCGGCACATTACTTCTTCCTGTTGCGATGAAAAAGCACAGGCTTATTGAGCCTTCAATGCTTCAGGACCTCAAGAAGGGCAAGCCCTGCGAGGTTGATGCAATCAACGGCGTTGTATGTGAATTCGGCAGAAAGTACGGTGTGCCCACACCTATCAATGACAGAATCGTTGAGATTATCAAGAAAATTCAGGAAGGCAAGCTCAAGGCGGAGAAAGCTAATATAAAGTATTTTGATGAGCTGCTGTAATTAAATAAGCAAAGTTCTTTTGTGTTACTTTTCTTACAAGAAAAGTAACGCCCGACCGGCGAGGTCGCGAAACAGATGTCACTCAAAAGTAAAGGTCACGGAAAACCGTGACCTTTTAACGTATTTTATTGTTTTTATTGCTCGGCGCAAGCCGTTCTTTCTTGTAAAGAACTTTAAGCTTGTGAAATGTTCTCTTTTTCCTTTTCTGCAAGAAAAACATCATACTCCGCATTAAGCTTACGGAGCGCTTCAAGCGCCTCGTCAAGCTCCTTCTGAAGCATAAGGGTTTCGCTTTCTGCTCTGCCGACCTTGCCCGCGATTTCTCTTGCTCGGTCAGCCGCCGTGCCGATATCCTCGAGCAGGTTTTTCTTTTGCTTTTTAACAATTTTCTTTGAAATAATAAAGCTTAAAACCGTGCTGACCCAGGTGATGGGGAAGGCGGGGAGAATACGTGTGAAGAAGCAGAGAGCGGCTGTTTTAAGCGAAAGCTCCGTTGCAAGGAAAAAGTTGCGTACGTTTACAGCGGCAAGCACAATGCAGGTGATGCACACACATATTGCAACAAGCAGGGAGTAATCAAATACCTTTTTGCCGTGGTTTTCCTTTATGTACCGGTCATAGTCCTCCCTTTCGGCAAGGTCTGTGCTGTTCTGATACTTAAGGTCGTTTATTGCCTGCTCTTTTTCCTTTGCGAGCATAAACAGACGGTTATAGTTTTCATCGTAAAGCTGTTCAATTTTAGCCTTGCATTCCTCTGCTTTTTCAGTGTTATCAGCACGGGTAAAAATACGGTAAGCCTCAGCGAGGGAAGCAACGCTGTCATCTTCTGCAAGCTGTAAGCCTTTTTCAAGCATAGCTTTTTTTTCGGCTTCTTCAAGCCTTGCGATAATAGAAGCGTTTATGTCTGCAATCTCTTTTTTCAGCTGTGCATTGCCGTAGCGCATAATTTTTGCATAGGACGCTTCACTGTCAAAGGGCTCATTAAGGTCTGAAAGCTCCTGCTTTTTTGTAAGCCTGAGCGAGGCGAGAAGCTTATAAAGATAAGCCTCGCCGTTTTCAACGTTCATATCGAGCACTCTTTCGCAGTATTCGTCGGCACGGTCAAATTCGCCGTCCTCGAGGAATACCTGTACTCTTTTTAAAAGTGAAGCTTCCGTAACGAAGGGTGTGGTTTCTGTGTTGTTCATTTAAATCCTCTTTTTGCTTTGTATTATAAATTTGCAAGCCACTCATGCTCCTTGGCATAGAAGCGTGAGGTCTTGTACCAGGGGTCACCCTCGGGGTGGCGGATCATCCAGATGTAACACATCTCATAGCCGGGTGCAACAACCTGCTGGTGGTCGTAGCCATCGGTGATGTAACAGGCTGAGCCTTCAACGCTTTTGAATACGTTGTCACCGATAAAACAGGCACCGAAGCCCTGAGGCTTGTCGAACTGATAGTAATAAACCTCGGGCTGAGGGTGGTGATGGGGAGGGTAGCTTGACCATCTTCCGGGCTGATTGAATACCTCACCGAGAACCATATTTGAATAGGGTGCATTGTCATAGTCAAAGACTGTTGAGCAGATTCTGTAGGCCGTGCCGTCATACTGACCCTCACCAAAATGCTGATAAAGCACATCGTCTGGAGTGTAGAAAACAGGAGCAAAGTCTCTGTCATTTTCTGTCTGCTGAATAAGAATTTCCGTGCCTTCGGCAAAAGCGGTTATGCTGACCTCGGTGTTTCCGGGTACGTGGAGACAGAAGGGCTTTTTTACAAAGGGGCTTTCGCGGAAGATTTTTTCTGTTTTACCGCACCAGCTTATTTCAGCCTCTCCTTTTAAAATAAGAAAGGCAGTTTCAAGGCTGTCGCTTGAAAGGGTAAAGGTTTCGTTTTTATTGAATTTTTTAACGCGGATAGTCATCATCATTTCGGGATGAAGCTTGCCGATTTCACAAAGAGTTTTGACTCCGTTTTCATTAAAGCTGAGCTGTTCAAACATTTAAGACACACTCCTTTTCTGATATCTTTATTATTGTACACTTACTTGAAGATTTTTGCAAGAGAAATTTTGCATTCATAAAGAGTGACAGGCTTACCCGAAGGTAAGCCTGCCGTTGAGGAAATTATGAAAAAACAAAGAAAAAATCAGCCGTTAATAATGTCAATCATCATCTGCTGTGCTTCTTTTGCCTCGGGAGTGGGAAAAAGAGGATAGGGATGATCAAGACCTTCTTTTACAACAAGTGTATGTTCTATACCCTTTTCGTTAAGGATATCGGAAAACTCAAGGCAGTCGGGACAGAGCATATCTCTGGTGCCTATGAAAAGAGTAATGTGACCGAGATTCTCAAATGTACCGTAAATCGGACTTACCATGGGATCGTGAACATCTCTTTCGCCTGCCCACATTTTGCCGATTTCTTTTGCACCGTAAATGTCAAGCATAGGATCAACGGGTTCATATTCGCAGATATGCTCATTATCCATTGATACGTCCATCCAGGGAGCAATGAGAATAAGCTCTTCGGGTTGAAGCAGATCGGGATAATCGTCGCGGAGAATCTGTGAAAGCACAAGGCTCATTCCGCCGCCTGAGGAGTCACCGGAGATAACGATTCTGTTAATTCCCTCGCGTGAGGAGAGATCCTTATAGAAATCAATCATTGCCTTGTATGCCTGGTCAGCTGTGTGATTAGGCACCTTGAGATAAATGGGCATTACAACGGTGCATTGCGTTTTCTGCGAGAGAGCGTTTATCAGCTTCCAATGATACTTAAGAGGAGGGTTGAGATATCCGCCGCCGGGTATGTAAAGGAGAATGGTGTCGTTTTCCTTAAGACAGTCCCTGTTGAAATAGTAAACCTGCATACCGTATTCGTGCTCAAAGGTGTAGGGAATGTCTATATGAACGCCTGCGGGAATACTCTGATCCTTAAGGTTGTCCTCTCTGCGGATTTCAAGATTTTCACGGTATTCGTCACTGTCGGAATAAATCGCATCACGGTCAATCACCATCATATACCATTCGGCAAAGGATGCCATTAGCGAGCGGTGATAATAAAGGTGAGAGACAAGGTGAAGTCCGAGGACAACGAGAGCTGCACAGCTGATAAGACTAATTATGACTGTTTTTGTTTTTTTAGGTCTGTTTTTCATAAAAATTTCTCCGGTTTATTGTAAAAAACTGTGTAATATTCATTAACATTATATTAAAAGCAAAACTACCAATTGTAAATTACTTGTAAATAAACAACAAAGAATTATTAAATGTTGCTTAAACTTCAAAATAACGACAACTGTCGAAAATCAGCTCTTGTCTTTTTAACAGCATTTTCATTGACACCCTAAAAATAAAATGTTATTATTATAATGATGAATTTTAACATTCAAGGAGGAAATGAAAATGAAAGCATATAAATTCTGGTTCTGCACAGGCTCACAGGACCTTTACGGTAACGAATGTCTTGCTCACGTAGCAGAACACTCACAGGCTATTGTAAAAGAGCTTAACGCAAGCGGTATTCTTCCCTTTGAAATTATCTGGAAGCCTACCCTTATCACAAACGAGCTTATCAGAAAAACCTTCAATGAGGCAAATATTGATGATGAGTGCGCCGGTGTTATCACCTGGATGCACACCTTCTCTCCTGCAAAGAGCTGGATTTTAGGTCATCAGGAATACAGAAAGCCGCTTCTTCATTTCAATACACAGTATAATATGGAAATCCCTTATGATACAATCGATATGGATTTCATGAATGAAAATCAGTCAGCCCACGGAGACAGAGAATATGCTCACATTCTTTCACGTATGGGTATTGCCCGTGAAATTGTTGTAGGTCACTGGTCTCAGAAGGCGGTTCAGGAAAAAATTGCAACCTGGATGCGTACAGCTGTTGGTATCATCGAAAGCAGCCACATCCGTGTTATGCGTGTTGCTGATAATATGCGTAACGTTGCCGTTACCGAGGGCGACAAGGTTGAAGCACAGCTTAAGTTCGGCTGGGAAATTGATGCTTACCCCGTAAACGAAATCGCTGAGGCGGTTGATGCTGTTTCAGCTTCCGATACCAAGGCTCTTACAGACGAGTATTACGAGAAGTATGAAATGCTCCTTGAAGGCAGAGATGCTGCAGAGTTCCGTCGTCACGTTGAGGTTCAGGCACAGATTGAGCTTGGCTTTGAGCGTTTCCTTAAGGAGAAGAACTATCAGGCTATTGTTACTCACTTCGGTGATCTCGGTGCATTGAAGCAGCTTCCCGGTCTTGCAATTCAGCGCCTTATGGAAAAGGGCTACGGCTTCGGAGCAGAGGGTGACTGGAAGGTTGCCGCAATGGTAAGACTTATGAAGATTATGACCGAGGGCAAAAAGGATGCAAAGGGTACATCTATGCTCGAGGACTATACATATAACCTTGTTCCCGGAAAGGAAGGCATTCTTCAGGCTCATATGCTTGAAATCTGCCCCTCAATCGCAGACGGTAAAATCTCCGTTAAGTGTAAGCCTCTTTCAATGGGCGAAAGAGAAGACCCTGCAAGACTTGTATTTACCTCAAAGCAGGGCGAGGGTATTGCCTGCTCACTTGTTGATCTTGGTAACCGCTTCCGTCTTATCATCAATGAGGTTGACTGCATAAAGACAGAAAAGGAAATGCCTTCACTTCCCACGGCAACTAATTTCTGGGTGCCCAAGCCGGATTTCTACACAGGTATTGAAGCCTGGACTCTTGCCGGCGGCGCTCATCATACAGCCTTTTCTTATGACCTTACAAGCGATCAGATGGTAGCCTGGGCAGAGGCAATGGGCATTGAAGCAATCGTAATCGGAAAGAATACCAATATTTCCGACTTCAAGCGTGAGCTTAAGCTCAATGATATGTACTATTCACTTATGAAGAAATAAGGTGCTGTTATGAAAGATATTATCACGGCAGGTAAGACTGCGTTAGGTATTGAATTCGGCTCAACAAGAGTAAAGGCTGTTCTTATAGATGAAAACTGCCTTCCTGTTGCAAGTGGCAGCTTTGAATGGGAAAACAAGCTTGTTGACGGCTACTGGACTTATTCACTTGACCTCATTCACGAGGCTCTGCGTACCTGCTTTAAAAATCTTAAGGCGGATGTAAAGGAAAAATACGGTTGCGCTCTTACAACAACAGGTGCAATCGGTATTTCAGGTATGATGCACGGCTATCTTGCTTTTGACGAAAAGGGTCAGCTTCTTGTACCCTTCAGGACATGGAGAAATACAACCACCGCTGAGGCGGCAGAGAAGCTTACAAAGGAGCTTGACTTCAACATTCCTCAGCGCTGGACGAGTGCACATATTTATCAGGCAATTCTGTCAAAGGAGAAGCATGTTTCCTCCGTACGCTATGTTACAACCCTTGCAGGATATATTCATTATATGCTTACGGGTGTAAATGCCGTAGGTATCGGTGAAGCCTCGGGTATTTTCCCTATTGACAGCGAAAAGAACTGCTACGACGAAAAAATGGCGGCAAAATTTGATGAGCTTACCGCAAAGGAAGGCTTCTCATATAAGCTTACAGATATTGTTCCCTCTGTGCTTGTTGCAGGTGACAATGCAGGCTATCTTACCGAAAAGGGTGCCTTGCTGCTTGACGAAAGCGGTGAATTCAAGGCAGGTGTTCCCTTTGCTCCCTGCGAGGGCGATGCGGGTACGGGTATGACAGCTACCAACAGCGTAAGAGAAAAGACCGGTAACATCTCTGCAGGTACATCGGTATTTGCCATGATTGTACTTGAAAAAATGCTTTCAAAGGTTTATCCGGAAATTGATATGGTAACTACTCCTACGGGTAAGCCCGTTGCAATGGTGCATTGCAATAACTGCACAAGTGATATCAACGCCTGGGCAACACTTCTTCACGAGTTTGCCGGTATTCTCGGCGTTGACACTAAAAAGGGTAAGATTTTTGACCTTATATATGAAATGTCGCAGCAGGGAGAAAATGATTGCGGCGGACTTGTCAGCTATAACTATTATTCCGGCGAGCCTGTTACGGGACTTGCAGAGGGCAGACCCTTGTTTCTTCGCACTCCTGACAGCAAGCTGAGCTTTGCTGACTTCAGCCGTAATCTTCTTTATTCTGCGATGGCTTCACTTAAAATGGGAATGGATTTGCTCAGAGAAGAAAAGGTTGAGCTTGACGAGCTTTACGGCCACGGCGGATATTATATCTATCCTCGTGTAGGACAGAGCATTACTGCAGCGGCGCTCGGAGCTCCTGTATCTGTAATGAAAACAGCAGGAGAGGGCGGACCTTACGGTATGGCTCTTCTTGCTCTTTACAGCATAAAGAAAAACGGTGAAAGTCTTGAGGATTTCCTTAAGGTAACCGCCTTCAAGGGTGCTGAATGTATCACCGTTTCTCCTGAAAAGGAAGAAACAGACGGCTTTAACGCTTATCTTGAACGTTACAAGGCAGGTCTTGAGGCCGAAAAGGCAGCGTGCCTTGTTAAGTAAAACGGAGAACCTATCCGCAGACCGTAAGGTCTGACACCTACCCTGAAAGGGAGGGGGCGCGTAAGCGGTGGTAGGTTTAACCTCAATGCATAGGGAAGGACAGATAAAATGAAGCTTATCCTTAAAAAGTTAATATCTGCTTTTCTTGTTGCAGTTATCCTGCTTACAGCAGCTCCGCTTACCTCCTTTGACAGCTTTGCGGCAAACGGAATTGAAATGCGTCTTGAAAAGCTGAAAAGGGATTTTCCTGACGGTTATTACTGGAATCATCAGGTAAAATCAAATTCCGATAAGCTCGAAAGCATACTTAATAAATTGGATGAAAAGTATGCTTACAGCGTTACAAAAACTCCTTGCTCCGACCATGATACAACAACGCCTGTCGGTGGCTGGGACTGTAATTATTTTGACAGCGGTTATCAGTGTCACGGCTTTGCGTCTATGCTCTTTTACAAAATTTTCGGTGAGAGGGCATCTACACTCAGCGAGACGGATAAAAGACTTTGGGATATTAAGCCCGGTGACCTTATACGTATCAAAAATGATACTCATTCGGCGGTTGTGCTTTCCGTCAGCGGATTAAAGTGTACCGTTGTTGAATGTAATGTTGGTGATGAAAACGGTAAGGGAAACTGTGAAATCAGCTGGGGCAGAGAGCTGTATATTGCGGATATTGACTATTATGTCCGCGCAAGCAACTACGATAAGATTTCTGCTGATACAAACTGGAAAAATATTGAAGTTAAATCAAATCAGGGTAACAGCTTTTACGGAGCAATCGTCAACACAAAAACGGGAAAGGCTCTTACGAATGAAAACGGAAAAGCTGTAATGAAGGCGTACAGCGCTAACGCCTACCAGGTGTGGAGCTTTACGAGACAGTCTGACGGCTCATATAAAATTGTAAGCTGTGCTGACTCAAAGGCTCTTGCTCTCGGAGCGGATAATAAGGTTTCCGTTGCCGTTCAGGCGAATTTAAAAAATCAGCTCTGGTCTTTTTACGGCTCAGGTACAAAGCTTTACCTTTCAAATGAAAGCGGTACGGGAGTTCTTACGGTGCAGAGCGATGTGAATATCACCTCGGCTTACAAAGCCGCTTCTGACGGTAAGCTGTTTACCCTGAAAAAGGAACAGCCTCCCGAGGTTTCAGTGATAAAAGCTCAGGGCGGTGTGGGCTCGGTTACGCTTTCCTGGACGAAGGGTAAATACACCACAAGCTTTGATGCGGAAATATATTCGGGCGGAAAGCTTTTCAGGGCTTACCGCAATATGACGGTTACCTCGGGAAAGGTTTCGCTTGACCCCGGTAATTATTCAATAAAGATAATTTCTAAAAATGCTTTTTCAAAAACTGTCGGAAATACGGTGCATTTTACCGTAAGCAAAAAAGGTGAGCTGGGAAGAACGGCAAAGGTTACACAAGCCTCGACACGTAATTCAATAGCTCTTACCTGGACGGCTGTGCCCGGTGCAACAGGTTACAGAATTTTTAAGAAAAACGGAACTGCCTGGCAGTCTCTGGGTTCTGCGACAAAAACAACATACACGGTTTCGGGTCTTACTGCAGGTAACACCTATGGCTTTGCAATAAGAGCCTACAGCGTATCGGGACAAAAGGTAACCTGGGCAGCTACTTACACGGAACTTACCGCGGCAACAAAGACTCTTCCGCCCTCAAAGGTGACAGCGACGACTACGCTTTCGTCGATAAAGCTTCAGTGGCCGGCGGTAAAAAATGCAGACGGATACAGAATATATAATAAGACAGCTTCAGGCTGGAGAGAGGTTACGACATTAAAGGAAACGCAGGTTACTTATAATAATCTCGGCAACGGAAGAACCTTTATTATGGCGGTAAGACCTTTTACAGTAACATCTGTAGGTACTGTCTGGGGCGATTACAGAGAAATCAGAACAGCAACTCTTCCGGCTGCACCAAAAATCAGCGCAACTGATGTTAAAAATCTCGGAGCAAAAATCAGATGGACAAAGGTTGACGGCGCTGAAGGCTATGCTGTTTATTTCAGAAGTGACAATACCGGCTATCAGAAGCTCGGAAATTATAAAGCGACGGACAGCGGAGTCCAGCTTTCAAACCTTACTTACGGTGTTTATTATACTTTTGCCGTAAGGGCATATAAAAAGGTCGACGGCGGATATGTTTTAGGCCCTTATAATGAGATAAGGTTCAGGGCAAAAATGGTGTGATTAAAAAGACAAGTAAAGTTCTTTGGTTCTTTCTTACAAGAAAGAACGGCACGCGCCGAGCGATAAATATAACAAAAACAACAAAAGGTCACGGTTTTTCATTTCCGTGACCTTAGCTTTTAGTGAAAAAATATTTTATGACCTCGCCGGTCGGGTGTTACTTTTCTTGAAAAAAGTAACCATAAGAACTTTTCTTTTTTACTCTCATATCTCATAATCCAGCGACAGCCTCTGACACATATTCGGTCTTACAAAGGTGTTTGCCACGTGCTGATGAAGTGAATGCTTCTGATAAGCCTTGAGAGCTTCCTCACTTTCAAAAAGTGAGTCCATCATAAGATCACCTGCAGAGGAGGGGAGGGCATCAGTAATGATGTGCATTTCAAGAAGACCTTCAATTTTACCTTTGAGGGCCTCAAGCTCTCTTTTTACATTTTCCTTTACAAGCTCCTTGCTTTCGCAATCGTCTTTTATCTTCCAGATTATCATATGCTTTATCATAACGATTTCCGCCTTTCATTTTTTTACAATAATAACATATTTTATTTCTTTGCGAAAGCCTATTTTCGTGAAAATGGAAAAAATTGAAAAAATGCTTGACAAAAGGGCGATTATTTAATAGAATATATGAGGTTAGTGAAAGCTAACTGATTTTTCAGACTAAAGAGTTAGTTTAAGCTAACTTATTAAAAAGGGGTTAAACTATGACACTTAAGGATATAAAGGTAGGCAAAAGGGCTAAGGTAATAAGAGTAAACGGCGAAGGCGGAATAAGACGGCGCATAATGGATATGGGTATTACCAAGGGTGTTGAAATTTACGTAAGAAAGGTTGCGCCTCTCGGTGATCCGATGGAGCTTTTTGTAAGAGGCTATGAGCTGTCCTTGCGAAAGGCTGACGCTGATTTGATTGAGGTTGAGGAGGTTAAGTGATGAAAATAAAGGTTGCACTTGCGGGAAATCCCAACTGCGGTAAAACTACTCTCTTCAATGCTCTTACCGGTTCAAATCAGTTTGTGGGAAACTGGCCCGGCGTTACGGTTGAAAAAAAGGAGGGCAAGGTAAAGAAGGACGGAGACATTACCGTTGTTGACCTTCCCGGTATTTATTCTCTTTCTCCTTATACTCTTGAAGAGGTAGTTGCGAGAAAATATCTCGTTGACGAAAAGCCTGACGCAATTCTTAACCTTGTTGACGGTACAAACCTTGAAAGAAATCTTTATCTTACAAGTCAGCTTACTGAGCTTGGTATCCCCGTTGTAATTGCCATCAATATGATGGATGTTGTTGAAAAGAACGGTGACAGAATTGATATTGAAAAGCTCAGTATACATATGGGCTGTCCTATAGTTGAGATTTCTGCTTTGAAGGAAACAGGACTTGATGAAGCTGTTGAACAGATTAAAAAAGTAGCTGAAAAGGGCCGGAAAATTCCTCAGCATAATTTTTCGGGTGAGGTTGAGCATGCCCTTGCACATATTGAAGAAGCTATTTTACATGAGCTTCCCGATGAGGAGCAGAGATGGTATGCTGTAAAGCTTTTTGAACGTGACAGCAGAATTATCGAGCGTTTCAGTCTGAAGGGTGATATCCTCTTGCACATTGAAAAGGACATTATTCATGTTGAGGAAGAGTTTGACGATGATTCCGAAAGCATTATCATAAACGAAAGATACAACTATGTAGCAAGAATTCTTTCTGACTGTTACAGAAAAAAGAACAAAAACGGCCTTACGCTTTCCGATAAAATAGACCGGGTGCTGACCGACCGTTTCCTTGCTCTTCCTATTTTTGCTGTTGTAATTTTTCTTATCTATTATATCTCAGTTTCAACCGTCGGCACGTGGATGACGGATTTTATGAACGACGGTGTTTTCGGCGAGGGCTTTGAGCTTTTCGGCAGAAGCTTTGCAGGTGTTCCCGTTATTGTTGAGGCCTTGCTTAATGAGCTCAACTGTGCCGGTTGGCTGCAGTCACTTATTCTTGACGGTATAATAGGCGGAGTAGGCGCTGTTTTAGGCTTTGTACCCCAGATATTTGTACTGTTTTTATTCCTTGCCTTCCTTGAGGGCTGCGGATATATGTCAAGAATTGCCTTTGTGCTTGATAAGCTTTTCAGAAAATTCGGTCTTTCGGGCAAGTCCTTCATTCCTATGATTGTGGGAACAGGCTGTAGCGTGCCCGGTATTATGGCTTCAAGAACCATTGAAAGCGACCGTGACCGTAAAATGGCAATTATCACAACCTCCTTTATTCCCTGCTCGGCAAAGCTTCCCGTAATTGCAATGATTGCAGGTGCGCTCTTCGGTGGTGCTGAATGGGTTGCTCCGAGCGCTTACTTCCTTGGTGCGGCGGCGGTTATGGTGTCGGGACTTATTCTTAAAAAGACAAAGCCCTTCCTCGGCGAAGAGGCACCTTTTGTAATGGAGCTTCCGCCTTATCATATGCCTCCTGCGAGAAATGTTCTGCGCTCAACCTGGGAAAGAGGCTGGTCCTTCATAAAAAAGGCAGGTACTGTAATTCTTCTTTCAACGGTTGTTCTCTGGTTCTTGCAGTCCTTCGGCTTTGAGGACGGCAGCTTTGGTATGATAGATAATCTCAATAATTCCGTTCTTGCTAAAATCGGCAGTCTTTTCGCCTGGATGTTTACACCCTTAGGCTTCGGAAACTGGCAGAGTGCCGTTGCAGCTCTTACGGGTCTTATTGCAAAGGAAAATATCGTATCTACCTTCGGTGTTCTTATGGGCAATGCAGAGGTTTCTGAGGCTGGAAATGAAATCTGGCTGGGAATGAGAGCCTTGTTTACTCCCGTTTCGGGCTATTCCTTCCTTGTGTTCAATCTTCTTTGTGCTCCCTGTTTTGCGGCAATGGGCGCAATAAGAAGGGAAATGAATAATTTCAAATGGTCGGCTTTTGCCATAGGCTATCAGTGTGCCTTCGCTTATGCGGTTTCTCTTATGGTTTATCAGTTCGGAAGCGCCTTTACGGGTAAGCTTAATATAGCAGGCGTTGTGTGTGCAGCCGCTGTTCTTGCAGGGCTTGTTTATCTTGCTGTAAGAAAACCGTCAAAAATAAAGTAAGGTGATTATTATGCTTGAATTTTTAACTCAGAATGCAGGAACAATTATTGTTTCCGCTGTACTTATTCTTGTGCTTGTTCTTGCATTTATGAAAATAAGAAAGGACAGGAAAAGCGGAAAAGGCTGCTGTGGCGGATGCTCGGGCTGTCCGAGTCAGGGTGTTTGCGGTAAAGCACCCGAAAATAACGGTAAAAAAATGTGAACAGTACACAGGATGTAAATTTGTTTAATTTCATCCTGTGCTTTTTTTATATATCCTTGACAGTTTAAGTGTGCGTATGTTATTATATTTTGGTGAAAAAATCTAAAGGGGAGAGAATATGAAAAAAATCACTGTGTTGCTTTTTACTTGTCTTATGCTCGTTGCTCTTGTCGCTTGTGCAAGTAATAACGAGAACTCGGATGTAAGTCAGAGCACAACCGAACCTATAACAGAAATAACCTCAACTGAGCCTACAACAAAGGCTAAACCGGAGCTGACAGCTCAGGAAGCCGCCAATAGCTTTAATAAGGCTTATACCGAGGCTAAAATATGGCTGACCTTTTATAACGATTATTGGGACAGGTCGGACTTTTTTACCGGGGATAACGAATATGACTTTTATTACAGAATAAACCACGAAACAATCAACTCCAAAGGGGCGCTTAAAAAGCACCTGAGCGGATATTTCTCCGAGGCTCTTATCGACAGCCTTATTGAGGGCGTTTACGTTGAAAAGGACGGTAAGCTTTACCATCATTGCTTTGTAGCCGGAGATGCGATGCCTACAAACATATTGGACGAAACAAAGGCTGAGCTTGTTTCTGAGGGTGAGGACCGTGTAAGCTTCAATATTACGCTGAAAAGTGATTTCAGTAATATGGTTTCAGCTGATGAGGATCCCTACAGATATAATACCGAGAGCGTAGATTTTGTTTACGAAAACGGCAGATGGGTGATTGATAATTATTTCAAAGTCAATCTTTACCCTCCCTATAAATGGAACGGAACGGAAGGTTAAACGGTGGCATTGTGATTAAGATTAAGAATAATATCGCAACAGACGTTAACGAAAAAATTACCGTCAAGGAATATGTTGCCTACGGTTCAAGTACGGCTGTATCAAGGGTTTACAGTGCAATGTCGGGCTTCTTCGGAGCTCTTGTTGCATCAACCTTCCTGGGACTGAGCGAGGGCGCTTTTGCAACCTACAGCACGATTATATTTGTTCTCGGCTTCTGGGATATTGCAAACGACGTTATCGTGTCGAGCTTTCTTGATAAAAGTCGCAGAAGCTTCGGTCAATGGGGACGCTTCAAGCCGTGGATAATGATGATGCTCGTGCCCTTTAATCTTGTGCTTATTCTGCAGACCCTGCCGATTAAGCAGTTCTTCCCCGAGGCGGGTGACACCTTCAAGGTTATCTGGCTTGTAAGCCTTTATTTCCTTAACGATGCCTTCAGTACCTTCTACAATGCGGCACTTACCGCACTTAATGCAAGAAGAACTACGAACAATCTTGAGCGTGGCTATATTGCCGCAATGGACAGTATCCTCGGCTCAGCTATCGGCTCAACGGGTACATACATTGCCGCTTTCCTTCCTATGCTCCTGCCGAATCTTTCCGAGGCAGAGAGATACTTCTACAGCTACAGCTTTGTGGTTGTTGCCTCAATTCCTCTTGCCTTCTGGAACATTGTTGTTACTAAGGAGAGAATTGCAGAGCCTCCCGTTGTTGAAACACCGAAGCTCCGTGAGGTTTACGGTAAGATTATCAAAAACAAGCCTCTTCTCCTTTATATGATTTCCGAAATTCTCGGCATCGGCTTCGGCATAGGCTACAGCCTTATGACCTATGCCTTCATAGCCTGCTTCAGAACGGAAACCTTCCATATTACCTTATTTGAAGGTACTCCGATAGAGTTTACCTACAACTATACTGACGGCAACTATGCGGCACTTCTTTCCGTTGCATCCCTTGCCTCATTTGTAACAACGGGTATTTCACTTTTTCTTGCCCCTATTATCCGCAGATGGGTGGATGACAAAATTCTTTACATTGGTATGAGGGTTGGCACGGCAGTCTGCTATTTTGCAATGTTCTTTTCCGTTTATCCCTATGAGGAGAGGACTCCGCAGCATATTTTTATAGTGGTTGTTTTCTGGTATGCACTTCACGGTCTTACAACGGGCTTCTACAACACCATTCCCGGACTTATTCAGATGGCGGTTTACGACTACGGTGAATATACCTTCGGTGAGAGAAATGAGGCTACGGTAAGCGCACTCAAGGGTACACTTTCGAGAATCATCAACAACTGCACCACATATATGACTAACCTTTTCCTCGTTTACATCGGCTACACAAAGTTTGCGGACACTCCCGAGCTTATGCCGATAGAGGCTAAAAAGAGCCTTATTTATATGTTTGCGATTTTCCCTGCAGCTTTCTCGGTATTATCTATTATTCCGATGTTTTTCTACAAGCTTTCGGGTAAGAAGCATAAGGAGATTACAAAGGCGCTTGAGGAAAGAAGACAGCAGAGCCTTGATGAAATTGCAAAGGCAGTAGGGAAACAGTAAAATTTAAAGTTTTTTGGTTACTTTTTTTACAAAAAAAGTAACGCCCCGCGGCGAGCGATAAAACAATTACACCGTCTTGAAAAAGGCGGTGTTTGCTTCTTTTGGAAAAACGATTGACTGTAACTGTCAAGTGTGTTAATATTTAAAAAAAGACAGGGGACGGTTCTCTGTCTTCGGATGAAAAAGACTAATCCATGGTGATTTTGGCGGTGCGTTGCGTAAAAGCTATGCACCGCCTTTTATTTTGGCGTTGTTATATCGGCAACAAGCCGACCATTGGTCGGCGCTACATTGTATAACTATCCATTATCCAAAAAAATAATAACATTATTCCAAAAAAATATGCTTTCACTATTGAAACGGGTCAAAAAATTTGTTATTATATTAAGCGGTAAAAACTAAACCAATAATAAAATCCGAAAGGAGCAAACGAACATCATGAATTATTCACATGAAGTTGAACAAATGTGTATGGTCAAAAAAGGACCGAACCATGGCCCCGCACCCATTCCTCAGGAAGGTCTGTGGACTAAGGCTTATGAAATCAAGGACATCTCCGCTTTCACACACGGTGTGGGCTGGTGTGCTCCTCAGCAGGGCGCTTGTAAGCTTTCCCTCAACGTAAAGAACGGTATCATCGAGGAAGCTCTCGTTGAAACAATCGGCTGCTCAGGTATGACTCACTCAGCAGCTATGGCAAGTGAAATCCTCCCCGGTAAGACTCTCCTCGAGGCTCTTAACACAGACCTTGTCTGTGACGCTATCAACACAGCTATGAGAGAGCTCTTCCTTCAGATCGTATACGGCCGCAGCCAGTCCGCTTTCTCAGAAGACGGTCTTCTCATCGGTGCAGGCCTTGAAGACCTCGGTAAGGGTCTCCGTTCACAGGTTGGTACAATGTACGGCACAAAGGTTAAGGGCGTTCGTTACCTTGAAATGGCAGAAGGCTATGTTACAAGAATGGCTCTTGACGATGACGATCAGGTTATCGGCTATGAATTCGTATCCCTCGGCAAGATGACAGACTTCATCAAGAAGGGCGACGATCCCACAACAGCTTACAACAAGGCTATGGGTACTTACGGCAGATTCGCTGATGCTGCTAAGTATATCGATCCCCGTAAGGAATAAGGAGGTAAACGGACATGGCATTATTTGAAAACTATGCAAGAAGAATTGACAACATTCTTGCTGTTCTTAAGGAATACGGTATTTCTTCAGTTGAAGAATGTAAGGATATCTGTGCTGAAAAAGGCATTGATCCCTATAAAATTGTAGAAGAAACACAGCCTATCGCATTCGAAAATGCAAAGTGGGCTTACACAGTTGGTTGCGCTATCGCAATCAAGAAGGGCTGCACGAAGGCTGCTGATGCTGCTAAGTATATCGATCCCCGTAAGGAATAAGGAGGTAAACGGACATGGCATTATTTGAAAGTTATT
>JAFULG010000023.1 GCA_017473435.1 Clostridia bacterium | reverse complement strand
CTTATCAAGGCGACGGTATTTTACTTCCTTGAGTTCATCCTCTGTAAGGCCTGCAGGAGCAACAACCTTGATTCCTGCCCACCAGCCGTCAGCTGTTCTGCCTGCAGCCGGGTCAGCCTTTGAATAGTAAAGAGTAAGGTCGCCGTTGTTTGTTGCGGTGATTTCTTCCTTGCCCTCAACCTCAATGCCGTTTGTGAATGTCTCAACTGTACCGAGGAAAGGTGTCATATCAAGATTAAGCTTATCTGCGTCAAGCACAAAGCTAACCTTCTGCACTTCACCGTCAAAGCCGTTACCGCTCCAGTCAAACTCGTATTCGTAAGTGAGCTTTTTATCCTCATCAGCAGCAATAAGCTCAGGTGTAGCAAGCACCCAGATGCCCATCCAATGAGCTTCGTCACCTTCAAGTGAATCCTTTGCATTCCAGAAGGAACGCTCCTCACCCCAGGTGCCGTTATCCTTACGGCGGTATTGTACAGCCTTGAGCTCTTCCTCCGTAAGTTCAGCAGGAGCAACCACCTTAATGCCTGCCCACCAGCCGTCTTCAAATCTGAAAATCGAAGGGTCAGCCTCCGAATAGCTGAGGGTGAGTTCCTCCTTATTGGTTGCAAGGATTTCTTCCTTGCCCTCAACCTCAATGCCGTTTGTGAATGCCTCTACCGTACCGTAAGCCGCAACAGGCTCAGTATCCTCTGCAAAGGCAGGCAACACAAGCGAAAAAGCCATAAGCAAACTCATAAGAATGCTTAACCCTTTTTTCACGTTACCTCTTGTCAAATTTTTAGTCATGTCATATCCTCCTTATCTAAAAGCAATATGATGATAATTATACATATATAATATAACATAAAAGAAAGCAATTTGGCAAGTCGTTTTCTTATCATTTATTTTTTGTTCAAAAAGATTGCATTATTTTTTCTTAAGTGGTATGCTAAAAGCACAAGCTTAATAAGGAGGAAAATCTATGCTGATAGCCGGTTTACAGAAGCTTACATTACTTGATTATCCGGGCAAAACAGCCTGTACTGTTTTTACACCCGGCTGTAATTTCCGTTGCCCTTTCTGTCACAACGCCTTACTTGTAACGCAAACGGTAAAGGATCTTGTAAGTGAGCAGGAGTTTTTCAGCTTCCTTTCAAAACGCAAAGGCATACTTGACGGCGTATGCATAACCGGTGGCGAACCGACGCTGCAAAAAGATCTTATCCCTTTTATAAAAAAAATCAGAGACATGGGCTTTTTGATTAAGCTTGACACCAACGGATATAAACCCGATATTTTAAAACAGATCCTTGATAACGGACTTGTCGACTATATTGCGATGGATATAAAAGCATCACCTGAAAAATATCCTGCTACAACGGATATGAAAGATTTTGATTTTTCTCTGATTTTAAATAGTATAGAGCTTCTCGAAAAAAGCAGTCTTCCTCACGAATTCCGCACAACGGTAACCGAGGATTTCCATTCGGAGCAGGACTTTTTTGAGATTCTCCGCCTCTTCAGCAACGACACACCTTATTTCCTTCAGCAATTCAGAGATTCGGGTAATCTTATTGACGGAGGCTGTACAGGTTGGACCGCTGAAAGAATGAAAAAGCTTCACGCAGAGCTTGAAAAAAATCATCCTGATGTGCATCTTCGCGAGGGTTGATACAAATAAGCGGACTTTACCGTTTTAAGTTGTAAAATCAAATCGACAACCGTTGATTTGGTGAAACTATATTTAGTAGTCAAAACGCAATATTTTGTGTTTTTTCTCGGAAATAATACAAGAAATTGTATAATACCCCTTGATATTTACAACCGATAGTGATATAATCAGTTTCGCACCGTCATCAAGGTGACAGCTCTCGAACCAGATAAGCGTCGAGTGTCACCCTAAGCGGAAGAAACTGATTATTTTATTTGGAAAGAGAGAATTCAGAAGGAGGAAAAGAACTATGTATTCAGTTATGAAACGTACCGGCAAGCTCATCGAGTTTGATCTCGGAAAAATCACCCAGGCAATCACCCTTGCTTTCGAAGCAGAACAGAGAGAATACAACCCCAACATCATCGACTTTCTTGCCCTTAAGGTAACCGCAGACTTTGAGCCTAAAATCAAGGACCACTGCATTGCCGTTGAGGATATTCAGGACAGCGTTGAAAACGTACTTGTTCAGGCAGGCTATTCCGATGTTGCGAAGGCATACATTCTCTACCGCCGTCAGCACGAAAAGCTCCGTGATATTAACACTACTATCCTCGACTACAAGGAAATCGTTGACAACTATGTTAATGTTTCCGACTGGCGTGTTAAGGAAAACTCCACCGTTACCTATTCAGTAGGCGGTCTCATTCTCAATAACTCCGGTGCTATTACAGCCAACTACTGGCTCAGCGAGGTTTATGACGACGAAATCGCAAACGCTCACAGAAACGCAGATATACATATTCATGACCTTTCAATGCTCACCGGATACTGTGCAGGCTGGTCACTCAAGCAGCTTATACAGGAAGGTCTTGGCGGTGTAACCGGCAAAATAACATCTGCTCCTGCAAAGCACCTTGCAACTCTTTGCAACCAGATGGTTAACTTCCTCGGCATTATGCAGAATGAATGGGCAGGCGCACAGGCATTCTCCTCCTTCGATACATATCTTGCACCCTTCGTCAAGGTTGATAATCTCTCATATGAGCAGGTTAAAAAGTGCATCGAAAGCTTTATTTACGGTGTAAACACTCCTTCTCGTTGGGGTACACAGGCTCCCTTCTCAAACATCACCCTTGACTGGACCGTTCCCGCTGACCTCGCAGAGCTTAACGCTATTGTCGGCGGCAAGGAAATGGACTTCAAGTATAAAGACTGTAAGAAGGAAATGGATATGATCAACCGCGCCTTCATCGAAACAATGATCGAGGGCGACGCAAACGGCAGAGGCTTCCAGTATCCCATTCCCACCTACTCAATCACAAGCAACTTCGACTGGTCAGAAACCCAGAACAATAAGCTTCTCTTTGAAATGACCTCAAAGTACGGCACACCCTATTTCTCAAACTACATCAACTCCGATATGGAGCCCAGCGATGTACGTTCAATGTGCTGCCGTCTCCGTCTTGACCTTCGTGAATTACGTAAAAAGTCAGGCGGCTTCTTCGGAAGCGGTGAAAGCACCGGTTCAATCGGTGTTGTCACCATCAATATGCCCAGAATCGCTTATCTCGCAAAGGACGAGGCTGACTTCTATGCACGTCTTGACAGACTCATGGACATTTCTGCACGTTCACTCGCTGTAAAGAGAACCGTTATCACAAAGCTCCTTGATGCAGGTCTTTATCCATATACAAAGAGATACCTCGGAACATTCGCAAACCACTTCTCAACCATCGGTCTTGTTGGTATGAATGAAGCTGCTCTCAACGCCAACTGGCTTCGCTGCAACCTTGTTGATGACAGAGCACAGCAGTTTGCAAAGGATGTTCTCAACCATATGAGAGAAAGACTTTCAGACTATCAGGAAAAATACGGCGACCTTTATAACCTTGAAGCTACTCCCGCTGAATCAACAAGCTACCGTCTTGCAAAGCATGACATCAAGCACTATCCGGACATCATCACAGCAAGCGACAAGTCAAAGAACGAAACTCCCTACTATACCAACTCCTCACACCTTCCCGTCGGCTACACCGATGACATCTTTGAGGCTCTTGACAAGCAGGATGAGCTTCATACCCTTTACACATCCGGTACTGTTTTCCACGCTTACCTCGGCGAAAAGCTTCCCGACTGGAAGAGTGCAGCCAACCTTGTAAAGAAGATTGCAGAAAACTACCGCCTTCCCTACTATTCAATTTCACCCACCTACTCCGTTTGTAAGAACCACGGCTACATTGCAGGTGAGGTTTACACCTGCCCCGACTGCGGTGAAACCACTGAGGTTTACAGCCGTATCACCGGCTACTACAGACCGGTTCAGAACTGGAACGACGGTAAGAGCCAGGAATACAAGCACAGAGTTGAATATAACCCCACCAAAATCGGTGACAGAATTTTCGAAGCTAAGCAGGAAATCAAGGCCGCTGAAAAAGGCTGTGTAGCCTGCGAGGATAAGACAATTCTTTTTGCAACTACAACCTGTCCCAACTGTAAGATGGCAGCCCGCTTCCTTGAGGCAGCAAATATCAAGTATGAAAAGGTTTACGCCGACGAAAACAAGGCCCTTGCAGAGGAGTACGGCATTCAGCAGGCTCCTACCCTTATCGTTGTAAAGGACGGCAAGGCTGAAAAGATTGTCAACCTTTCAAACATCAGAGCATTCACCGAAAGGGCATAAAAATGATTTACGATACAATAATCATCGGTGCAGGCCCCGCAGGTCTGACAGCGGCAATTTATCTCAAACGTGCAAACAAGAGCGTTCTCGTTCTTGAAAAGGAAACCTTCGGGGGACAGATTACTCACTCCCCCAAGGTTGAAAACTATCCCGGCTTTTTAAGCATGAGCGGTGTGGAGTTTGCCGATAAGCTTGTTGAGCAGGCAATGGTTCAGGGTGCCGACATTGATATGGACGAGGCAAAGGGTATCGTAAAGGACGGTGACATTTTCACTGTCAAGGGCGACAGAGCCGACTATCAGGCAAGGTCAGTTATCCTTGCGACAGGCTCAAAGCACCGCACCCTCGGACTTGAAGGTGAAGAAAAATTCACCGGCGAAGGAATTTCCTACTGTGCCGTCTGCGACGGTGCCTTCTATAAGGATATGGACATTGCTGTTATCGGTGGCGGCAATTCCGCCCTGCAGGAAGCAATACTCCTTTCCAAAACCTCAAAAAGCGTTACGGTTATACAGAATCTCCCCTTCCTTACAGGTGAAAGCAAGCTCATCGAGCAGATTGAAGCAACGGATAACATCAAGGTGATTTTATCATCTGTTGTTGCCAAGATTCTCGGCACAGATAAGTTTGAAGGCATCACAATAAAGAACGAGGAAACCGGAGCTGAAAGCGACCTTTCCTTTGACGGAATTTTTGTCGCTATCGGTCAGAAGCCTGAAAATGAAAGCTTCAGCGATGCGGTAAAGTTAGACGAAAGAGGCTACATCACCGCAGATGAAGGCTGTATACCCGACGGGTACGAAGGTATCTTTGTTGCAGGCGACTGCAGAAGCAAGTCCGTAAGGCAGATTGCAACAGCGATCTCTGACGGAGCGGCAGCTTCTGTTGCAGTTTGTAAATACCTCGGATAAATAATATCAGAATAAAAAAATATAACAGATGTGTTTTTAGTTCTAAGCTGAACCTTAACACATCTGTTTTCTTATTATAAATTTTACGCCTCGCTTCCTGCAACAGAGCCGTCAGCAACTGCCGTTGTGAGCTGGCGAAGCGTTTTCTGTCTGCAATCTCCGCAGACGTAAATTCCGTCCTTTACCTTACAGCTCTCATCGCATATTACATAGCCGTGACTGTCAAGAGGAAGAATATTGCTGAATTCCGCCGTACCGGGCACCTGACCTATTGCAAGAAACAGTCCGCTGACAGGGATTTCCCTTTCCTCGGCGGTGTTTTTATTTTTTACGAAAATGCTTTTCAGCATCGGAGTGCCCTCTGCGCTTTCAAGGGTGCTGTCATATACAATCTCAATATTTTCCTTTTCAACCACTCTTTTCACAAGAGCCTCTTCACCTCTGAATTCATTTCTTCGGTGAACAAGGTAAACCTTATTACAGATTTCGCTTAAATAAAGTGCATCCTGCAACGCTGTGCTTCCGCCACCGATTACCGCAACATCTCTTTTTCTGAAAAAATTGCCGTCACAATGGGCACAGTAGGAAAGTCCCCTGCCGATGAGCGCGCCCTCGTTGGGAAGACCTGACTTTCTCGGCGAAGCACCGACAGCAAAAACCACAGCCTTACACTCATACTCACCCTTTGCGGTAATAACCTTTTTTATTTCACCGTCTTTAACGGAAATAACATTTTCCTTTTTAAATTCGCAACCAAAACTCTTTGCCTGATTATAAAGATTCATTGACATTTCAAAGCCGCTTACTGCTTTTACGGAAGGATAGTTTTCAACAAGAGCACTTTTGCTAATCTGTCCGCCGTAGGCTTCCTTTTCAAACAGCAGAACACTTTTACCTCTTCTTACGGCATACATTGCCGCAGTAAGTCCCGCAGGGCCGCCGCCGATTACTATAATATCTGTCATAGTCTTCACCTCTTTTATGTTATATCTAATTTTATCATATCACAAGCGCTTATTCAATAATCAAGTAAAAATTAACTAAAATTTACGGAAGAAAAATATAATAAATAGTAATATAATTGGTAGAAATTATTATAATAATGTGCTATAATACTGTAGACTGTGTTAGTATGCAGTTTTTCAAATAATCAGTGAAAGGAATGATTCCTGTGACTGTTAATATCAAAGGTCTTAACATAAATTATATTTGCGAGGGTCAGGGCGACACGGTGCTCCTGCTCCACGGTTGGGGAAGCAACATCACTCTTTTTCAATCCGCTATTGACCTTTTAAAAACAAAGTACCGCGTAATTGCAATGGATATGCCCGGCTTCGGTGAAAGTGAAGAGCCGAAGGAACCCTGGTGCGTTGACGATTACACCGACTTTATCCTCGACTTTATGAAGGAGTTCCCCTGCAAAAAAATCAGCCTTTTAGGTCACTCCTTCGGCGGAAGGGTAATCATCAAGCTTTGCTCAAGAGAGCTTCCCTTTGAAATCGATAAGGTTATCCTCGTTGATGCCGCAGGCGTAAAACCGAAAAAAACGCTTAAACAAAAAATGAAGCAGAGAATTTACAAAATGACAAGGTGGCTTTTTGCTACAAGATTTGTCAAGAAATTCTTCCCCGATGCTCTTGAAAATCTTCGAAAGAAAAACGGCTCGGCAGACTACAATGCTGCTTCACCTATTATGCGTCAGACTCTTGTAAAGGTTGTAAACGAGGATTTACAGCACCTTATGCCCAATGTAACGGCACCTACTCTTCTCGTGTGGGGCACAGCCGATGACGCAACACCCTTAAGCGATGCAAAAATTATGGAAAAGCTTATGCCTGAGGCAGGACTTGTTACCTTTGAAGGTGCAGGACATTATTCCTTCCTTGAAAGAAGAGATCAGTTCCTCCGTGTTCTTGCATCATTTATGAAGATATAACTGAAAGGATAATACTGATATGAATTTGTACATGGTTCTTATTGCAACAGTTGTTTTTCTTTTCCCTACAGCTATGGCACTCATTGATTCAATGCACTTTTTTCAGCTTAACTCCTACCGCTTCGATACCCATACAAAATGGATGAAGGAAAACACAAGAAAGTATCTTACTCACATCATTCTCTCACTTCTTATGCTCATTGCCCTGTTTTTTGATATGGGTGTCAAATTCAAGGCAGTTGCTCTTATTGCACTTCTCATCATTGCAATCCCCAACGAAAAGCCGAAAAAGGCTAAAAAGCCTCTTGTGTATACACCGAGAGTAAAAAGAATGTTCTTCACCGAGCTTCTTTTCACCGCACTTGTGCTCGGTCTCGTTTCAATCCCTGCCTTTAAGGGTGCAAGACCTCACGAAACCTATTTCCTTATGGCTCTCGCACTTATTTACACCTTTGCTCCGGCTCTCTGCCTTGTGGCAAACCTTATCAACAAGCCTGTTGAATTAAGTGTAAATCAGTACTACACCAACGACGCAAAGAAGATCCTCAAGAAATGTCCTGACCTTAAAATCATCGGTATTACGGGCTCCTACGGAAAAACCAGCGTCAAATATTATCTTACAACCTTACTTAAATCAAAGTATAACGTACTTATGACTCCCGAAAGCTACAATACCCCCATGGGCGTTGTTAAAACAATCCGTGGCTCTCTCAAGGCTACCGACGAAATCTTCGTCTGCGAAATGGGCGCAAAGTGGGTTGGCGATATAAAAGAGCTTTGCGACATTGTTCATCCTCACCACGGTGTAATTACCTCAATCGGACCTCAGCACCTTGAATCCTTCAAGACTCTTGATGCGGTAAAGGGCACAAAGTTTGAGCTTGCCGACTCCCTCCCCGAAGGCGGTATGCTTTTCCTCAACGGTGACGACGAAAACATCCGTGACCACGGCTGTAACAGGCCTTATATTTCCTACAGCATTGAGGGCGATGCAGACTATGTTGCCTTTGACCTTCATGTAAGCGAAAGAGGTACTTCCTTCAAGGTTAAGACAAGAAACGGTGAAGAGGAAGAATTCTCAACAAGACTTATCGGCAGACACAATGTTCTCAACATTGTCGGCGCTATTGCAATCAGCCACAAAATGGGCATCAGCCTTAAAGAGCTTCGCCCTGCAGTAAGAAGACTTGAGGGTGTTCCCCACAGACTTCAGCTCTCCGATAAGGGTGGCGTAACAATCATTGACGACGCTTACAACTCAAACCCCAGCGGTACAAAGGCAGCTCTTGAAGCTCTCAGCCTTTTCGACGGCTACAAGATTCTTGTAACTCCCGGCATGGTAGAGCTTGGCGAAAAGCAGGATGAGCTTAACCGTGAATTCGGCAGAAATGCCGCCGCAGTCTGCGACTATGTTGTACTCGTCGGAAGAAAGCAGGCAATTCCCATCAAGGCAGGACTTCTTGACAAAAAATATGACGAGGATAAAATCTTCGTTGCAGATACAATCAACGAGGCACTCACTCACGTTTACGCTCTTAACGCCCAGGGCAGAAAGAAGATTATTCTTCTTGAAAACGATTTACCCGATAATTATTAAAGTGCCGTCAGGCACCTACCGGCCCTTGGCCCTTGGCCCTTGGCCCTCTCTTATACTCAAAAGAAAGGTGTTTTAAACATGAAAATCAAAGTCGGTGTGCTTTTCGGCGGTAAAACCGTTGAGCATGAAATTTCAGTAATCTCCGCAATTCAGGCAATGGGTTATCTCAACCGTGACAAGTATGATGTAATCCCCATTTACATAACAAAAAACAACGAATTCTATGTCGGTGAAAACATCGGTAAAATCGAAGCTTATACCGATATCAACAACCTCCTCAAAACAAGCCAGAGAATCATTATGGTAAACGAGGGCGGTAAAACTCAGCTCATCAAATATCCCCAGAAGCTTTTCTCAAAGCCTCTTTACGACTATATTGACATCGCCTTCCCCGTTGTTCACGGTACAAATGTTGAGGACGGTACACTCCAGGGCTACCTTAAAATGTTCAACATCCCTTATGTCGGCTGCGACGTGCTTTCTTCCGCTGTGGGTATGGATAAGTACGTTATGAAAACCGTGCTTAAGGATAACGGTATTCCCGTACTTGACTGCAAGTGCTACACCGCTAACCTCTACGATGAAGACAGCGAAAAGGTTGTTGGCGAAATCGAAAGTGCAATCGGATATCCCGTTATTGTAAAGCCCGTTAACCTCGGCTCGTCAATCGGTATTTCAAAGGCTGAAAACAGAAGCGAGCTTTTCGATTCACTTGACACAGCCTTCCACTATGCAACAAAGGTTCTCGTTGAAACCGCTGTACAGAATCTTAAGGAAATCAACTGCTCCGTTCTCGGTGACTACGAAACAGCTGAAGCCTCCGAATGTGAAGAGCCTGTTTCTTCAGATAAGATTCTCACCTTCGCTGAAAAGTACATCGGTGACGGCTCTGCCAAGGGCGCCAAGGGTGCAAAGGGCGGCGTTAAGAGCTCACCCTCAGGTAGTAAGGGTATGGCTACTCTTAAGAGAAAGATTCCTGCTGACATCACCGAAGCACAGAGAACAGAAATCCGTGAAATGGCTGTTAAAGCCTTCAAGTGCCTCGGCTGTAACGGCGTTTCAAGAATTGACTTTATGATGGATACCAAGTCAGGTAACATCTGGCTCAACGAAATCAACACCATCCCCGGCTCACTTTCCTTCTATCTTTGGGAGCCTCTCGGCGTTAAATATACAGAGCTTCTCGACAGAATGATCTCTTACGCTCTCAAAAGAGAAAGAGAAGAGGGCAACATCACCTACAGCTTTGACTCAAATGTACTTCAGGGTGTTAACCTTGGCGGCGGTACAAAGGGTGCAAAGGGTACAAAAATGTAATTAAAACACATATTAAATCCACCGTTGGTCACCAACGGTGGATTTCGTTTTGTTTTATGGCTCCTTATCAAATTAAAGTTGATTTTGAATTCCGCATTTTTCAGTATAATCAACCGCTCATTGTGATACAGCCTTTTTATTTCTTCTCTGCTGTATTGATGGACTTTCCGAAAACCACAAAGCGGTTAAAGAGGAATTCCGTTGAAAGGTTAATAGCCATAGTGAAAGCAAGCACAAGGTACTCATTCCAGCCAATGTTTGTAAGCGCAACACCCCACCATATTGAAAGCGGTGTAAATACACAGTAATATCCGAACACCTTGAGCATCGCAATCGGAACATTATTAGCAGATTTGAAGGTGAACTTTCTGTTTACTGTGAAGTTGAAAAGCACGGAAAGAAAAAGCGCTACAAAATAAAATGGACCGTACTCATTTTCAAGAAGCTTCTCAGGCATAAAAGAGAAAATGTCAGTTCTTTTTGAAAGCTCATTCAAAAGAGTAAAGGACACCGTCTGAATAATGCCTGCACCTGTTGAGCACAGAACAAACTTTAACACCATAAGGGCATTGTCTTTTTTGGAAATGTTTTCGTTAGCCATATTTCATCATCCTTTTTTATTTTATAAATATGATTATATACTGCCTTTGCGATAATTTCAACTTATGGAAAAAAACTTCGTAACTTTAGACGAAATACAATAAAAACTATTGGATAAAAAGACTATAAACACCGCTTACGTGCTTTACTTTCACGTCACAATTCTGTATAATAATGCGGTAAATAAAATGCATCGAGGTGTAATATGAAGCATCTTATACCCTATTTTAAAAAATATAAAATACAAAGCATACTAGCTCCCCTTTTTAAAATGCTTGAGGCTTGCTTTGATCTTGCTGTTCCTCTTATCGTGGCAAGCATAATTGATACAGGTATTGCAAAAGGCGACAAAGACTTTGTCATAAGCCGCTTTTTTCTGCTTGTGCTTATGTCTCTGCTCGGACTTTTAAGCAGCTTCACTGCACAGTTTTTTGCAGCAAAGGCGGCAATAGGCACAGCTACCGGCTTAAGGCACGAGCTTCTCCGCAAGGTGCAGAGCTTTTCCTTTTCGGAAATTGACAGAATAGGAAAAAGTACGCTGATTACAAGGATGACCGGTGACATAAATCTTGTGCAGAACGGCGTTAATATGTTTCTCCGCCTTTTTATGCGCAGTCCCTTTATTGTTTTCGGTGCGGCAATACTTGCCTTTTACGTTGACCGTGACCTTGCGCTCATTTTCGTGGGCATAATCCTTCTTTTATTTGTTGCGGTCTTCGGCATAATGTTTGTAACAAAGCCGATGCACAAAACCGTTCAGCAGAACCTTGACCGTGTAACGGCTCAGACAAGAGAGAACCTTAACGGTGTTCGTGTTATACGGGCTTTCGGCAGAGAAGAAAAGCAAAAGGAAGCCTTTGAAAATATCAACGGAACGCTTCTTTCCTCTCAGCTTAAGGTAGGAAGTATTTCCGCTCTTCTGAATCCCCTTACATATATAATTGTAAATGCAGCAGTAATACTTATTCTCTGGTTCGGTGCGGATAAAATCAATAACGGCCGCCTTTTCTCCGGCGACATTGTCGCCCTCATCAACTACACGGGTCAGATTTTAATTGAGCTTGTAAAGCTCGCAAGCCTTATTACCCTTATCGCCCGTTCAATCGCAAGCATGGGCAGAGTGGGTCAGATCCTCGATACAGAAAGCACTATGAGCTACGGAGAATTGACCGAGGAGAAAAACTATGATGAAATCCTCTCTTTTAAAAACGTAAGTCTCACCTATGAAGGCGCAGGCGCCCCCTCTCTTTCGGATATAAGCTTCAATGTAAAAAAAGGTGAAACTGTCGGTATTATCGGTGGTACAGGCAGCGGTAAATCAACTCTCGTCCATCTTATAAGCCGTTTTTACGATGCAACCGAGGGCGAAATACTCTTAAAGGGCGAAAGTATAAAAAAATGGAGCAAATCCACACTTAACCGTACAGTTTCCATTGTTCCGCAAAAAGCCATGCTTTTTTCAGGCACAGTGAAAAGCAACCTTCTTTACGGTAACAAAAAAGCAAGTGACGAAAAACTCAGAGAGGCACTCACCCTCGCTCAGGCTTATGACTTTGTAAAGGAAAAAGGCGGACTTGAAGCAACCGTTGAACAAGGCGGACGCAACCTTTCCGGCGGACAAAAGCAAAGGCTTACCATTGCAAGAGCACTTGTTTCCGACGCGGATATTATCATTCTTGACGACAGCTCCAGTGCCCTTGACTTCGCAACGGATGCCGCTTTGAGAAAAGCACTCAAATCCCTCTGCAACCAAAAAACTGTTTTCATAGTCAGCCAGCGCACAAGCTCTGTCGCCCACGCTGATAAAATTCTCGTCCTTGATGACGGCACACTTGCAGGTATTGGTACTCATGACAGTCTCCTTGAAGGCTGTGATGTATACCGTGAAATCCACGAAAGCCAGTTCAAAAAGGAGGTGCAGAGATGAAAGACAAGGCTACAGCAAAAAAGGTTCTGCACCTTATCAAGCCCTACAAGCTTCCTGTCGTTGCGAGTATACTCTGCTCTCTTATAAGCGTTTGCGCACAGCTTATTATTCCCTATTTCAGCGGTAATGCCATTGACTTTATGCTTGAGGCAGGAAAGGTCAGCTTTGAAGATATCCTTCGTATAATCGGAATTATCGCCCTGGTAACAGGCCTTGCGGCTGTTTCTCAGCACCTTTCAGCCGTGTGTAACAACAAGGTAACCTACTGTGTCTGCAGGGATCTGAGAAACCGTATAAGTGAAAAATTCCACACCCTCCCCGTTTCCTATCTTGACTCACATCCGAGCGGTGACCTTATAAGCCGTATGATAAGCGATGTTGACACCTTCGCCGACGGACTTCTTATGGGATTCACACAGCTTTTCAGCGGAGTTCTCACTATTGTCGCCACGCTTATTCTTATGCTTTCGCTCAACGGATTTGTGGCTCTTACGGTAATTCTGCTTACTCCCCTTTCAATTTTCGTGGCAAAATTCATCACCTCAAAAACCCATCGCTTCTTTACCGAGCAGGCAAAGATAAAGGGAGAACAGACAGCACTTATAAACGAGCTGATTGAAGGTCAGAACATCGTAAGTGCCTTTGGTTTCGAGGATGAAGCTCTCGGAAGCTTTGATGAAATAAACCAAAGGCTTGAACACACATCATTATTTGCAACCTTCTTTTCCAGCCTTACCAACCCCAGTACACGTCTTGTAAACAACATTGTTTATGCAGCCGTAGCTCTGATAAGCTCTCTTTTTGCCCTCCTCGGCACAGGAATTACAATAGGACAGGTAAGCATATTTTTAAGCTATGCAGGGCAGTATGCAAAGCCCTTCAATGAAATAAGCGGCGTTATCACCGAGCTTCAGAACGCGCTGACCTGTGCAAAGAGAGTTTTCGATCTGCTTGAAGAGGCAGACCGCAGACCTGACCCTGAAAACCCCGTAAACCCTGAAATCAAAGGCAGTGTAGAGCTTAAAGATGTCGCATTTTCATACTCTCCCGAAAAGAAGCTCATAACCGACCTTTCGCTCAAGGTTGAACCCGGCAAGCGTATAGCCATTGCAGGCCCTACCGGTTGCGGCAAAACTACGCTTATCAATCTGCTTATGAATTTCTACGATGTAAATTCAGGTGAGATTATAGTTGACGGCGAAAACATTCAGAATATGACAAGACACAACCTGCGCTCTCGTTATGCCATGGTGCTTCAGGATACCTGGCTTTCAGGCGGCACGGTAAAAGAAAATATCATTTACGGCAAGCCTGAAGCAAGCGAAGAAGAGATTATCTCAGCGGCAAAAGCCGCTCATGCACACTCCTTTATCAAAAGGCTGCCCCAAGGCTATGACACGAAAATAACAGACGACAACCTTTCAGTAGGACAGCGACAGCTTATATGTATAGCAAGAGCTATGCTTTGTCTTCCTCCGATGCTGATACTTGACGAGGCTACGTCTTCTATTGACACAAGAACGGAAATGAAGATTCAGGACGCTTTTGCTAAAATGATGAAGGGTCGCACGAGCTTTATTGTTGCTCACAGACTTTCAACAATACGTGAGTCGGATATAATTCTTGTGATGAACGACGGAAAGGTTATTGAGCAGGGAAATCATGAGGAGCTGATGGAAAAGAACGGCTTTTACGCAAGGCTTTACAACAGTCAGTTTGAGGAATAAAAAAACGAAAAGTTCTTTGGGTTACCTTTCTTTCAAGAAAGGTAACGGCTGCCCGCCGAGGGCAAAAATAAAATTATAAGCTATAAAAAGCAGGTGTTATTTTCAAACACCTGCTTTACTGTATTTGTTTAACTGTGTAAGGGGTTTCACCCCTTACGATCCCTGACAAGCTTTTGAAAAAGCTTGAGCAAAACTTTACTTGTTTTAATTAAAACAGTCCTGTGATTTTACCCTCTGCATCAACATCAATCTTCTCTGCAGCAGGCACTCTGGGAAGTCCGGGCATTGTCATAATATCACCCGTAAGTGCAACAATAAAGCCTGCACCTGCGGAAACCTTAATGTTTCTTACAGTTACAACAAAATCTTCGGGAGCGCCCAGCTTTGTCGGATCGTCAGAGAAGCTGTACTGTGTCTTGGCAACACAAACGGGAAGCTTGTCACAGCCGATTTCCTGAAGCTTTTTAATCTGCTTCTGAGCAGCAGGAAGAATTGCAACATCCTTACCTCCGTATACCTTCTGAACGATATTGCGAAGCTTCTGCTCAATTGTATCTTCGGTGTCATATGAGAAGGTAAAGCCTGAGCTGTCCTCCTCCTCACAAAGACGTACAACCTCTTTTGCAAGCTCCTCGCCGCCCTTGCCGCCTTCTGCCCATACAGTTGAAAGACAAACATTTACGCCAAGCTCCTTGCACTTTTCAATGATAAACTCAACTTCCTTATCTGTATCTGTGGGGAAGCGGTTAACGGCAACCACGCAGGGAAGCTTATATACATTCTTGATGTTTGAAACGTGGCGGAGAAGATTAGGAATACCCTTTTCAAGAGCCTCAAGATTTTCCTCACCGAGCTCTGTTTTTGCAAGACCGCCGTGCATCTTAAGAGCACGGATTGTAGCAACCATTACAACTGCATCAGGATTGAGTTCCGCCATACGGCACTTGATATCAAGGAACTTCTCTGCACCGAGGTCTGCACCGAAGCCTGCTTCTGTAATAGCGTAATCAGCCATCTTCATTGCAGTCTTTGTTGCAATCACAGAGTTACAGCCGTGGGCAATATTAGCAAAGGGGCCACCGTGAACAAAGGCAGGTGTACCTTCAAGAGTCTGTACAAGGTTCGGCTTGAGTGCATCCTTAAGAAGAGCTGTCATTGCGCCGTGAGCATTGAGCTGACCGCAGGTAACGGGCTCATCCTTATAGTTATAGCCTACGATAATTTTTGAAAGTCTTTCCTTAAGGTCAGTAATTGAAGAAGCAAGGCAAAGAATAGCCATAACCTCACTTGCAACGGTAATGTCAAAACCATCCTCACGGGGAGTGCCGTTGATTCTGCCTCCGAGACCGTCGGTGATGAAGCGAAGCTGTCTGTCGTTCATATCAAGGCAACGCTTCCATGTGATTCTTCTTACGTCAATTCCGAGGCTGTTACCCTGCTGAATGTGGTTATCAAGCATTGCGGCAAGGAGATTGTTTGCGCTTGTAATCGCATGGAAGTCACCTGTAAAGTGAAGGTTAATATCCTCCATGGGTACAACCTGGGCATATCCGCCACCTGCCGCGCCGCCCTTAACACCGAAAACGGGTCCGAGTGAGGGTTCACGAAGGGCTACTGCAACCTTTTTGCCTATACGGCTCATACCGTCTGCAAGACCGATTGTTGTTGTAGTTTTACCCTCACCTGCAGGTGTGGGTGTAATAGCGGTAACAAGGATAAGTTTTGCGTCCTTCTTGTCCTTGCTGTCGTTTAAAAGTGAAAGGTCAATTTTTGCCTTATAGTTACCGTACTGCTCAATGTACTTAAGGTCAACCTCTGCCTTTTTTGCAATTTCCGTAATGTGCTTCATTTCACACTGCTGTGCAATTTCAATGTCTGATAAATATGCCATGCTTTCTTTTCCTCCTGACATTATACTGTATATAAGTATACATTAAAACAAGACTGCAAGTCAATAGATAAAGTACAAATGAGGCTGTAAGTGTAAAATAAAAACACCGTCAAAGCAATTCACTCTGACGGTATAATTTTCACTTCCGATCGCCGCGGTGGCATTACTTTTCTTGAAAGAAAAGTAATCAAAAGAACTTTACTTTTTCATGCTGCGAGCGGGCGAAAAAACGTCTAAAAGGGAGCTGTAAAACTACAGCTCCCTTTGTTCTGCGCTTAATACGGCTGACCGATTTTAGTCTTCGATGTACTTTTCGATTACCTTGATAGCATCGCCGAGTGTTTCAATGTTGCCAACCTCACGGTCGGGAATTTCAACATCAAACTCATCCTCGATTGCAACTGCAATGTTGATAAGCTCAAGTGAGTTAAGACCGAGCTCACTTCTGATATTGGTCTCCTCTGTGAGTGTGTTGGGGTCAATGTCAACAAAGCGACAAATGACTTCTCTGAGTGTTTCAAGCATATTGTTAAGCCTCCTTTTATTTTTTATTATAAACCTCTGCAATTATACTGTTGCAGGCTTTGTATACGTATCAATAACCTTCTGTCTGATAACCTTTCTGGTTGAGTTCTTTTCAAACTCGTTGAAGGAAACGTAAACATTCTGTACCTTTCTGTATGCAGGCTGTCCCTTATTGCTTTCGGCAACGTCAACCTTGGTCTTTGCAATGATTTCTTCATCACTCAAGCCCTTAAGGAACTCTCTGTTTACATAAATTGCAGCTGACATAATTACTGCTTCCTTGCCTGTTGCAGAAATAATCTTCTCTTCAAAGGCAACAGTTTCAACTGCATAAGGAAGATTTTCCATAATGTTGCTTTCAACGGTTTCGGGGAAGATGTTTTCTCCGTTGGGAAGAATGATGAGAAACTTCTTACGGCCTGTTATGTAAAGCTCGCCGTCCTCGTCAAGTCTGCCGTAGTCACCGGTCTTGAACCAGCCATCCTCGGAGAAGGATGCCTTTGTTGCTTCCTCGTCCTTGTAATAGCCCTTAGTTACATTTTCACCCTTGACCCAGATTTCACCGATACCGTCCTCGTCGGGGTCAGCAATTTTGAAGGTTGCTCTGGGGAAAGCCTTACCTGCTGAAAGAGGCTTTTCCTTACCATTTTTATGAAGAGTAATTGTGGGTGAGCACTCTGTCATGCCGTAACCTGAAATAATGTTGAAGCCGAGCTCGGAAAGGAACTTGATATGGTCACCTCTCGCAGGTGCACCGCCACAGCTCATAGTGGGGAACTGACCGCCGAAGTTCTCTTTGATCTGCTTGAAAACAACGGGTCTGATGTCAATACCTACCTTGAGGAGCTTGTTGCTTATTTTAATCATCTTAAGCATTATATCAAGCTTTCCGCTTGCTTCTGCCTTTGCACGGATACCGTTGTAGATACCCTCAAGAACAAGAGGAACAACTGCCATTGCAGTAGGTCTGAAATCGTTGATATTTGGAAGAATGTTCTTAAGGCTGTCGTTAACGTAAATAATACCGTTCATATAAATAGCAATAAGAACACTGCAGGAAAGCTCATAAACGTGGTTCATAGGAAGGATTGACATTGTTGACTGCTCGGGTCCGAGGAACTCAAGGATACCTTCAACATTTACTGCAAAGTTTTTGTGAGTGAGCATAACACCCTTGTTTGTACCTGTTGTACCTGAAGTAAACACGATAGCTGCAAGATCCTCAGGCTTAACCTCTGCATCGAGGAAGCGTCTGTCACCCTCAGCAAGAAGCTTTTTACCCATTTCGCAAAGCTCGTCAATAGTGAGGAACTTACCGCCTGCCGCCTTGCCGTTGTGAGTCATATTGATTGCGTACTTACATCTTTCATCATTTGCAAGGTGAAGCTCTGCTGCTTCCTTATAGGTTCTTGAGTGGAAAACAGCCTCTGCATCGCCCTTTGAAATAAGCATGCTGATATCCTTATCGGGAAGCTCTTTATCAATGGGAACTGCAACACCGCCGCCGCAAACGATTGCGAAGAATGTAACAATCCAGTTGTAGCTGTTTTCGCTGACGATTGAAATATGCTTACCGCCGAGTCCGAGCTCATAAAGAGCCGTACCAAGCTGTCTTACCTTATCGTGAAAATCTTTAACGGTATAAACAGCATCCTGCTTTTTGATCTTTTCAACAACAGCTACTCTGTCGCCGAAAGCTTCACTTCTTGTGAACATTTCCTTGATACTGGTTACCTCACCCGATTTGTGAATTTTTGCTCTGAGCTTTGCAAGCTCCTTAAACTCTTTTTTGGTTAGTTCAATGTGCATTCCGATTCTCCTATCTGTAATATCTGTTTTATTTTAAATTAGCTTCACACATATCAAGAAGCTCTCTGACAGTAATTTCAGGATTTTCAATACCCGCCATCACAACTTTCATAGCATTCTCGTGAAGACGCTCAATCTGCTCCTTCTTTGAAAGCTTTATCCTGTACATATAGTTAAGGTTAATACCCTTATCCCTGGGATCAGGAGAACAGATTGTGTAAAGAGGTGTGAAATATCTGCCAAGATCATAGGTCTTGAATTCTACCTTGACTCCGTAGGTATCCATATCAACAGGCACGGGAATCCAGGAGAACATCATACAGGCAGGACCCTGTATAAGACTGTAATTATACATTTCTCTTGAAAGGTCACGTGCTGTAATATAAGGATAATCCATATGGCGGTAAAGCTGTGTTCTTACAGATGTGTACTCATTAAGAGCCTGCTCAAAGGTTGCATCCTCTTCAATAATAGTACGGACCTGAATTGGCTGAACAACACATCCGCTCATTCTCTTTTCCTTTACAGTGGCTCTCTTTGAACAGGTAGCCATCATAAATACATCATTTGTTCTGTAATTAAGAGCAGAACAATGGGTGCGAAGTCCGAGCATAAACAGACTTTCCGGAGCAATTCCTCTCTCCTTACAGAATGCGAAAATCTTTGCTGCATCCTCTGTTCCGACGTGTCCTGTAATAAGGTTACACTTATCAAGAAGAGGATTATAGGCTGCAGGAACACGAAGGTTGGGGTTCTTTTTCTTTACGCGCATTTTTTCAAGAAATTCGGGACCGTGAACACCTGCGTAGAAGGGCTCACCGCCCTTTGCGAAGTACTCTCTGTACCACTTTTCGTGCTTGTCCCACTTCTTCTTTTCCTCAACGTTCTTAAGCTCCTTCTGGATATATTCCTCATAGGAGTAAAGAGGTGCAGGAAGCTCCTCTCCTGAAACAAGAGCTTTATAAACACTTATAAGGTCCATATAGAAAATAACCGAGCCGAGAGCGTCCATATTAAGGTGGCTTACATTAAAGTAAATACCGTTGCCTGCATTTGCGGTTTTGTAAAAATAAATTCTGAAATTAACGCCCTTATCAAAACGAACGGGAGTTTGAGCGTCCTTTTCAAAGAAAGCCTGCTGTTCCTCAACGGAACGGAAATACTTGCAGGGCACCTTGCTCATTTTGAAAGAGGGAAGAAAATACTGCTTGATTTTTTTATCTGCTTTCACAAAGCGCAGACGAAGGCTGTCGTTACGCTCAAACTCAATATTGAGAGCCTTTGTCATAAGCTCAAAATCAAGATCTTTATCAACTGAAAATGATGTAGGAATCTGTGAAATCTGCTTGCTGAAGGTATACTTGAACATCAGATACATAGTTTCCTGCGAAGGTATAAGATCATATAGCTTGTAGGGGAATGCTTTCTTCATAAATAGTCACTTCTTTCAATTTTGTAGGTTTTAAAACAGAAAGTTTCGATCTGTAGTTAATACAATTTCCCATATTATAACCTTATTTATAATAGCAAATAAGGAATTTAAAGTCAAGGTTATTTCGCACAAAAGTTGTAACACGATGTACTGAATTATGCACCGTGACGCTGTTTGTTAAGGTATGGTTGTGGCTTTGTGAATAAACTGTTTAGGAGCAATGTTTTAAATGTAACAAAAAAAAGATGAGGGGCTCTGCCCCTCACCCCGCAAGCTTTTGTAAAAGCTTGACCAAAACTTTTCTTTTTTACAGAACCTTTGATAAAAAGTCAACGGCTCTCGGACTCTGCGGATTTGAGAAAAATTCGTCAGGTGTGTTCTCTTCAACAAACACACCGCCGTCCATAAACACAATACGTGTGCCGACTTCTCTTGCAAAGCCCATTTCATGTGTAACAACAACCATTGTCATCCCCTCGGAAGCAAGCTGCTTCATAACATCAAGCACCTCGCCAACCATTTCAGGGTCAAGGGCACTTGTAGGCTCGTCAAAAAGCATTACCTCGGGTTCCATACAAAGAGCTCTTACAATAGCAACTCTCTGCTTCTGTCCGCCTGAAAGCTGACCCGGATAAGCGTCTGCTCTGTCTCCGAGACCTACTCTTTCAAGAAGCTCACGTGCCTTCTTTTCTGCCTCCTCCTTGCTCTTACCTAAAAGCTTCATCGGTGCAAGGGTGAGATTCTTAAGTATTGTCATATTCGGGAAAAGGTTGAAGTGCTGGAACACCATTCCCATCTTCTGACGGTGCTTATTGATATTTGCCTTGGGAGCAGTAATATCAATACCGTCAAAGACAATAGAGCCTTCGGTAGGAATTTCAAGAAGATTAAGCGAACGCAGGAAGGTTGACTTACCGCTTCCGGAAGGTCCGATTATAACCACAACCTCGCCCTCTTTGATTTCACAGTCAATACCGTCAAGAGCCTTTACGCTTGACTTGTTGTAGTGCTTTTTAAGTCCGCTTACTTTAATAAGAACATTATTATCGCTCACTCTTACGCAGCCTCCTTTCAAGCTTACCTACAAGTGAGGTGAGAATAAGCACCATCACAAGGTAAATAATTGCCACCGCAATAAGGGGCATATAGTATGAGAAGGTACGGCCTGCAATAACATTACCTGCCTTTGTAAGATCAATAATACCTACGTAACCTGCAACTGAGGTTTCCTTAAGAAGAGCAATAAATTCATTGCAAAGAGTGGGAAGCACAGCCTTGAACATCTGGGGAATGATGATATATCTCATTGTCTGAAGATAATTGAAGCCAAGGCTTCTGCCTGCCTCGAACTGTCCGCCGTCAATAGACATAATACCGCCACGGAAAATTTCTGCAACGTAAGCACCGGAATTTATACCGAAGGCAAAAATTGCAACAGGGACACCGTTTTTAGCATTTGCAAAAATGATAAAATAGAAAATAAGAAGCTGTACTACAATGGGAGTACCTCTGAAAATTGTAAGGTAAACCTTACAGATTGCATTTGCAACGGTAAAAACATAATAGCTTAAGCCCTTGTGCATTGCCATGGCTTCCTTGTTCTTGTCGTATGAGGAACGGATTGCCGCAACAATTATACCGATTATAATACCTACAACAAGAGCACCCGCCGTAATCTTGAGCGTATTTCCAAAGCCCTTGACAATATGCTGGTAACGGTTATCTTCAATGAAAACAAAGTTGAATTCTTTTGCAAAAGCAGCCCACATTGAACCAAGCCAGATACCAAACTGTTTTATCATAAGCCTTTGCTCCTTTCAATTTATATTATTCACATAAAAAGGGCGGTAAGGAAACCGCCCTCTCTTTTTATTTCAGGTTTAATTATTCAGCAGGGATGTACTTGTTTACAACTGCCTGAACTGAGCCGTCAGCGATGAGATCCTTAAGAGCTGCATCAACCTTGTCCTTAAGCTCTGTGTTGTTCTTTGCAAAACAGATTGCATAGTCTTCAACTGTGTATGAAGTGTCAAGGATCTTAAGACCTTCGTTAGCTGCAACGTAGCTCTTTGCGGGCTCGTTATCGATAATAACGCAATCAACCTTACCTGCGATGAGAGCCTGAACTGCTGCTGCACCGTTGTCATATCTTGTAACGAACTCTTCGCCGTAGTCATCTGTAGCGTAGATATCGCCTGTTGTTGTTGTCTGAACACCGATCTTCTTGCCTGTGATGTCATCAAGTGACTGAATAGCACCGTCTGCCTTAACGATAACAGACTGAACACCTGTTGCATAAGATGTTGAGAAGTCAACCTTTTCAAGTCTGTCGGGAGTAACAGTAAGACCTGCCATACCCATATCATACTTACCTGACTGAACGCCGGGGATGATTGAGTCAAATGCGATATCAACAATCTGAAGCTCCATACCGAGCTTGTCAGCGATGAGAGCTGCAACCTCAGCATCAATACCTACAACCTTGTCACCCTGATAGTACTCATAGGGAGGGAATTCAGCATTTGTTGCCATGGTGAGAACTGCCTTTGCATCACCATCTGTTGCGTTGCCGTCTGTTGCATTACCGTCTGTTGTGTTGTTACCGCCACAAGCTGCAAGAGCGAAAAGCATAATTGCTGCAAGTGCGATTGCTAAAAACTTTTTCATTGTTTTTTCCTCCTAAAAAATTAATGTGCGGATATTCTATCACCATAATTCTGTATTGTCAACACTTTTTTGCAAAAAGTCACGTGTTTTTTGAATATTTATGAAAATATATACAATTTTGTGCATACATTTATTTTAAAAGGCTGTTGCATTCAAAATGCAACAGCCCGGATTAACATTATTATTTTGTAACAACATCAAAATACTCTTTAAGGAAGTTGTCAACCACCTGCCAGTATTCCTCATGGAACCAATGAGATGAAAGAGCGTGTTCAGCACCCTTTACTATGTATTTTTCTTTTTCTGCCGCACACGCGTTATAAACAGGTTCAAGGTTGTCAATACGCACAAAATCATCCTTGTCGCCATGAATAAAAAGTGTAGGGGTCTTTGACTTTTTAAGCTGCTTTATGCAAGAAGCCTGACCGAAAAAGAAACCGTTGACAAGCTTATTCACCAGACTCGCCTGGGGCATAACAAGCTTAGGAGGCAGATGATACTTTCTCTTACAGCGGTCGGTGAAAATTTCCTTCACGCCTGCAAATCCGCAGTCCTCAATTGCAAGCACAACATTTTCCGGTAACTTTTCACCCGTTGTCATCATCGTTGTTGCACCGCCCATAGAAACACCGTGGATAATGATTTTTGACTTAGGGTTCTGCTTTACTATATTATTGATCCAGTCAACAACATCAAATCTGTCCAACCATCCCATAGTTACAAACTTATGCTCACTGTTGTTATGACCGCGAAGGTCGGGAATAAGCACATTGAAGCCTCTTCTGTAAAATTCCATAGCATAGCTTGACATTTCACGGTTTACGTTTGTCCATCCATGCAGGCACACAACCCATGTATTATTGTTTACAGGATTAAGAAATTCAACAGCATGAATATTCTTACCCTTTCTGTTTTCAATTATAACCTCCTGGTGATATGTATTATCAAACCATTTATAGCCTGCAATAAGATTTTCATTGTCTGCATTTCTTTCAAAAAGGCTATCCTTACAGGGAATTTTAGGATCTTTTCTTTTTTTGTTGCCCAAAGCTATAAAAAAGAAAAGAGCGCCGAGACCAAAATAAAGAACAAGAAGAATGCCGATTACAACGGCGGCAATTACAAGCGCCACCTGAGTTTCATATGACATTATAACCAACCTTTCAAATTACATACTCAAAAATTACGCAGATATTATACACCTGAAACAGGTAAAATGTAAACTGATTTTTGAAAAAAAGTGAAAAATAAGAACAAATTGTAATTTTAAAAAAACTCTTTACTTTTTTGATTTAGTGTGTTAAAATGTGAAAGGAGAAAACATCAAACCAAAGGAGAAACGGCAATGGATGACACTAAATTAGAAAAGATAAACGCAAACCTCCGATATTTCTATGAAACAGTTATGAAGATAGAAACTCTCGAGGAATGTGAGGCTCTATTTGACGATATGTGTACAAAAACAGAGCTTGCCTCTATTTCACAGCGAGTTGTTGTTGCAAAGATGCTCAGTGAAAAAAAGGTTTACAGCGACATCGTTGCACAGACAGGTGCAAGCACAGCCACTATCAGCCGCGTTAACCGTTCACTCGCCTTCGGTGCCGGCGGTTACGCAAAAATCTTTGCAAAAGAAAGTAAATGAGGCGTTAATATGGCAGGTTACGGCGATTTTTCATACTATTATGATATGCTGACCGAAAATGTTGACTACGAAAAGAGATGCGACTACATCTGTAATCTCCTTGCTGAAAACGGAATCGGCAAGGGGATTTTGCTTGACCTTGCCTGTGGCACGGGAAGCCTGAGTGTACTCTTAAGTCAGCGTGGCTTTGATGTTATCGGTACCGATGCTTCGGAAGATATGCTCACAAAAGCTCAGGAAAAGAAATATGATTCTGCTCCCGACGCGATTTTCCTTTGTCAGAAAATGGAAGAGCTTGACCTTTTCGGTACGATCAACGCGGCAGTCTGTACCCTTGACAGCATCAATCACGTCACCGACGAAAGCAAGGTAAAGAAAATTTTCCGCAGAGTCAGTCTTTTTATGGAGGATGGCGGTATCTTCATTTTTGATGTCAATACTCCCTACAAGCATAAAAGCATCCTCGCAGACAACACCTTTGTTTACGATATGGACGAGGTTTACTGCGTATGGCAGAACAGCACCGATGAAAATCTTATCACTACCGTCAGCCTTGACATTTTCGAATATGACGAGGAAACTGACAGCTATATCCGTTACGGCGAAGAATTTTCCGAAAGAGGCTATGAGCTTGATCTGCTGAAAAAATTCGCCGAAGAAAATAAATTTGAGGTAATCGGCATATACGATGAGCTTACAAAGGAGTCCTTGAAGGAAACTTCCCAGAGAGCGGTCTTTGTGCTGAAAAAGCACGGAACACAGTGATTAACATACTATTATAAATATATAAGCAAAATGAGGTATAATTATGGGTAAACTAGTAAGATGTATTTCACAGGACGGCACAATTATTGCAATGGCTGTTGATTCAACAGATATTGTAAACCGTGCCGAGGAAATTCACAAAACCTCTGCCGTATGCACAGCTGCCCTTGGCAGACTCCTTACCGCCGCTTCCCTTATGGGCAGCTCTCTCAAGGGTAAGGATGACAGTGTTACCGTACGCATGAGAGGTGACGGCCCTGCCGGTACTGTTATGGCTGTCTCCGACAGCGAAGGAAACGTACGCGGATACGTTCAGCAGAATATTGTAGAAATCCCCCTCAACGAAAAGGGTAAGCTTGACGTTTCGGGTGCAATCGGCAAGAACGGATTTCTTACCGTTATCAAGGATCTCGGCATGAAGGAGCCTTATGTAGGTCAGGTGCCCATCATCAGCGGCGAAATAGCTGAGGATATCACCGCCTACTATTCAACCAGTGAGCAGACCCCCACCGTCTGTGCTCTCGGAGTGCTTGTAAATCCCGATCTTACCGTAAAGGCGGCAGGCGGACTTATCATTCAGCTTCTTCCCACCGCTCTTGACGATACCATAGACAAGGTTGAGGAATGCATCAAGGATCTCAAGCCTATCTCATCACTCATCGCAAATGGCATGACTCCCGAGGAAATCTGCCGTCACGCCCTCCATCTGTTTGATCTTGACATTCTTGACAGCGCCGAGCCTGCATACAAATGCTACTGTTCAAAGGAAAGAGTAGAGGCAGCCCTTATCAGCACCGGTGTTGAAGAGCTTACAGAAATGAGCAAGCAAGAGAAAACCGAGGTATCCTGTCAGTTCTGTGACATCAGATACACCTTTACGGGTAAGGATATTGAAAAGCTCATCAAGAGAGCAACAAAATAACATCAGACAAAAACCGCCCGACAGGCGGTTTTTTCACGCCGAAAATATTTTTGAAAAAAACTGAAAAAAATTCAAAAAAAGTGTTGACAAAATCAACTCGATAGTGTATAGTATACAAGTCGTCGCGAGAGCGGTGGCAAGAATGTGGGAGCATAGCTCAGCTGGGAGAGCATCTGCCTTACAAGCAGAGGGTCACAGGTTCGAGCCCTGTTGTTCCCACCACATGGCCCGGTAGTTCAGTTGGTTAGAACGCTAGCCTGTCACGCTAGAGGTCGACGGTTCGAGCCCGTTCCGGGTCGCCATGTAGAGGATGAAAATCCTCATATGCCTCTGTAGCTCAGTTGGTAGAGCAACGGACTGAAAATCCGTGTGTCGTTGGTTCGATTCCGACCGGAGGCACCAAAAATGCGGATGTAGCTCATCTGGTAGAGCGCCACCTTGCCAAGGTGGAGGTAGCGAGTTCGAGCCTCGTCATCCGCTCCAGTTAAAGACCATCGCAAAAGCGGTGGTTTTTCTTTGAAATGCTACAGGAAAATGAAAAAATCTATTGATTTTTCCCCTACCCTGTTGTATAATAAATCACGCAAAAATAAAATATGGAGAGTTGTCCGAGCTGGTCGAAGGAGCACGATTGGAAATCGTGTAAGTCGCTAAAACGGCTTCGAGGGTTCGAATCCCTTGCTCTCCGCCAAAAATAATACCGATGCCCTTGTGGTGTCGGTATTATTTTTCGTTTGATATTAAAAAAAGCAAGGGATTCGAACAAGGAGGGAGCATACGAAGTATGCGGAAGAAAACAGTCCGGTGGACTGTTTTCGCCGACGGGGCAACGAGCGAAGCGAGGCGATAGACACGGTAGCGTCGGACTGAAATCCCTTGCTCTCCGCCACTTATAAGCACTTGATTAATTTCAGGTGCTTTTTTATTTTAAATGTCTCAATTCTAAGGGATTCGAACCCTGAGAGGGTGAGGAGTGTTAAGAAAACAGTCCGGTGGACTGTTTTCAGCGACGAAGCGTGAGGCGGGTACTGTTGCGAAAGCAACGGTCGCCGAGGGTGGTGGATGCGAAGCAGACACATACCTTGCTCTGACGCCAAATCTAATACCACTGTTGATACAATCGTATCGACGGTGGTATTGTTGTTTTTAATCTCCTCTTTTTACCTCGCACTTGATAATTCTTTTACTTTAATATATAATGAACCTGACTCCGGATATGAAAGAAGGGAAGCTTATGCCGCAGAAGAACAAAATCAAACAATTTCCTGCTATCTTATCAGGCGTTCTTTTTCTGTCGGCAAGTATCTTAAGAGCAATTGTTCCGTCTGAAGCTTCTTTAGGAACTATTGCATTCGTTTACACCAATATTATTTATTTAGGTATTATTTTCTCCTGGGGTATCTATATCGAAAGAAGTATCCTTTCGGTTAAAATCCGACGCCTTATACTTGCTGTTGTATTCTTTATGGTTATGTATGTCCTTTTCGGTGCGGCAAAGCACAGGATTTATCTTGACGGTAATTTTGCAGGGCGTTTTTTGTGGTACCTCTACTATGTTCCGCAGATTTTTGCAACTTATCTTGCATATATAATTTCATTCAGAGTCGGCAAACAGGAAGACTACAGACTGCCGAAAATATTTTATATCCTTTTTGCTTTAGCAGGCGTGCTTGTTGCACTGTATCTGACTAATGATGTACACCAGCTTGCTTTCAGCTTCAATCTTGATTTTGTCGCGTGGGATCAGCAGTACGATTGGGGTGTCCTCTTCTATATTTCAACAGCGTGGATTTATTTCTTCCTTATTGCTGCGGTTGTTATACTTTCTGTAAAGTGCAGAGCGGTTAATAAAAAAAGGGCATGGATGCCGGTGTTCTGGCTAGCCCTTGGTTCAGTTTATATTCTCAGTGACTATATTTTAGATTTGTGGCCTGTTGCACCATTCAACCTGCCCGAAACCCATTGCTTTATTTTTATTGCTATGCTTGAAAGCAGTATCCGTATCGGCATTATGCCATCAAACAGTGCTTACGGTGAAATTGTTTCAAAGTCAAGTGCCGCTTTTCAGATTGCCGGCTTCGATGATATTGTTGTTTACCGTTCCGACAATGCTCTGAAGCTTACTAAAGCGCAGATGAACGAGGCAAAGGATAAAAATGTTTTTACAGACAAAAATACACTTCTGCTTTCAAACCGTATTTCAGGCGGATATGTTTACTGGACTGAGGATATGACTGCCGTCAATGAAATGAATGAACGGCTCGAACAGATCAGTCAGAGCCTTTCTGAAGAAGGCGACCTGCTTCGTGCTGAGAATGAAATTCGTGAGCAGAGAGCAAAAATTGCCGAGCAGACAAGACTTTACGACTCGATTTCCGAGCTTGTAAGACCGGAGCTTGAAATGATATCAGGGCTTATTGACACCGACGGCGATTTCAGAAAGAATATGGCTCATATCTGTATTCTTAACTGTTATGTGAAAAGAAGAGCAAACCTCTCCTTGCTTAAAGACAGAAGGCAGCTTAATAACTCTGAGGAACTTTATCTCAGCCTTAAGGAATCCTCGGAATATATAAGACTCTACGGTGGTGTTTCTGATGTGTACACTGCCAAACACAAGAAGCTTGATGCTGACCTTATCCTTCTCTGCTTTGACTTGTGGCAGGCTGTACTTGAGGAGCTTCTGCCTGAGCTTTACGCGGTAACAGCAAAAATCAGCTTTGATGACGGCTTTAGCTTCAGAATAACTGCTGATACAAATAAGGAGCCTCATATATTACATAGGTTTTATGACACTGCTCATAAGCTCTGCGGTGAACTTATACAGACATCGGAAGATGACACCGTTTATGTAACTCTGAGAGTGAAAGGCGGTGATGCTGTATGATAAATTTTTTTGATTTGCCCGAATATCTGCAGTACACACTGATTTTCTTCAACCTCATTCTGCTTGTAATAAATATCTACTGCGTGGTGTCCTGTGTTATTTTTGAATTCAAAAAGCACCACATCGTTGCCAACACTGTTCTTACAGCGTTTACTTGTGTGCTATACTTAACAGCTGTTTCAGCCAATTTCAATTATCGCAAAAATCACAGAACAGACGGTTTTGATATTATGCTTATGGGTGAGCAATTTATTCTGATGGTAGTACTCCTGATTATTCTTGCGGTTATCTCTGCTTTTGCTCTTTATGCAGTCTTAAAATGGAAGCGTGAGCATATTACTCCTGCTTCAATTAAAGAGGGGCTTGACAGATTGCCTGCAGGTCTTTGCTATCACAACAAAGACGGTGTGCCGAAGCTTATCAACCACAGAATGGATAATCTTTGCCGCTTTATTACAGGCGAGCCGCTCTTTGATGCAAATGAATTCTGGAGAAAGCTGAAAAAGGGAGAAGTTCTACCTGATAACATCGCTCAACAGACAGGTGATAATCCTATTGTTACGGTGCTGGGTAACACTACTCTCAGCTTCACAAAAATCGAAAGAGAAATCGGCGGTGAAAAGCTCTTTGAAATCCGTGCTACCGATATAACAAAAAAGTTTGCACTCAGCAACAGGCTTCGCAGATCCAATAACGAGCTTCGTGAACTCAACAGACGACTTCAGGAATACGGTGAAAATGTCTATGATATAACCCGTGAAAGAGAGATACTCACCGCAAAGGTCAACATTCACGATATGCTCGGCAAGGCTCAGCTTGCAACAAAGAGATATATTGAAAACTCCGACTCCCATATAACAAAACAAGAGCTTATCGACATCTGGAACGGAACTCTTTATCTTTTTGATGGTGGCTTTGCAGAGAATAAAGACGATGTGAACTTAGATGAGCTTTACGATGCGGCTAAAATTATGGGTATCAGACTTATAATCGACGGCACGGTACCGAAATATAAGAGTCTTCTGAGATTTGTAATGAGCGGTGCAAGAGAGAGTCTCACCAATGCCGTACATCATGCAAAGGCAAGGGAGCTGAAGGTTAAGCTTTACAGCACCTATACCCACTTTATTATTGAGTATACCAATGATGGTGTGCAGCCCGAAGGTGAAATTTCAGAGGGCGGCGGTCTGTCGTCTCTTCGTCAGAGCGTTGAAGCTGCAGGCGGTATAATGGAAACCGATATTTACCCGAGGTTTATATTAAGACTTAAAATTCCCGCAAAGGAGGAGTTATATGTATAATGTAATGGTCGTTGAAGATCAGGCTATGCCACGACAGCTTTTTGAAGCTTTCATTTCAATGAGCGACAAATACAGACTTGTTCATTCAATTAAAAATGCCGATATGACAGACATATACTGCGATCAGTCACAGATTGACCTGATACTTATGGATGTCTGCACCGAGCTTAACTCAAACGGACTTGATGCTGCAGAAAGAATCAAGCAAAAGCATCCGAACATAAAAATAATTATTGTTACTTCAATGCCTGAGGTGTCATATCTTGAAAGGGCAAAAACCATAGGTGTTGACTCCTTCTGGTACAAGGAGGTAAGCGAAGAGCCTATTTTAGAGCTTATGGACAGAACAATGGCGGGGGAGAATATTTATCCCGATAAAACACCGTCGGTCAGCTTCGGCAACATTAAAAGCACAGACCTTTCCGAGCGTGAAATTGCAGTTCTAAGAGAGGTGATTCTGGGCTACACGAATGCAGAAATTGCAGAAAGACTGAATATTTCCCAGTATACTGTAAGGGATTATATTCAAGTGCTTATGGAAAAAACGGGTTACCGCACAAGAACAGAGCTTGCCGTAAAGGCAAGGGAAAGTGGTATAATCATTCCTGAAAGTAAAAATTAAATTATCCTTGTAAAAAATCACCGATTTTATCGGTGGTTTTTTTATACCTTCACCCTACATTTGTAGGGTGACTTAAGATAGGGTGGGCTTTATAATTTAATAAAAGAGAAACGAGGAGAACAAAAAATGGAAAAGAATCTTAAAAAGCTTACCATACTTCACTCAAACGATATGCACGGTGATTTCCTTGCCGAAGATATAGACAACGAGCTTGTGGGCGGCGTTTCTATGCTGTCGGGCTATGTAAGTAAGGTCAGAGAAGAAGAAAAGAACACTATTTACTGCATAGCAGGCGATATGTTCCGCGGTTCGGTTATTGACTCTGAATTTCAGGGGCTTTCAACTATTGAGATTATGAATATGCTTTCACCTGATGTTGTTACACCCGGCAACCACGAAACAGATTACGGTATTGCACATCTGCTCTTTATTGAAAAGTGCGCAAAGTTTCCTATTATAAATGCGAATTTGCATATCACAACAAACGGAGCAAGACTTTTCAGACCGCACCATATTATCGAAATTGACGGAATGAAGGTTTTGTTTATCGGCATCCTCACTCAGGAGGTGCTTTCACAGACCAGGAATGACGGTATCATCGGCACTTTTGTTGACATTGATGAGGCTGCTCAGGAGGTGGGTAAAATCTGTAATACCTATAATGCAATTGATATCGACTTCACTGTGCTTCTTACACATATAGGCTTCGAGGAGGATAAAAAGCTTGCCGCACAGCTTGACCCTGACTGGGGTGTTGATGTAATTGTGGGCGGTCATTCGCACACCTTTATTGACGAGCCTGCTGTAGTTAATGATGTTGTTATTGTGCAGGCAGGCACGGGCACAGATCAGATAGGCCGCTTTGATATTATGATTGATACCGACAACAACTGTATTGACAGCTACACATGGAAAACTATTCCTATCAACGATAAGCATTGTCCGAGAGACGAAAAACTTGAAAGCATTCTGTCGCGGTACAAGGAACAGACAGATGCAAAATACGGCAGAGTAGTAACAAGACTCAAAAGGTGTCTTACCCATCCCTCACGTACTCAGGAAACAGCTTTGGGAGGCTTGCTTTCTGATATTATGTGTGAGTGCCTCGGCCTTGATATTATGCTTTTAGGCTCAGGCAGTGTCCGCAGTACGGAGCTTGGTCCCATTGTACTTTACTCCGATCTTTGCGAGTGCTTCCCGTATGATGATGCAGCTTATATGATTAAGGTTACGGGTGAGCAGCTCAAGCGGATGATTAAACATATGGTGCGTGACGAGGTGTGGGAAGGTGCACACTGTGAGTTTTATCAATTCTCATCGGGTGTGAGAGTGGTTTATGACAGGGAATCTCATGAGTTCCTGCGATTTGATTTCAAGGGTAAGCCATTGAAGGATGATAAGATTTACAGAGTAGGTCTACAGCAATTCCATTTCAATAACCTTGAGGACTTCTTCAACATTTCACTTGATGAAATCTTTGAAAACGGTAAGCCTGTTGTTGTTGCGACCTCATGCCTCGGTATTTTTGATGAGTACCTTTCAAATCATCAGAACCTTGACCGTGACATTACGGGCAGACTTATTATCAGATGATTTTTATGCTCTCACCCTACATTTGTAGGGTGACATGTAAATTCGGATATTGTAGAATAAAATCAAGTAAGAGTAAGTTGGCGGTAGTCGAACTCAATAAGGTTTAACGGGGTATATTTTTACCGCAGCTTCGTTAAAAATCCTCGAAATACACAAGTATTCCTTGCGGTTTTTGCCTTGCTGCAATAAAAATCTCCACCCGTTAAACTTCGAAGAATCTGAAATGTCCGAGTTGTGTTGCATTTGGGATTTTCTTCGACAAAGCCATACTCGCGTATTGCGAGGAGAAAAAATCATCAAAGGCGGCATAAATCGGGCATTACAGACTTATTGTGTTCGATTACCGCCAACTTATCTTACAAAAACAAAAAAGGAGAATCATTATGAAGAAATTTACAGCACTTATTCTTGCCGTTCTTATGCTCTTTACATTTGCGGCATGCGGCGGCGGAGAGACACCCGAAACCCCGGATGTGCCCGAAAGCACCACTGCTTCAGAAGCTCCCATCAAGGGCGAGATTCACGGAATCAAGCTTGAGCAGTACGCTGAAATGACAGGTGAAGACCTCGTTTCAAAGCTCGTTAAGGACAAGACGGCTCCCACAGCAGATGAATATGTCGCTATTATTGAGACTATTGATTTTGCAGAGGTTGATGACAGATGTGATTTTGAAGAAAACGCAACTGACGAGGCTCTTAAGTTCCTCAAGGGTGAAAAGGCCACATTCCCCAATGTGCTTGAATGTGCCGATGCTGTTCTTGCAAACGGCTCAGCCAAGGTAAGAGCCTACTATTATCAGCAGCTTAACAATCAGCTTTTCGATGAAACTGTAGCAGCTTATACTCCTGTTCTCACAAAGATTCTTTCTGAAAAGGAGAGCATTGCGATTTATCAGGCATTACGCTATACATCGTATAATTACTGCGAGAATAAGGAATTTATTGATTTTGTAATTTCACTCAGCGATTCGGCTGATGCAAATATCAGAAGAGTTGTCTGCTATGCTGTTCAGTATATCCGCACAGATGACACAGAGCCTCTTGCTCAGATGATGTTCAAGCTGATTGAGGATGAAGACAAGGATGTAAGAAAGGAAGCTGTTCTTTATTGCTACAAGCTTAAGGATGACAGATTTGTTCCTGTTCTCAAGGAAATCCTTTTGGACGAAAATCAGGCTGATCTTCATTCAAATGCAGGCGATGCTCTTTGCAGAATGTGGTATAACTATCCGGCACACGATGCTTATTCCGAAGCCGCTTATAAGGCAACTATGGAATACTTCAAGGCTACTTTTGAGGATACAGGTCTTCCCAACTGGCAGGTAGTTAACAAAATTTCACTTAAGGGTAAAACAAACTATGACAAGTGGTTTGCCGAGGCTTCATACTTTGATGCTGAAGAGGTTGTTGAGATAATGAAAAATATCTTTAACAATGCAAGCAAGGACAGACTTCTCAGAGAGCAATGCATTAAGGTGGTAGCAACATTCGGTGACAAAGCTGACCTTGAAGCTCTTCAGGCAGGTATTGATGCAACTGAAAAAGAATTTGATAAAAATTCATTACAGGACAAGCTTGATGCAGCACTTGCAGCAAAATAATTAACAGATAAGCTTGCTGAAATATTGAAAAAAGCGTCCCCGATATTTTCGGGGGCGTTTTTGTGCAAATTGCCTTAATATTCAATTGTTTTTTTTGCTTTGACACCCCTACATTTGTAGGGTGTATTTCAATTTGCGGTAATGTACAATAATTACGGCAGAATATTTATTCAAAGGAGTTGTTTTTATGAAAGCCAAAAAAATATTGAGTCTTGTGCTGTGTATGCTTATGCTGTTAAGCGCAGCGTCCCTGATGGCGTCTGCTGAATCAGATTTAACGGTTTATGAGGTAAAGAATGCAACCGAATTCAACAATGCAATTGCTATTGCGGGAAGAAATTCGGCAATTCGTCTTATCGCAAACATAACTGCAGATCAGACCTTCGCTGTTATAAAGAATAAAGAGGCTTTTGCCATCGATCTCAACGGTTATTCCATAACAGGCGAAGGAGAAAAAATCAAAGATTTTATAACTGTAGGTAACGATACATCTCTTGTTATTCTCAATAGCGGAAAAACCAGAAGTGATATTATAGTTAACTCTGCCGCTCCCGGCACTTCTGCAATTTGCGTCAACGGCAAGAATGCTTCCCTAAGAATCCTTAATAATATAAACGTTGTTATGGGAACCAACGGATATTACGGAATCGGTAATAACTATGCTCATTGCATCAAGGTAGTCGACGGTTCGGCTCTTTCAATCAACGGAGCAAATATTTACAACTGGATGTACTGGGGCAACGGTATAAGCTTCTGCAATTATGCAGCCAATGCGTTCGACAATTTCACCTTCTCAGTTTCAGGTGATTCCGAAATCACCGCAAAGGTAGCCGGTATTGATTTTTCATTTACCAATACTCTTCCCGGTAAGTCATATGTAAGCGACTGCTCCATTTCCTATGAAACATCAAAGCCGAGCTTTGACGACGGCTCATCCGCACCCAAGAAGGATTTTATGGCATTTAAAGCTGTAGGTGACAACTATAAGCTTGGTGACGCTCTTGCTGAAGGCTACATAGCTGAATATGTCCGTATGGATGTTCTGGTTGATTATGATTCCCTTATCAAGAATTTTCCCAAGGGTGAAGATATACTGATTAATCCCTGTGACAGCCACAGTTGGATAAACGCAACCTGTAAAAAGGCAAAGCATTGTGAATACTGCGGCAAAACAGAAGGAAAGCCTGCAGCTCACACATATTATGTTGTTACCGATTCATCAACCTGCACCGCTCCCGGTGTAAAGGTAAGCAAGTGCAGCGTTTGCGGTGATCAGCCTACTGAAAATGTAGCCGCAAAGGGACACAACTTTGCAATGGTGAAGCATCAGGTACCCACCTATGCTGCTGACGGCTATAAGGAATACAAGTGCACCAACTGTACAGAGACAAAGAAGGATGTGCTTTCCAACAGACCTGTTACAGTTTCAGCAACACAGACCACAAATCAGATTAAGCTTACGTGGTCAGCAGTTCAGAGTGCAGAAAGCTATAATGTATATCAGAAATCAGGTAGCGGCTGGAAGCTTCTAGCTAATGTTAAAGCTGTTGAATATACAGTTAAAAACCTCAAAGCAGGCACAATGTATACCTTTGCAGTGCGTGCCGCATGGACAAATAACGGCAATCTTACATTGGCTTCAAAATATTCAACCTGTGATACTGCAACAAAAACCGTTGTTGCAAATGTACAGGCGACTCCCGGAGCAAATGCAATCAGACTCACTTGGGCAAAATGTGCAGGTGCAACAGGCTACAGAATTTTCTACAAGGTAGGCACTTCAACTTCCTGGAATACGGCGATGAATTCAACTACAGCAACAACAGTTGATGTCAAGGGTCTTTCCTCAGGTACAATGTATACCTTCGCTGTACGTCCTTATGTAAGAAACGGCAATACTGTTGTATGGAGTGACTATAAGGAGACTCCCACAGCAACAATGACTGTTAAACCCGCAAAGGTTACTGCAACTCAGACTACAAATTCTGTTACCCTCAACTGGACTAAATGTGCAGGCGCAACAGGCTACAGAATTTTTGTTAAGTCGGGTTCAGGATGGAGTGTAGTAAATACAACTTCTGCAACAACATATACGGTTAAAAATCTCAATGCCGGAACAAAGTATATTTATGCAGTACGTCCTTTCATAAAGAATGGCAACACGGTTGTATGGAGTGATTTTACCCAGATTGCAACAGCAACAAAAACTGTAAAACCTGCAAAGGTTACAGCAAAACAGACTACAAGTTCAGTTACACTTAACTGGACAAAATGTGCAGGTGCAACAGGTTACAGGATTTTCGTGAAATCGGGTTCTTCCTGGAAGACTGTATTAAATTCAACTACAGCTCTTACCCATACCTTTACCAATCAGAAGGCAGGAACGAAGTATACCTTTGCAATCCGTCCGTATATTATAAACTCAGGTAATGTAATCTGGAGTGATTTTGTTGAATTTACAACAGCTACACTTCCTGCAACTGTAACGGCAAAGGCCAGCTCACCTTCAAAAGGAAAAGTAAATGTTACCTGGGATGCTGTAAGCGGCGCTGAAATGTATCATGTTTATTACAGCGTGGACAACGGAGGCTATAAGTTCCTTAAGACTTATTCTTCCGTACAGAATCTTAATTTCAGCCTTAAGTCCGGTTCGAAATATACTTTCGCAGTACGCGCCGGCATTAAGACACCATCCGGCAATGTTAACGGTGGCTATAAAGCTGCGACAGTTACAGTAAAATAAACAGTGTATGTATTTAAGGGGCACTCACCGTGAGTGTCCCTTTTGTGAAAACTGCATTATCTGAAGCCTGTATTTTTTATGTCACACCCCTACATTTGTAGGGTGTGTTTGAAAGAACCGATATTTATAATTATATGTAGGGATATTATGTGTACAGGCGGTGAGTTAAATGAGAAAGACAAAGAAAAAAAGTGGTTTTGCTTTGTCACTTCTGCTGTCCATACTATTCAATCTTGAATGGACAGTTCCCGCGTGGATATTTCTCGGACTGCATTTCTGGAAGGGGATTTCCCTTTGGTGGTTTGTGATAAGCATCATATTATGGGTGGTGTTTATTTCTTTGCGTGTTGTCGTTTTCGGCTCTCTTGCGCGGGCGGGGAACTACAAGGACCCACCAAAGGAGAATAAAAATCCTTATTCAAAATCAGATATAAAAAAGTAAATTAAATCCCGAAAGGAGAAAGATTATATGGGACTTATTAAAGCTGCACTCGGAGCTGCAGGCGGCGTAATGGCTGACCAGTGGAAGGAATTTTTCGTTTGCGAATCATTACCGAATGATGTCCTTATGAGAAAGGGACAGAAGAAAACAACAGGACGTTCATCAAACTACAAGGGTGACGAAAACATCATCACATCAGGCTCGGGAATTGTTGTTGCTGACGGTCAGTGTATGATTATCGTTGAGCAGGGCAAGGTTGTCGAAATCTGTGCCGAGCCCGGTGAATTCACCTATGACGCTTCAACAGAGCCCAGCATTTTTGCCGGCTCATTCGGTGAAAGCGTGAAGACAACCTTTAAAAATATCGGTAAGCGTTTCACCTACGGCGGTGAAGCACCCAAGGATCAGAGAGTTTATTATTTCAACACAAAGGAAATTCTCGACAATAAATTCGGCACACCTAATCCCTTTGAGTTTGAGATTGTAAACAAGAGGCTTAACCTTTACCGCAGTGTACAGATAAGATGCAACGGTATTTATTCCTATAAGATTACTGACCCGCTTCTTTTCTACACTGAGCTGTGCGGCAATGCAACCTATGAATATACCAGAGCAGAGCTTGACGGTCAGCTTAAGGTTGAGTTTATCGATGCACTTCAGCCTGCCTTTGCAGAGCTTTCGGCACTTGAACTCAGACCGGCTCAGATTCCGGCACATACTCCGGAGCTGAAAAATGCCGTAAACAATGCTCTTAAATATGCATGGACAGAAAAGAGAGGTATTTCCGTTTCTTCCATCGCTCTTAATCCCATCAACCTTACTGATGCAGACAGAGCGAAGTTACAGCAGATGGAGGATGCCGTCACAATGGGCTCAAATCCCTTTATGATGGCAGGCAGAGAAGCAGATGCAAGAGCCGCAGCAATGGAAGCTGCAGCAGCCAACCCCAACGGCGCAATGATGGGCTTTATGGGTATGAATGCTGTTATGGGTACAAACTCAGGCTTTGATCCTATGGCAATGTATAACGCAGGTGTGGCACAGCAGCAGGCTCAGGCTGCGGCAAATGCAGCGGCGCCTCAGCAGAACGGTTGGCAGTGTGCCTGCGGAGCAACAGCAACAGGTAACTTCTGCCCTCAGTGTGGAGCTAAAAAGCCTGAACCAAAGCCTCAGGAAGGCGGATGGAAATGTGCTTGCGGAGCAACGGTCAGCGGTAAGTTCTGTATGGAGTGCGGTGCACCTAAGCCTGCAGAAGCAGAAGGGTGGACTTGTAGTTGTGGCGCGGTAAACAAGGGTAAGTTCTGTCCCGAATGTGGCGGAAAGAAGCCTGAAGGAGCACCCTTATATCAGTGCGATAAATGTGGTTGGCAGCCTGCTGACCCGAAAAATCCTCCGAAGTTCTGTCCCGAATGCGGTGACATCTTCGATGAAAGTGATGCAAAATAAATTCAGATAAAATATAAAGGAGAAATTATTATGGGACTTTTTGATAAGAAATTCTGCGATATCTGCGGAGAGAAAATAGGTATGCTCGGCAACAGAAAGCTTGAAGACGGCAATATGTGTAAGGACTGTGCAAAAAAGCTTTCACCCTTCTGCGATGACAGAAGACATTCAACCCTTGAGCAGATGAAGGCTCATCTTCAGTACCGTGAGGAGAATAAAAATGTTCTTCGCGCCTTCCGTCCTTCAGTTACACTCGGTGAGGACAAGAAGATTTATATTGATATGACAAACAGAAGCTTTGTTGTTTCACGTTACGCGCCCGGTAAGTGGGATGAGGAAAACCCCGATGTAATGCCTATCGCATCCATTACCTCCTGCGGACTTGACATTGACGAGGACAGAGATGAAGAGTATACACAGAATGGTCAGGGTCAGCGTGTAAACTACAATCCGCCCAGATATAAATATTACTATAATTTTAAGCTTAAGTTCCTTGTAAATAATCCCTATTTTGACGATTTTGAGGTTAAGCTCAACAACTTCCGTGTTGAGGGTATGGGCTCAATGGAATATAACCGTTATCATAAAATGGGTATGGATATTATGAACGCCCTCGGTGTTAACGGCGGCGCTATGGGCGGTATGCCTATGAGCAACATGGGCGGTTACGCACCTCAGCAGAATATGTATGCACAGCCCAATCCCTACGGTCAGCCTGTGCAGCAGGGTATGTACGGTCAGTCTGCAGGTCAGCCCTACGCTCAGCAGAATTCCTACGGTCAGCCTCAGTATGCTCAGCCTCAGCAGAATATGTATGCGCAGCAGATGCCTCAGCAGGGCTATGCTCCCGTTCAGAACAACGCTTATGCTGCTCAGGCGGCATCTCCCGTATGGTCGTGTCCCTCCTGCGGTGCGCAGAATGACGGCGGAAAATTCTGTGCCGCCTGCGGTGCTCCCCGAGGCTGAGTGAATGACTAAAAAAATTATAATTGCAATCGCTGTTTTTACAGCGGTTGCAATACTCATAACGGCAGGTGTTTTTATGTGGAAGCATTTTGCGGGAAAGCATATGCTTGACGGCACGGGTATGGTGAAGCCTCCCTGCTTTACCATCACCTCCTGCAGATACAGTACGGGCGGAGGTATGGATGGCGGCTCGTCCTATATAGAGGTTTACACAGGTGAAGATAATAAAACATATCTGTCGTATTATGACTGCCCCTATATCGGAGCAGAGGAGAAGAGCTATACAATCGAGGTAGGCACCGATGCTATTAATGAACTTCGAAGGGCCTTTTATAGACGTAGCTTTCTCTCGTGGGGCAAGCTTGAGAAAAGTGATTTAATCGTTCTTGATGCTCCTCAGACAGTTATCTCAGTTACTTACGGAGAAGGTGAATTCTATTCGGTTTCAAGCTCGGACGAGCTGCCGGAGGACGGAGATATGCTTTTTACGGAAATTTATTCAATTTTAAATATGTTCACAAAAGGAGGTAATTAACCTTGTCAGCTATATTGGAACAGAAATGTCCTTGCTGTGGCGGAGCCGTGGAATTTAATGCAGGGACACAGACACTTAAATGCCCTTATTGCGATACAGAATTTGACATAGCTGCAATGGAGCAGGCAGCCGAAAAATCCGCATCCATTGGTCAGGATAATTTTAATTGGAGCTCACAGGGTGCCGAGTGGAAGCCTGATGAGATAAACGGAATGGGCGTTTACACCTGTAAATCCTGTGCAGGTGAAATTGTTGCAGATGAAACCACAGGAGCTACATCCTGCCCCTACTGCGGTAATCCCGTTGTTCTTACGAGTCAGTTTTCAGGCGGACTTAAGCCTGATCTTATTATTCCCTTCAAATATGATAAAAAGGCGGCAAAGGAAGCACTCAACAAATATGTTGCTTCAAAGAAGATAGTGCCAAAGATTTTTAAGGATCAGAATCATATAGATGAAATCAAGGGAGTTTATGTGCCTCATTGGCTCTTTACGGGTACTGCGGTTGCAGCTGCAGATTTCACCGCCGAAAGAGTACGCACCTGGTCGGACAGCAATTACAATCATACGGAAACATCCTATTTCAGCTGCTACCGCAGCGGTAATATGAATTTTGCCAACATTCCCGTTGACGGCTCAACCAAAATGGATGATACTCTTATGGAATCAATTGAGCCCTTCAATGCAAATGAGGCTGTTCCCTTCAGCACTGCTTACATGGCAGGCTTCCTTGCCGACAAGTACGATGTCGGTCTTGAGGCAAGTATTCCGAGGGCAAACGAAAGAGTGAAAAACAGCGTTGTTTCTGCTCTTGAAAAGACAGTAACGGACCGTATGTATACTGCAGTTATACCCAAAGGCTCACAGGTTGACATTGCTAACGGCTCATACAAGTATGCCCTTTATCCCGTATGGCTTCTCAATACTACCTGGAACGGCAAAAAGTACACCTTTGCCATGAATGGACATACGGGTAAATTTGTCGGTGACCTTCCTCTTGATAAGGGTGCTTTCTGGAAAAAGGTTGCAATTCTTACAGCTCCCATGAGTGCAGTTGCTTATTTTGTGCTCTGGGCACTGGGAAATATGTAAGGAGGTAAGGACGATGAAAAATAAAGTTTTTGCTGTTATTACAGTTATTGTTCTTTGCCTTGCGATGATTGTTCCGGTATCAGCGGCCGGCACTCACATTTTTGATAGCACAAATGTTATTGGTGATGCAACAGACCTTGAAAGCTACGCACAGAAAATTGAAGATACATATAATTACAGCGTACTGCTTGCTGTTATTGACGGAGTAGGCGAAGAGGGCACATTCGGTTACTGTGAGGACCTTTACAATGCCCGTGCAGAAAAGGAAAACGGTCTTGCACTTACATATAACTACGGCGACAACAAGTATGCCATTTACTGTGCAGGCGAAGCTGAAGAACTTTTCCCTGAAACTGTTCAATCAGATGTTCTTTGGTATGCCTTTGCTTACACTGAAACCTATTATCAGGGAGCTTACGCTTTTCTTGCAGCTGTTGAAACAATACTTGAAGATGCTCCTGCAACAACAGCTCCCGCAGAGCCTGCTGAAATTGAAAGCACAGAGGCTACAACTGAATTTGTTCCTGTCGATAGAACATTGAGCCTTGTTGAAGATTATGCCGATGTTCTTACCGATGATGAAGAAACAGCTTTGCTCAATAAGCTTGAGGCTCTCGGTGAGGCAAATGATCTGGAAATCGGTGCTATAACTGTTGACAGCTACGAGGGTAAGGATCCCCAGACTTTTGCAGATGATTTTTACGATTACAACGGCTATGGTTACGGTGAAAACGATGACGGGCTTATAGTTGTTTTTAACACCGGTGAAGGTGACGGCAACAGAAATATTGCGATTTCAACTCACGGTAAGGCTATCGATCTTGTTTCTGATTATAATATAGATCTCATTATTGAAATGATGATTCCCGATATCAAAAACGGAAACTTTGCAGGTGCCTTTGACAGCTTTGTAGCAGAGTGCGAGAGTGCCGTTGACACAAGTGCATCTCCTTTTTCTATACCTCTTGCAATCGCAATCGGCTTCGGACTTGCTTTCCTCATCGTAAAGCTGCAGGCTTCAAAGCTCAAGACTGTTCGTCAGCAGGTTGATGCAGCCGATTATGTGGACAATGTTATGCTCACCGGTGAATATGACAGCTTCCTTTACAAGGATGTTAAGAGTGTTGCCAAGCCAAAGAATGATTCAAGCTCAACACACACAAGCTCTTCGGGTCGTACACACGGCGGCGGAAATAAGAGCTTCTGATGAATAAATTAAACGGTGTATATTTGTTGTACACCGTTTAATCGCTTAGAAAGGAAAATAATATGTCAAAGAAAATTATTGGTATAGTACTGATTGTGATTGGTTTGTTTACTGCTTTTTTAGGTGTCAAGGCAATGAATCAGGCACCCGAAGCAAATGAAAAGCTTCAGAATGCAGTTTATGTTGCCGATGCAAAAATTCACCCCGAAAACGAGGGTAAGATTGTTATCGTGCCCGGTAAAATCGAAGCGGAGCTTCCTCTTGTTGATAAGATTAACGGACTTAAGCTTCCTACGATAAAGGCAACAAGACAGAGTTGGAATGCGGCGGGTATGAAGTCAACAGATGTAGGGTATGACTGGACATGGATGTCTGATGGTGCAACTCAGACAATTACAGCAGATTGTACTGTAGGTGAATTCAGACTATATGAGGGTATGCTTAACGGACTTACCGTCAGTCAGGATTATAACGACTTTGATAAAAACAATCTCAAAGAAGCGGGACTTATGGATTATTATGCTTATGTTGTTACCGACGGCGTTTATATTGATGACACCGACGGCGGATACTCCCGATATAAAGAGGACTATGAGGGCGCAGTAAGATATAAGTACAGAATTATGCCTATGGACGGTGAACTTGAGTATACATTTGTTGGTATTCAGAAAAACGGTGCTATCGTAAGAGATGATTCTCTGGGTCTGATAGCTTCAAGTGAGGGCATTCTTACCCTTGAAGACGTACTTGCAAAAAATGAAAGCAACACAAGGGAGACACTCCGTAAGGAAGTTGTCTCCCTTCGGCTTTTGTAATCAGCCTAAATGATTGAATTGTAGGTAATATCAATCTATATGGAGGATTACATATGTCAAATATAATTGAAGAATTATTCTACGGAAATCTTGAGCCACAAGAGCTCACCACAGAAATAACACCCAGACTCAAAAGGAAGTTAAATGAGCTTGTAAAGAAAGAGGAAGAACTGGCAGCAAAACTGTCTGACGAAGAAAAAGAGAAGTTTGCAAATTATGTGAGCAAATATAATGAATTTTCAAGCATCAGCATTGCTGACGGTTTTGTTTCAGGCTTTAGATTTGGTGCAAGATTTACATACGATACTTTTGTTGTGAATTCAAAAGGAGGTATGTAAAATGAGCGAGAAAATAAAAATATCTTATCGACAGGTTGGCGACTATAAAATTCCAAACATTATTCTGCCACCTGAACAAGCCAATATCACCATTGGCAAGTGGGGAATGATGCACAAGGACTACCTTGAACATAACAAGAGTGGTCTGTTTATGCTGATGGTAACTAAATGCACACTTTGGCCTTATCTTGCAGATATCGACCGTCAGGCAAATGAAATGTATGACCTTCTGATTGAACAGATGAAAGAAGCTGAAGGCGTTACAGAAGAGCTTAAAGAGCAGGACCAGCTTGAATGG
>JAFULG010000002.1 GCA_017473435.1 Clostridia bacterium | reverse complement strand
CTTATTCCCAAGAGCGAGAAAATCACAGAGGTTGATGCTACCATATTTGAGCAAAAGACAGTTACATCAAAAGAACAATAAAGGTTTTGGTCAAGCTTTTACAAAAGCTTGTAGGGGTCCAAGGGGACAAAGTCCCCTTGCTCTTAACAAATTCCGGATTTCTACAACAAACAAGGGGCTGTAAAAACGAAAGTTTACAGCCCCTTTTAATTATTATGATTTTTTCGCTCGCCGCGTGGCGTTCTTTCTTGTAAGAAAGAACCAAAGAACTTTTAGTTTTCCTGTCTTTATCCCTTCTTGAACTGCTTTTTCATTCTCAATTCCTTTGAAAGAATTGCCTTGCGAAGACGGAGCGAAACAGGTGTTACCTCAAGAAGCTCATCATCCTTGATAAATTCCATACACTGCTCAAGAGAAAGATTTGTAGGCGGCACAAGACGAAGAGCATCATCAGAGCCGGAAGCACGGGTATTTGTAAGATGCTTCTGCTTACATACGTTACATACAACATCCTCACTCTTTGCACATTCACCGACAATCATACCCTCGTAAACGGGTACGCCTGCACCGATAAAGAGTCTTCCTCTGTCCTGAGTGTTGAAAAGACCGTAAGCAGAGCTTTCGCCTGTTTCGTGAACAACAATAGATCCGCGTTCACGGGTAACGATATCACCCTTATAAGGCTCATAACCTGCAAAAAGCTGATTCATAATACCGTTGCCGTTGGTGTCGGTCATAAACTCACTGCGGTAGCCGATGAGACCTCTTGCGGGAATTCTGAACTCAAGATGAGTTGAGCCGCCGTCACGGGTACCCATATTCTCAAGCTCGCCCTTACGTGAGCAGATTTTTTCAATTACCGCACCTGCATACTGATCAGGCACCTCTACAATAAGAAGCTCCATTGGCTCGAGAGTCTGTCCGTTTTCGTCCTTCTTAAGGATAACCTTAGGACGTGAAACAGAGAACTCATAGCCCTGACGGCGCATTGTTTCAATAAGAATTGAAAGGTGAAGCTCACCTCTGCCGCTGACCTTGAAGGAGTCAGTGGTATCTGTTTCCTCAACGCGCATACTTACGTTGGTTTCGACCTCCTTGAAAAGACGGTCACGGATATTACGGGATGTAACAAACTTACCCTCCTTACCTGCAAAGGGACTGTTGTTTACAATAAAGTTCATTGAAATTGTAGGTTCATCTATCTTTACAAAGGGAAGCGGCTCAACGTGATCGGGATCGCAGGCGGTTTCACCGATATTAAGCTCCGCAATACCGGAAACACAAACAAGGTCACCGAGCTGTGCGCTCTCCACCTCAACTCTCTTAAGCCCCTCAAACTGATAAAGACGTGAGATTCTCACATTCTTTCTGTCACCGTCATTATTGCAAAGCACAACTGCCTGGCCCTGCTTTACAGAACCTCTTTCAACTCTGCCGATTCCGATTCGGCCGATGTAATCATCGTAGTCGAGAGAGGAGAAAAGAATCTGTGTAGGACCATTGAGTTCACCTTTGGGAGGCTCAATATTTTCAAGTATGGCATCAAGAAGAGGACGCATATCACCCTCACGGACAGTATCATCAAGTGAAGCGTAGCCGTCTCTTGCAGAAGCATATACAACGGGGAATTCAAGCTGATCATCATCTGCACCGAGCTCAATGAAAAGATCAAGCACCTCATCAACTACCTCGGCAGGTCTTGCACCGGGACGGTCAATCTTGTTAACAACGACAAGAACCTTCTTTCCGAGGCCGAGAGCCTTTTTGAGCACAAATCTGGTCTGAGGCATACAGCCCTCGAAAGCATCAACAAGTAAAAGCACGCCGTCAACCATCATAAGTATACGCTCAACCTCACCGCCGAAATCAGCATGACCCGGAGTGTCAACAATGTTGATCTTTGTATCCTTATAGTAAATTGCAGTATTTTTCGAAAGAATCGTTATGCCTCTTTCTCTTTCAAGGTCGTTTGAGTCCATAACGCGGTCTGCCACCTGCTCATTTGCACGGAAGGTACCTGCCTGTTTGAGCATTTCATCAACCATTGTAGTTTTACCGTGGTCAACGTGGGCAATGATTGCTATGTTTCTGACTTCGTTTCTTACGTCCATTATCTCACCTTATTTTTAAATTTTTAACCTATTTATTTTAACACTATTTCTCCCGTTTGGCAAGTTGAAATTGCATATACGACAGATTTTATTTTTGTGCATTTTGCAATAATTAATCCCCGTTGCTTCAGAGTGGAGAGTATAACCTTAAGGCGTGAATTTTCACGGCTTCACGGCAATTCGGAACAGAAATACGTCAGCACATTTTAACGAAAGTCCGGAAGAAATCCGTCCCAAAAAACGGATTCGGATTATACTCTCCGCCACCTTGACAACGTTTGTTTTATTTAGTACAATATTATGGTATATAAATACTCTGAAAGAAGGGAAACATATGAAGTATATCTGGGAAAACCCTGAAATCATCAAAGAAAACAAAGAAGACGGTCACGCTCTCGCCCTTTGCTACGACAAGGCTGATCTTGCCGCCAAAAGAGCCGCCTCACCCTACAAGCTTTCACTTAACGGACAGTGGAAGTTCTTCTGGTACAAGGGCGTAGGTGATCTGCCTGCAAAGTACAGAAGTCCCGATTTTGACGACAGCAACTGGGAGGAAATCACCATTCCCGGCGTATGGCAGTTCCAGAAGGATTACTCAAAGCCCTGGTACTATGCAAACTCCTTCCCCAACTGCATCTGCGTTGACAAAAAGAAGATTCCCTCTATTGACATCAAGGGTCAGGAGGTTGCAATGCACAGAACCACCTTCACCCTGCCCGAGAGCTGGGACGGCAGAGAAATCTTCCTTCACTTCGGTGCGGTAAAGGCAGGCATCAGCGTTTACCTTAACGGTGAATATGTGGGCTATTCACAGGGCTCAAACACTCCCCACGAATTTGATATCACCTCATTCGTAAAGCCCGGAGTTAACACCCTTGCCGCTGAGGTTTACCGCTACACCGACGGCACCTACCTCGAAGACCAGGATATGTGGTTCCTTTCAGGTATTTACCGTGAGGTTTATGTTTACAGCGAGCCCAAGGTATGTATCCGCGATTTTTTTGCAAGAACACCCCTTGTAAACGATTATACCGACGCCGACCTCGACCTTGACCTTTACCTCAAAAACTACACAGGAGAGGCAAAATCCTGCTCTGTTGAAGCTTCACTTCTCACCGATGACAGACCTATTGTTATCGGAAAAACAGAGCTTAAAATTGACGGTAGAGATGCAAAGGTAAGCTTCCGCGAAAGAATTATCAAGCCCCTTTTATGGTCAAGCGAAAACCCTGTACTTTACACTCTCATATTCAAAATCACCTGTGACGGAGCAATTACATACAAGTCAATGCGTCTCGGCTTCAAGCAGATTGAAATCAAGGGTGAGAAAATTCTTGTAAACGGCAAGCCTCTTCTCATAAGAGGTGTAAACCGTCACGATTACGACCCCGACCACGCATGGGCAGTTCCTGATGAAAGATACATTCAGGACCTTAATATAATGAAGCGCAACAACATCAACTCCATCCGTACAAGCCATTACCCCAATGACCCCCGCTTCTATGATCTTTGCGACGAATACGGCTTCTATGTTATGGACGAATGTGACCTTGAGACTCACGGTGTAAGAAGAAAGAATGTTCCCGGTGATAACCCGATGTGGACAAAGGCTGTTGTTGACCGTATGGAAAGAATGGTTCTTCGTGACAGAAACCACGCTTCGGTATTTATGTGGAGCCTTGGTAACGAAGCCGGTGACGGAAGCAACTTCCTTCGCATGAAAGAAGCTGCCCTCAAGCTCGACAACACACGTCAGTTCCATTATGAAGGTGACTTTGACTTTACAAAGAGTGACGTTATCAGCCGTATGTATCCCACAGAGGATCAGGTTGAGAAGCTCGGAAAAAAAGAACCTCTTACAATCACCTGGTTTGATAATATTGCAAACTCCCTTGCCGCAGACAGCAAGCCCATCCCCAAGGAGCTTTACACAAAGCCTGTTGTTTTCTGCGAATATGCTCACGCTATGGAAAATTCCCTCGGTAACTTCCAGGAGTACATGGACGCCTTTGAAAAATACGACAACCTCTGCGGCGGCTATATCTGGGACTTTGTTGACCAGGCAATCCACAAGGTCAGCAAGGACGGCGAGGATATGTGGCTTTACGGTACAGACTATAACGAAAAGGACTGCTGGGCTCTTCCTCCCTACAACACCTGCGCAATCGTAGGCAGTAACACCTACTTTAACGCTAACGGTATCATTGCCGCTGACAGAAAGGTACACCCCTCCATCCATGAGGTGAGAAAGGTTTACTGTGAAATTCAGATTAAGGCAGTTGATCTTGAAAAGGGCATCTTCCTGCTCAAGAACAAGCAGATGTTCTCTGACCTTAAGAAGTTTGATATTCAGTACATCATCACAAACAACGGCGAAAAAATTAAAGAGGGTATTCTTAAAAGAAGCTCCTTTGAAAATCTTGCACCCTTAAGCGAGATGGAATTCATCTTCGATTACGGCATTGAAAAAATGCCCGAGGGCGAGGTTATCATCACCTTCTCCTTCATCCGCCGTGATGACTGCCGCTTTGCAAAAGCAGGCTATGAGCAGGGCTTTGACCAGTTCATCCTCAAAAAGGCAGACGAAAAAGCCGAAGCAGCCTCAGAAGGCGCAATCACCGTTGAAGGCACAGAAAAGGAATGCACCGTTAAGGGTCATGGCTTCACCTATACCTTTAAGAAGGGGCTTCTCGCCTCACTTGTAAAGGACGGTAAGGAATACCTCAAGGGTGAGCTTCGCCCCAACTATTACAGAGCTCTCACCGACAACGACATTGACTATATCAACTTCGTTCCTCCTCTCATCCCCGTTCATCCTCTCCACGCATGGAAGCTTGCATCAAACAACCTCAAAACAAAGGCAACAAGCATCCAGAAGACAGCAAAGGGAGCAGAAATTACCGTAAGCATTTCCGCTGTAGGCATGAAGGATGCGAAGCTCTCCTACATTGTTTACCCCAACGGTAAAATCGAGGTTACGGAAACAGGCACACCCATTATGGATATGGTACGCTTCGGCACCACTCTTACAATGGACAGAGCCTTCGAAAATGTAAAATGGTACGGCAGAGGTCCTCACGAAAACTACATCGACAGACGAGTAGGCGCAAGAGTAGGACTTTACGAAATGACTGTAACCGACCTTGAGCATCACTATATGAGACCCCAGGAAAACGGACACAGAACCGATATCCGTACTCTTGAAGTAACAAACGCAGAGGGTCAGGGCCTCAGGTTCACTCACAAGGGTGAAACCTTTGAGTTCAACTGTCACCATTACACTGTCAACGACCTTGACAATGCTACCCACATTCACTCACTCAAGCACAAGAACTTCACCACCGTATGCATTGACCATATGCAGAGAGGTATCGGCGGTGACACACCGGGTAATGCTTGCCTTCGTGAGCCGTACATTATGCACGGTAACACGAAGTATGAGTTCAGCTTTGTGATTGAAGCAATCTGAACCCAAACAAGCAAAGTTCTTTGATTCTTTCTTACAAGAAAGAATGCCAGACCGGCGAGGTCATTAATAAATTATTTTAAAGGTAAAGGTCACGGATTATTATTTCTGTGACCTTTTAAATTGTCGATAGATTCCTCAGCATACAAAACAATTTAACTATAAAGAGTAAAAGCAGGTGTTTGAATTTAACACCTGCTTCTTATCGTATTATTTATAGCAAGGGGCTTTGCCCCTTTGACCCAACAAGCTTTTGTAAAAGCTTGACCAAAACTTTACTTGTTTTATTCCATTTCAAAGCTGCCGGTATAAAGCTGATAATACTTTCCGCCTTCATCAATAAGCTTCTGATGGTTACCTTCTTCAATTATTTCGCCCTTTTCAAGCACAACAATATTATCAGAATTTCGAACCGTTGAAAGTCGGTGAGCAATAACAAATACCGTTCTGTTATCCATAAGCTTGTCCATACCGATTTCAATAAGACGCTCCGTTCTTGTGTCAACCGAGGATGTAGCCTCATCAAGAATGAGCAAGGGAGCACCTGCAATTGCAGCACGGGCTATATTGATAAGCTGCGCCTGACCGACAGAAATATTCGTAGCGTCAGGCTTAATCTGTGTTTCATATCCCTCGGGAAGCTTTTCGATGAAAGAGTGTGCATTTGCAAGCTTTGCCGCCGCAATAACCTCATCATCCGTTGCGTCAAGCTTACCGTAGCGGATATTTTCCTTTATAGTGCCCGAGAAAAGCTTTGTATCCTGAAGCACCATTGCCATAGAACGACGAAGATCATCCTTCTTTATATCCTTAATTGAGATGCCGTCATAGGTAATTTCGCCCTTATCAATCTCATAGAAGCGGTTAATAAGGTTTGTAATAGTGGTTTTACCTGCACCTGTCGAGCCGACAAAGGCAATCTTCTCGCCCTCTTTGGCATTGATATTGATATCCTTCAGCACCTCTGTACCCTCAATGTAAGAGAAGGTAACATCCTTAAGCTCAATATGTCCCTTAAGAGGAATATATTTTACTCCGTCCTCCGCAGGAAGCTTCCATGCAAATTCACCCTCAGGATTTTCAGTTTCAACCTCCTCTCCGAGAGCATTTTTGATGAGCATTACAAGGGTTGTCTTACCCTCATCAGTTTCGGGATCGGTATCAAGCACGGCAAAAACACGCTCAGCACCTGCAAGTGCGGCAACAAGTGAGCTGTAACAACCCGCAAGGGATGCGATAGGAGAAGCGTAACCCTTTGACTTGTCAAGATAAGCAACAAGCACGGGCACCGTCATGCTTCCGTCAAGAACAAGGAAGGCGCCGAGGAAAACTACAATAGCGTAGTTCACACGGGTAATCATTGACATAAGAGGACCCATAAAGCCTCCGATGATGTTAGCCTTAACACCTGTTTTACGGTAGTTTTCGTTAAGCTCATTGAACTGTGCCTTTGTGTTGTCCTCACGTGAAAAGAGCTTTACAACCTTAATGCCCTTTATGTACTCTTCAATATAGCCGTTACATTCGGCAATAGCCTTCTGCTGCTTTTTGAAAAGAGGTGAGCACTTACCCGTAATGATAATTACAACGGCAAACATAAGCACAATAGCTACAGTAATTGTAAGGGTAAGCTTCCAGCTCATGGCAATCATAATACCGATTGTCATAACAGCTGAAATTGCTGATGATATAAGCGTGGGGAAGTTATCACTTACAAGATTACTTACCATACTTACATCGCTCGTAAAATGGCTCATAATTTCGCCCGTTTTTCTCTTATCAAAAAACTCAAGAGGAAGGGTCTGAATATGATTGAAAAGATCACGGCGCATATTCTTAAGGGTATGACTTGATACATAAAGCATTATCTTTGTGTAAGCAAGGTTACAGGCGGCAGAGAAAATATAACATACCGCCATAATTACAAGCCACTTTGCAATTTCGGCAAAGGGGTTTTCTACGTCGCTCTTGCCTGTAATTACACCCTCGAGAACTTCGTAAACGGGAATCATAAAAAGTGAAGCAATAACGCTTGTTACAGTTGTAAGCACAACAAGAATTGCAACAAGGAAAAGTAACGCCTTATATTTTGTGATATAGGAAATCAGTCGCTTTGTTGCAGTCTTTATATCCTTGGGCTTTTTTCTCTTCTTTGCTTCTTCCTTTTTTTCGCGCTCCTTGCGCTCTTCCTCGGTTTCGTTTTCAGGAATTTTCTTTTTAGCTTTTTCAGCCTTGCGCTTTTCACGGAGTTCCTTTTTGGAAAGCTTCTTTTCCTCAGTTTTTTCTTCGGTTGCTTCTTCCTTAACGTCCTCGGTCAAAAGCTCTTTTTCTTTTATTTCTTCTTTAACTTCACTTGCTTTGGAGTTATTATTCACTGTGCCAACACTCCTTCCTGCTGTGAAACAAAGATTTCCTTATAAATTTCACTGCTTTCCTTAAGCTCGTCGTGGGTACCCGTAGCGTGAATTCTGCCGTTATCCATAACAACAATTCTGTCGGCATCCATAATCGAGGTAATTCGCTGTGAAATAATAATTTTTGTTATACCCGAAAACTCCTCACTGCGAAGAGCTCTTCTTATAAGGGTATCCGTTGCTGTATCAACGGCACTTGTTGAGTCGTCAAAAATGAGAATCTTCGGCTTTTTGATGAGAGCTCTTGCGATACAGATTCTCTGTCTCTGACCGCCGGAAACGGTGTTACCGCCCTGACCGAGCTCGGTGTCATAGCCCTTTTCAAAGCCCTCGATGAACTCGTGAGCCTGGGCAGCCTTTGCCGCTTCAATAATTTCCTCGTCGGTTGCTTCAAGCTTACCCCAACGGATATTATCTTTGATTGTACCCGAGAAAAGAAGGCTCTCCTGAAGCACAACGGAAATTTCGTCACGAAGGTTTTTGAAGGAATAATCCTTTACGTCTCTGCCGCCTACGAGCACCTGTCCCTCGTCAGCGTCGTAAATACGGGGAATAAGCTGAATAAGGGTTGACTTCGACGAGCCTGTACCGCCGATGATACCGAGGGTTTCACCGGAAGCTACGCTCAAGCTTATATCCTCGAGGATGTTTTTATCTGCGTCTCTGTTATACTTAAAGTAAACATTTTTAAATTCAATCGAACCGTCAGCGACAGTAAGATTTCTGTCCGTACCATCGTCGCTTACAGCAGGCTCCTGCTTGAACACCTCGCTGATTCTATCGATGGATGCCTTTGCCATAATCATGCTTACAAATACAAGAAGCACCATCATAAGTGATGAAAGCACCTGGGAAATATATGTAATGAATGCAGTGAGCTTACCTACACTAAGACCTGTTTCGTCAAGCGCTGCCTGGGGATTGCCGATAATAATATCACTACCTCTCCAAAGGGCATAAACCATACATCCGTAGATAACGAACATAATCGCGGGCATAATATAAAGCATAAGAGACTGCGCCTTGATTGTAAGCTTCATAACAGCCTCGTTGACAACGGCAAAGCGACTCTTTTCGTGCTCCTGACGGACAAAAGCCTTAACTACACGGATACCATTGATGTTACCGCGGAGCACACCGTTGAACTCGTCGGTCTGCTTGAGCATCTTTTTGAAGATGGGCACAGCCATTGCACCCATTGCGCCGAGGATGATTACGATTGCAGGAAGGGCAACATAAAAGATAACGGAAAGATCCCGGCTGATTTCAAGGGCATAAACAAGAGCGCTTATGAGCATAAGAGGTCCCTTGATGAAAGTAACGATTGTGTTTTTATAAACATTCTGCACCTGTGAAACGTCACTTGTCATTCTTGTGATAAGTGAAGAAATCTTAAGCTTGTTGATATTTTCAAAGGAGAGATCCTGAGTTTTGTTAAAAAGCTCTCTTCTTAAATTTGCACCGAAGCCCATACTTGCAATAGCACTGCAGCGTGAAGCTATGTAGCCCACAACAAGGGTAACGGCACAAAGCAGAAGCATTTTGAGAATTTCAACGGAAAGCTCGTTGACAATCATAGCCTTTGAAGCCTCCGAGCCCGGCTCAAGGGTATAGAGCATATCCACAACTCTACCCATAGCCTTTGGAATTTCAAGCTCAATAATGATATCGAGATAAATCATAAAGGGACAGATAACGGTAAGAATTCTGTAACCCTTTGTAAAGGACATAAAGCGTTTGAACAAAACATCGCCTCCAATAATTTAAAATCAGGAAGTTTTTATAAAATTCCGGGCGGCAGGTTGCCGCCCCAACATTATCCCATAGGAATAAGCGCCTTGGTAAGTGCAAAATAAATGATAAGGGAAATTGTGTCAACAAGGGTGGTGATAAGCGGTCCTGCCATAAGTGCAGGGTCAAGCTTAAAGATTTTTGCGACAATAGGCAATGTACAGCCGATTGTCTTTGAAACAATAACAACCGCCGCAACGGAAAGGGAAACGACCATAATAACGCTGTTGGTTGTGTCACCGCCCGTAAGCGCCCTTACAATGAGCATTCTTGCCACATTGGCAACAGCAAGGGCAATACCGACCATAAGTGAAACTCTGATTTCCTTCCAGAGTATTTTAAAATAGTCCTTGATTTTAACCTCACCCAGGGCAAGGCCGCGGATGATAAGGGTTGAAACCTGATTTCCCGAGTTACCGCCGGTACCCATAAGCATAGGTATACAGGCTGTAAGACCTGCTATAGTTGCAAGCTGTGCCTCGAAGCCCTCAATAATCTGTCCCGTGAAGGTTGAGGCTATCATAAGAAGAAGCAGCCAACCGAAACGATTTTTTGCAAGAGAGAAAACGCCCGTCTTAAGGTATTCATCCTCTGACGGAGTAAGAAGAGCCATCTTTTCCATATCCTCGGTGGCTTCTTCATCGATGATATCAACGATATCGTCGATAGTGATAATGCCTACGAGTCTGTCCTCCTTATCCGTTACAGGAACGGAAAGAAGATCGTACTTTTTAGCAACAGAGGCAACCTCTTCCTGGTCATCCATCGTACGGACAAAAATGAGCTGCTCATCCTCAATCATAATATCTGTAAGAGGTGTATCGTCATCATTAAGAAGAAGTCTGCGAAGAGGAATTGTACCCACAAGGTGTCTGCCGTCATCAATAACGTAGCAGGTGTAGATGGTTTCCTTATCAATACCGTTACGGCGGATACTCTTTACAGCCTCAGCAACGGTCAGTCTGTCGTGAAGCTCAACCATTTCGTTGGTCATCACGCTACCTGCGGAATTTTCGGGATATTTAAGGAAGCGGTTGATGGTATCTCTCGTTTCCTTATCCGTATTTGCAAGAACACGTCTTACGATATTTGCAGGAACCTCTTCAAGGAAGTCAACGGCATCGTCCACAAACAGGTCATCCATAAGGCGCTGGATTTCGCTGTCGGTAATCGACTGTACAATTGCCTGCTGATTATCAAGGTCAAGGTAAGCGAAAACGTCCGCCGAAATATCCTTCGGGAGAATACGGAAAAGACGCACCGCAATTTTGTCATCGTCAAACTCCATAATGAATTCAGCGATGTCGGGATAAGCCATATCGGCAAGCTCATCCCTGAGAAGCTTCAGGTTGTTATCTTCAAGCAAGGAGCGAAGATAAGAGAAATCCTGTTCATTCATTTTTTCACCGACTTTCTCAGCAGAGCTCTGTCGGTAAAACGGCAGGGTCTGCATAAATTTTATTTAAGTTGCACGCGTTAGGTTTACTATCGCCGTCCATTATGCGACCCACCTCCTGAATAAATGAATTTAAGGGCTATTAACCCATACTATAGTATTGTACAATTTTGTGTTTCCAAAGTCAACCGAAAACAGAGAATTAAATCATAAAATTACACCGTTGTCTGTACGGAACAACGGTGTAACGGATGTAATATTTCTTTTAAATCATTTTCAGCTTACTTCTTGCTCCAAGTTGAGGGAGAAAAGGCAATAAGCATGGGATAAATTTCAAGTCTGCCGAAAAGCATCGCCAGAGAAAGCACTACTTTTGACAAGGGCGAAAAAGCGGCATAGCTTGAAGCAGGTCCTGCTGCGCCGAAGGCGGGACCGATATTATTGACGCAGGATACCGCAGCTGTAAGATTTGTTTCAAAATCAAAGCCGTCAAGACTTATAACGAGGAAGCAAACGCAGATAATCATAATATACACAACAAGGTAAGACGAGGTTGAGCTTACAACCTGATTATCCATACCCTTACCCTCAAACATCATTGATGTTACGCTTCTCGGATGAAGAAGCTTTTTGATTTCTCTTCTTACCTTTTTGACAAGAATTATGACTCTTGCACATTTGAAGCCGCCTGCAGTAGAGCCTGCACATCCGCCCATAAACATAAGCATAAACAGTATTGATTTAGAGAAAGAGGGCCACAGGTTAAAGTCTGTTGTAGCGTAACCCGTTGTACTCATCACCGTAGCAATCTGAAAGCTTGTATGCCTGAGTGCCTCACCCACGGAATCGAACATAGGCGCAATATTGATGCAAATAAGAACAACAGCTGAAGCGATTACACAAAGATAACATTTAAGCTCCGTACTTTTTAAAACACTTTTGAATTTACGTAAAAGCAGCAGGTAATAGATATTAAAATTAACGCCGAAAATAAACATAAATATTGTAGTCACCCATTGAAGGTAAGGCGAATATGAGGCAAAAGAATCAGCCTTAACTCCGAATCCGCCGGTACCTGCTGTGCCTACGGCGTGTACAATACTTTCAAAAAGAGGCATACCGCCAATTAAAAGAAACACTATATTCAACAAAGTGAGAGCTATATAAATAATGTAAAGAATACGGGTTGTCTGCTTCATTTTAGGCACAAGCTTTCCCACAACAGGCCCCGGAGACTCCGCACGGAGAATATGAATACTTCTGTCAGACAGATTGTTTATGACCGCCATAATGAAAACAAGCACACCCATACCGCCTATCCAATGGGTAAAGGAACGCCAGAATAAAAGGCCCTTACTCATACTTTCAACATCAGTAAGAATTGACGCACCCGTTGTGGTAAAGCCGCTTGAGGTTTCAAAAAAGGCATCAATATAAGACGGTATTTCACCGCTTAAATAAAAGGGCAGTGCGCCTATTGCCGACATCACAAGCCAGCAAAGAGCTACTATAACAAAACCCTCTTTTGCAAAGAAGACCTTTGAGGAGGGCTTGAAAACGAAGGTGAGGAAAAAGCCCACAGCAAGAGAAACACCTATGGCTACAAGAAAATCTATGGCACAGGCTTCCCTATAAACGAGAGCCGTAATAAGCCCCGGCAGCAGAAGCAAAGCTTCAAGCTTGGTTACGTTTCCCACCATGTATAAAACCATTCTTCTGTTCATTTTGTTACCTCAGAATTTCTGACAGGTCGTTGAGTCTGTTATTTGCGCTCAGGACAATAACTCTGTCACCGCTTTGAATTTTGTCGTCACCGTTGGGTATGAGCGCCTTTTTGCCCTCACGGATTATACCAACAACAAGCACACCCTGCTTGATTGAAAGCTCCTTAAGAGAAACGCCGAGATAAGCGGCTCCGTCCTGCGCAACAAATTCAAGTGCCTCAGCCTTGCCGTCCATAATTTTATAAAGGGTTTCAACGGCACTTCCTCTTGAATTACCGAGAGCGCGGGTATATCGAAGAAGAATTTCTGCCGTCAGCTCCTTAGCCGATACAGTATAGTCAAGTCCCATGCTCTCAGCAACATCGACAAGCTCAGATTTATTCACCTTGGAGATAACCGTAGGTACATTCTGACGGGAAACAAAAAGTGAGGTCAGAATATTCATTTCATCAAGTTCCGTAAGGCAAAGGAAGGCGTCAAGGCTTCTCATACCTTCTTCAAGCAGAAGCTCACGGTTCGAACCGTCGCCATGAATTATAATTGCATCCTTGGGAAGAGTCTCACTGAGCTCGCGGCAACGATCAAGATTCTTTTCAACAATTCTCACATCGTTGCCCGAAGCGAGAAGCATATCTGCAAGGTAATAGGCAGTTTTGCTTCCGCCGACAATCATAATATTCCTTGCCTGCTTTTTAAGAAGTCCGAGACCCTTGAGAAGCTTCTGCATATCTCCGGGAGAAGCAGCAATAGACACAATGTCACCGACCTTAAGCTCAAAGCTACCGTCAGGAATAATAAGCTCTCCCTGTCTTAAAACAGCTGCAATAAGGAACTCCTCCTTTTGCTTTTCACGGATTTTTGAAAGCTTCTTTCCGCAAAGACTGCTTTCCGGCTTAAGACGAACCTCTATCATTTCAAGGTTGCGCCTTGCGAAATAATCAACCTTGAATGCTGAAGGGATTTTAAGAATATTATAAAGCTCCTGAGCCACAAGTCGCTCGGGGTTGATAGCCATGGAAAGCTCCAGCTTATGTCGCATAAAAGCAAGAGAATCGCCGTTATACTCAGGGTTTCTTATACGGGCAACGGTGTTCTTTGTACCCATTTCCCTTGAAAGAAAGCAAGCGAGCATATTTAGCTCATCGGAATTGGTTACAGAAACAAGAAGGTCAGCTTCCCTTGCGCCTGCACTTTCAAGCACATTACAGTCAACACCGTTACCGCACACACCCATACAGTCGTATATGTTGGTTATTTCCTCAACCGTAGGATTATCTGTATCAATTACGGTGATGTCGTGTCCTTCATTAACAAACTCTGCAACAAGCCTGTAGCCGATTTTTCCGCAGCCGACAACTATTATATTCATAAAAGTAATCCTTTCTGAATTTATATATATATTTTGGATTTTACTACTAATTTTAATAAAAATCAAGTATAAAAAAATTTTGCACATTTTGACGGATTTTTTTTAAGCAAAAAACTATTGATTTTAGTTCTTTACTGTGCTAAAATAAAAAGGAATTTTTTATAAAAGGAGAATCATCTCATGGAAAAAATTAAAATGGGTAAAATTGTTGAGATGGACGGCGACGAAATGACCCGTATCATCTGGAAAATGATAAAAGACGAGCTTCTTTCACCTTATGTTGAACTCAACACCGAATACTACGACCTCGGTCTTCCCTACCGCGACGAGACAAACGATCAGGTGAGCATTGATGCAGGTGAAGCAATCAAAAAGTACAAGGTTGGCGTAAAATGCGCAACCATCACTCCCAACGCACAGCGCGTTGAGGAATACAAGCTTAAGGAAATGTGGAAGAGCCCCAACGGCACAATCCGCGCAATCCTTGACGGTACAGTTTTCAGAACACCCATTCTCGTAAGCGGTATCAAGCCTACCGTAAGAACATGGGAGGCTCCTATCACCATTGCCCGTCACGCCTACGGTGACGTTTACAAGGCAACGGAATTCCGTCCCACAAAGCCCGGCAAGGCAGAGCTTGTTTTCACAAGCGAGGACGGAGAGGAGGAAAGAGCAACAATCTATGACTTTGAGTGCGGCGGCGTTCTTCAGGGTATGTACAACAAGGATACCTCCATCAAATCCTTTGCTCATTCCTGCTTCAAATACGCCATCGATACAAAGCAGGATCTCTGGTTCTCCACAAAGGACACAATCTCCAAAAAGTACGACCAAACCTTCAAGCTTATCTTTGAGGATATCTACAACAAGAACTATAAGGAAAAGTTTGAAGAGCTCGGCATTGAGTATTTCTACACCCTCATTGACGATGCCGTTGCAAGAGTTATCCGTTCAAAAGGAGGCTACATCTGGGCGTGCAAAAACTATGACGGTGACGTTATGAGCGATATGGTTTCAACCGCCTTCGGCTCTCTTGCGATGATGACAAGCGTCCTTGTTTCACCTGACGGCAACTATGAATTTGAAGCCGCTCACGGTACTGTAACAAGACACTACTACCGTTACCTTGAGGGCGAAAAGACCTCAACAAACCCCATAGCAACAATTTTCGCATGGACAGGCGCCCTCGCAAAGCGTGGCGAGCTTGACGGCAACATAGCACTCATGGACTTTGCCGCAAAGCTTGAAAAAGCCTGCATTGACACTATTGAAAGCGGTAAAATGACCAAGGACCTTGTAGGTCTGTGGGAAGGCTCAGAGGCAACTGCACTCACAACGGAAGAGTTCATTATGGCTATCAAAGAGGAGCTTGAAAAGGCACTTGCATAAAAAGGGTCAGGATTCAGCAGCTGATAACCGGTAATAAATATTAATCAACGGACGGCAAATGCCGTCCGTTTCGGTTTGTCTGCATCACGGTAATTGGGGTGTCCGCCAAAGTAACAACAGAGCTTTGAAAATTACTCCAAAAATGCACCCCTCTTTTTGTTAAATAGGTAAAATCACACCTTTGCACATTGACTTTTTTATAGTCAGTAGTATAATAATATACGGTAAAAAAATACACAAAACGGAGGACAAACATATGAAAACTTTCAAAAAAGCTTTAGCTGTTCTGCTTTGCCTTCTCACGGTTTTCTCCTGCACAGCATTTGCCTTTGCGGCAGAGGCTCCCGCAGCCGAGGTTACAGGCTTTACCGACGAGGATTTCCTCGTTGCAAAAGGCAGAACACTCTACAACAAAAAAGGCGAGCACATTCAGCTCAAGGGCGTAAACCTCGGTGCATGGCTTACCCGTGAGGACTGGCTCTGCCCCGACCACATTCCCGAAGGTGAACAGTATGACGGTGAGTACATCTACGACACTCTTGAAAAACGCTTTGGCAGAGAAAAGGCTAAAGAGCTTATGGATATGTACTACGAAAACTGGATTACCGAATGGGACCTTGACAACATCAAAGAGAAGGGCTTCAACTGTGTCCGCGTTCCCTTCTGGTACAGAAACTTCTACTATGACGACAAGGGTACAAAAATCCTTGACGAAAACGGCGAATGGGATTTCTCAATCCTTGACTGGGTTGTAGAGGAATGCCGTGAGCGTGAGCTTTATGTTATCCTTGACATGCACGGTGCAGTAGGCTCACAGAGTGACGCTCCCCACAGCGGACGCGCCTTCCAGGGTGCACAGCTTTACGAAAAGAGCGATCGCGGTGAAGAATACCGCAGACTTACAAAGGAGCTCTGGACAGCTATTGCCGAGCGCTTCAACGGCAACCCCGCTGTTGCTATGTACGACCTTCTCAACGAGCCTATGTGCGACGTTGAATGTACAGAAATCGAAAGACGTATAAAGAATGAATGGATTTACGGCATTCTCTATGATACAGTACGTGCCGTTGACGAGGATCACATCATCACAATGGAAGCAATCTGGACAGGCTTTGCCCTTCCCAAGACCTTCCTCAAGGGCTGGAAGAACGTTGTTTATCAGGTTCATTTCTACAACAACAATGACTTTATCTTCAACTTCTTCCTTCTCCTCACAATGTTCCTTCATCCCAATGTACCTCTTATGGTTGGTGAATTCTATCCCCACCAGAAGACTACATGGAACAACTGCTTCAGCACAATGAACAAGCTTGATTACAGCTGGATGCTCTGGACATATAAAGCAACAGGTCACGGTATGTGGAGCTCCGACTGGTGCATGTACGGTGCAAAGGACGGCTTCTGGAGAGCTGATATTGCCAAAGGCGATTACAATCAAATCGCTGAAGCATGGTCAGCAGAAAGACTTAATACTCAGACAGGATTCCAGGATACAGGCCACTACGAAGCAAACGTTAAAGCACATCTGTAATTTTTAAATCAGTGTCACTTTTTGTGGCACTGATTTTTAAGAATAAAATTAAATAAAAGGACGGAAAATATGAAACTTTATTATGACATCAAAGACAAACCTAAATTTCCTCAATTGGTAATTTATGCAATTCAGCAGCTTCTTGCCATTATGGCTGCAACCCTCGTTGTTCCCATCATTATCGGCAACGGTATGCAGCCCTCAGCCGCTCTTTTCGGCGCAGGTGTAGGTACGCTCGTTTATGTTGCTTTTACAAAAGCTAACAGTCCCGTTTTCCTCGGCTCATCCTTTGCCTTTCTCGGCTCAATGGGTGCCGCTTTTGCAGGTGCTGTAAGCGCTCAGGCAGGCTATGCAGGTATTATCCTCGGTGCTGTATTTGCAGGTCTTGTTTATGTTGCTATTGCTCTTACAGTTAAATTTGTAGGCGTTGGCTGGATTGACAAGCTTATGCCCAAGCAGGTTATCGGCCCCACAGTTGCCATCATCGGTCTTTCCCTTGCAGGCAACGCAATCGGCGACCTTCAGAAGGGCAAGTTTATGATTGATGCCGCTTCTCAGGTTATTCAGGATGGTCAGGTTGTTGAAGTAGTAAATAAGGTTTCCTCAGCAAATCCCCTTGTTGCTGTCGCCTGCGGTCTTGTAACTCTTTTTGTTACAATGCTCTGCTCAACCTACGGCAAAAAGTCAATCAAGCTCATCCCCTTTATCATCGGTATCCTTTCAGGCTATGCATTTGCCGCTGTTCTTACCGTAATCGGCATTAAAACCGGCAACGATGCAATCAAGCTTATTGACTTCAGCGTATTCTCCGGCATAAGCCTTTTCGCTCTTCCCGAATTCACCTTCCTTACCGCTGCAAAGGGCATCAAGGAAATTGACGGTGCATATATCGGCACAATCGCCGCTGCTTACCTCCCCGTTGCCTTTGTTGTTTTTGCAGAGCACATTGCTGACCACAAGAACATTTCTTCAATCATCGGCAAGGATCTTCTCAAGGAGCCCGGTCTTCACAGAACTCTCCTCGGTGACGGTGTTGGCTCAATGGTAGGCGCATTCTTCGGTGGCTGTCCCAACACAACCTACGGTGAATCGGTAGCCTGCGTTGCTCTTACAAGAAACGCATCAGTTTATACAATCATCGCAGCGGCTTTCGGCGCAATTATAATTGCCTTCTTCCAGCCCTTCGTTGCTTTTGTTGATTCAATTCCCTCATGCGTAATGGGCGGTGTATGTATGGCACTTTACGGCTTTATCGCTGTTTCAGGTCTTAAGATGATTCAGGGTGTTAACCTTGAGGATAACAAGAATCTCTATACAGTTTCAGTTATCCTTATCGCAGGTATCGGCGGTCTTACCCTCAGCTTCGGTAAGATTACAATCACCTCAATCGCATGCGCTCTTATTCTCGGTATCATCACAAACCTTATCCTTGCAAAGGGTAAGGCTCCTGCAGAGGATGCTGAATAAAACGGTTAAAGTTCTTTGATTCTTTCTTACAAGAAAGAATGCCTACCCGGCGAGGGCATAAAACAATTATTGTCATAAACAAAGGTCACGGAATTTTGAAATCCGTGACCTTTATCAATTTTTTAACGTGTAAAGGGTTTCACCCCTTTGCTCTCTTGCGGTTCCCAAAATCGCTTATCGGCTTGGAGCGCCGAGCGATTTTGACCGCTGCGCCTCGTCAGCACAAACTCGCTCATCGTTTTCCTTGCGGAAAAGCTCACCGCTCCGTTGTGCTTCCTCCTCCCCAAAAAGCCTATCGGGCTTTTCGGGGACCCCGAAAAAATCGCTGCATCCGCCGCCGGCGCTTCGGAGACGATGCCCCGCAAGCTTTTGTAAAAGCTTGACCAAAACTTTTCTTGCTTTCGCGTTTCAAAATTCATTGACTTTCGCACTTTACATATACTATAATATAAACAATAATCACACCCGAAGCCCTTACCCCCACGGTAAAGCTTTTCGGGTGCATTACTGCGTTAAGCAATAAAGGAGGAACATTATGTCGGGCTTTACAAAAATATTAAAGGACAGTGACGAATTCGCAAAAATAGCCTCATCAATAGAAAACCACCGTCTTCCCATGGGCGTCATCGGTCTTTCTCAGGTGCATAAGGCTCATTATATCTCTGCCCTGACGGAGCATTGCCCGGGCAGAAAAGCCCTGATTATATGCCACGATGAAGGAACTGCAAGTAAGCTCTGCGACGATCTTAACACCCTTTGCGGCGGTGCGGAGCTTTACCCGGCAAGAGATTTTTCCTTCCGTGGAAGCGATAACAAATCTCACGAGTTCGAACAAAAGCGTCTTTCCGTGCTTTGTAAAATTCTTGACAACAAATGCCGCTTTGTGCTTTGCAGTATTGAGGCGGCAACACAGTTCACCCTCCCCTGCGAGGAGCTGATCAAGCGCAGTCCTTCTTTTTCCGTCGGAGACGAAATAACCACCCACGAAATCACAAAGCTTCTCCTTGCCGCAGGCTACAGCCGTACCGACCTTGTTGAAGGTGTGGGCCAGTTTTCTCTGCGCGGCGGCATCCTCGACTTCTTTCCGCCCGACAGCAAAGAACCCTGCCGTATTGAATTCTGGGGTGATGAAATCGACTCCATGGCTCATTTTGACATTGAAAGTCAGCGCCGCACCGATGTCCTCAACACCGTAAAGCTCACTCCTGCAACAGAGGTTCTTTTTGATTCCCACGAGGCTATGAAGGAAAAGCTTCTTGATTTCATCGGCACGGTAAAAGGCAAGGGAAGCGTAAAGGCAAAGGAAAAAATCCGCGAGGATATTGAAGCTCTGGAGCATTTTATAGGTGTAGGTGCACCCGACAAATACCTTTCTCTGGCCTATGATAGGACCGCAACCGTATTTGACTATATGGAAAATGAGCTTTTATTTATCTGTGAAAGTTCCTCAGTCAAGCAGAAATTCAACACCTCTTCCGCACTTTTAAACGAGGACATACGTACTCTTTTTGAAGAAGGAATTCTTACAAAGGGCATTGACACCTTCGCCCTTACCTGGACAGAAATATTGAAAAAATATGAGGACTTCGGTGCTGTTTATATCGACTCCCTTGCACGCGGCTCCTTTGATACTCCTGTAAAAGAGCTTGTAAGCATCAATGCCCGTCAGACCTCTCGCTGGGACGGCACACTCTCATATCTTATCGACGATCTCAAGCCCTGTATTCATTCAGGCTACACCTGTGTTGTTATGGCAGGCACTGAGAAAAGCGCAAAGGAGCTTGCCTTTGACCTTGAAACCGAAGGTATCAGAGCTCGTTACTTCCCCGTTGTTCCCGGTGAATTTCCCAAGGGATTTGTAAGTGTCGTTGCCGGCACTCTGTCCTCGGGCTTTGAATACGATCTGCTTAAATTTTCTCTTTTCACCTACGGCAGAATTGTTGCTACCGAAAAGAAGAAGCAAAAGGCAAAGTATAAAACCGGCAAGGGACTTACCTCTCTTGACGAAATCTCCAAGGGCGACTACATTGTACACGCCATACACGGCATAGGTGTTTTTGACGGTATCAAAACAATGAATATGTCCGGCGTTATCAAGGACTTCATTAAAATCAACTACCGAGGAAGCGATGTGCTTTACCTGCCCGTTACGCAGCTTGACCTTATTTCAAAATATGCCTCACCCCACGACACGGACAAAGTGGTAAAGCTAAACAAGCTCGGTTCCGATGAATGGAAAAAGACAAAATCAAAGGTACGCGCCGCTGTTAAGGATATGGCGAAAAAGCTCACGGAGCTTTATGCAGAACGTATGAACAGCAAGGGCTTCAGCTTTTCACCGGATATGGATATGCAGAACGACTTCGAACGCCGTTTTGAATTTGAAGAAACCGATGACCAGCTTATTGCCATTAACGATATCAAACAGGATATGGAACGCCCCTCTCCTATGGACAGGCTTCTTTGCGGTGACGTAGGCTTCGGCAAAACTGAGGTAGCATTGCGTGCCGCCTTCAAATGTATTGCTGACGGAAAGCAATGTGCAATCCTTGTCCCCACTACAATCCTCGCCTTCCAGCATTATCAGACCATAAAAAAACGCTTTGACGGTTTTCCTGTTGAGGTGGATATGATATCTCGCTTCCGCACTCAGGGCGACCGTACAAAAATAAAAAAAGCCCTCAAAAGGGGCAGTATAGATATTATCGTAGGAACTCATGCCATTATTGCAAAAAGCGTAGAATTCAAGGATTTAGGTCTGCTTATCGTTGATGAAGAGCAGCGCTTCGGTGTTCTTCAGAAAGAAAAGCTCAAGGAAAAGTTCCCCGGTGTTGATGTGCTGACCCTTTCGGCTACACCTATTCCCCGTACTCTCAATATGGCTATGACGGGAATTCGTGATATGTCTCTGCTTGAAATTGCTCCCACGGGAAGACACCCGGTTCAGACCTACGTTGTTGCTCAGGATATGGGTATACTCGCCGAAGCAATGGAGAGAGAGCTTCGCAGAGGAGGCCAGGTTTACTACCTTTTCAACCGCATTGACGGCATCGAGAGCCGTGCGGCACAAATCAAGGAGTATCTCCCCGATGCAAGAATAGGTATAGGCCACGGCAAAATGAGTGAAGAAGAACTCAGCGAGGTATGGCGACAGCTGCTCGAAAACGAAATTGATATCCTCGTATGCACCACCATTATAGAAACAGGAGTAGATGTTCCCAACGCAAACACCCTTATCATTGAGGACGCAGACCGACTCGGTCTTGCGCAGCTTCATCAGATAAGAGGACGAGTAGGAAGAAGCCCGCGTAGAGCCTTTGCATACTTCACCTATAACAAGCACAAGGAGCTTAACGAAACCGCAAGGCGCCGTCTTGAGGCTATACGCGAATTCACGGAATTCGGCTCCGGCTTTAAAATTGCCATGCGAGACCTGGAAATCAGAGGAGCAGGCAGTATACTCGGTGCTGAACAGCACGGACATATGGAAGCTGTCGGTTATGATATGTATCTTAAAATTCTCTCCGAAGCAATCGGTGAAGAAAAAACCGGTCAAGAGTATGTCGAGAAAAAAGAATGCGTTGTTGATATTAACGTTGACGCTCACATCCCCGAAACCTATATTGACTCGGTTAAGAACCGTATAAATATGTATAAACGTATTGCAGAAATTGAAAACGGCGAAGATGCTATGGATGTTACCGACGAGTTTATCGACCGCTTCGGCGATATTCCGCCAAGTGTTCAAGGACTTATCGACGTTGCTCTGCTTCGCGCCTACGCATCAAAGCTGGGAATTTTTGAAATCAAGCAACAAAACGGCATGGTGCTTGCTTTCTTCAACGACTTCAGGCCCGAATACGCATCTGCCGTTGCTCAGAATATGAGAGGAAAAGCAATGATAAGCGGCGCAAGAAGCAGTGCACCGTATATCTCCGTAAAGCTTCTCGGCCGCTCATCCGTTGAAGCTATTAAGGAGCTTATAACCTGTCTTTCACAATGCAATTAAAATAATCGGTATAAAAATAAGAAGCCACCCGAATCGGGTGGCTTTTTATTTTAAAATTTCAAATTTTAAAATAGCTTTAATTTTTACCGCGCAGTTAAAAATTAGTCAGCAAGAATGCCCTTAAGGATACCGTAGAACTTATCGAAGAACTTAACGATGTCAGCCCAGTTGTTCTTTACCCATGCAAGAATATCGTTCATTTTAGCTACCTCCTGTTAAAATTTCTTTCGGGATACTCCCTCAAGTTACAATAATTATATACTACCCTTTAAACAATGTCAATAGTTGATTCAAAAATTATTCATTTTTGAGTGTTTTAACTCTCAAAAAAAATATTTTTTTAAAATTTTTTCATTTCAAGTCAAATCGTTTCGAAAATCGTGCAAAAAATCGCGTTTTCCGCTCTATAAGTGAGGGGACTTTTTACCTCTCAGAAAGGAGAATCGAAAATAAGCAAAGAACTCTCAAGCAAAGAAAAGCTCTTCTGCACCTACTGCAGTGTCAACTGCAACGGCAGAGAGGCCGCGGCAAAATCCGGATACAGATTTCCTGAAAAAGCCGCTTTAAAACTTCTGAAAAGAAAGGAGATAAAAGCCTATATTGAACAGCTAGATAAGCAGCGAAGGGCCGACAAAAAAGATATCGCTCAGGGATACACAAGACTAGCCTTCGGCTGTATCAGCGATGCAATCAGTCTTTTATATTCCGAAGAGCCCGAAAAGGAAAAGCTTGAGGAAATGGATTTTTTTAATATTTCCGAAATCAAGAGAAAAAAGGGTGGCGACATAGAAATTAAATTCTTTGACCGCCTTAAGGCTCTTGAAAAATTACAGCAACTTTGTGACGAAAAGGATTATGTGACGGGAAACTCTCTTTACAACGCTATTTCATCCTGTGCAGCGGCACTTAAGGAGGACAGCATTGAGTAACCGGGGCTTCACTACATTCTCAAAAAAACAGCTTGCCGTTTTCTCCTGGTGGCACGAAAGCTCTCCGTTCTGCAGCTATGACGGACTTATCTGCGACGGAGCAGTAAGAAGCGGCAAAACAACCTGTATGTCATTATCCTTTGTTGCTTGGGCCTTTTATCGCTTTGACGACACCTCATTTGCAATTTGCGGAAAAACCATAACCTCTCTTCGACGTAACATTATAACTGATCTTATACCGCGTCTTCGTGAGCTTGGTTTTGAATGCAAGGAAAGGTTCAGTCAGAATATGATAGAGGTCACGATGAATGAAAAAACAAACCGCTTTTACCTTTTCGGCGGCAGAGATGAAAGCTCTGCATCCCTTATTCAGGGTATGACTCTTGGCGGTATTCTCCTTGATGAGGTCGCCCTCATGCCCCGCTCCTTTGTTGAGCAGGCTCTGGCGCGTTGCTCTGTTTCAGGCTCAAAATTCTGGTTCAACTGCAACCCGGAAAACCCTATGCATTGGTTTTACAAGGAATGGATAAAAAAGAGCGAAGAAAAAAACTGTCTCTATATCCACTTCCTTATGTCCGACAACCCATCTCTTTCCGCGAAAATGATAAGGCGCTATGAAAGCCTTTACAGCGGAGCCTTTTATGAAAGATTTGTGCTTGGTAAATGGGTTGCGGTTGACGGACTTGTTTATCCCGATGCCGCAAAAGGAAAGTACACTCTTTCGCCACCCGTAACTGAATTTGAAAAATACTACGTTTCCTGCGATTACGGAACCGTGAACCCCACCTCAATGGGCTTATGGGGGCTTCACGGCGGAGTGTGGTACAGAATAGACGAGTACTACTTCAATTCAAGGGAGCAGGGCGTCCACAAAACCGATGAGGAGTATTACAGCGAGCTGTCGGCACTCACAGACGGAAAAAGCATCACCGCCGTAATAGTTGACCCGTCAGCCGCCTCCTTCATCGAATGCATCTGCCGTCATGGCAAATTCACCGTCATTCCGGCAAAAAATGATGTTACTGACGGCATCCGCAAGGTTCAGGGCGCCTTCCGTGACGGAAAAATCAGGATTTCGCCCTCCTGCAAAAACACGATAAAGGAGTTTTCTCTTTATCGCTGGGATGAGGCTTCAAAAAAGGACACACCTAAAAAAGAACACGACCACGCAATGGATGACATCCGCTACTTTGTTCTTAATGTCCTTAATGATGCAAATGACGGATTTTTCGTTTTTGCTTCCGACAGATGATACGTCTTTTTATTGAAAACAAAAATCAGGGATTTCGCCCTGAACGAAAGGAGTGAACAACTTGGCAATAGGCAAAAGAAAAAAAGAACCGCCGGAAAGTGCCGTCGTTGCAGTGCCTCAGACCTCGGGCGCAAAGCACCCCTTCCTTACACTGCAGAATTATAACCCCTTATCAACCGCCGATATGACTCTTTACAAATCCCTGCGTGAAGCAATTCCCATCATAGATGCCGCAGTATACAAGCTCATAAGACTCATCGGCACCTTCAGTGTCACCTGCGATAACAAGGCGGTTCAGGAGCTTCTCGAGGACTTTCTCAGAAATGTAAGCGTAAGCGGAACAAGACAAGGCATTGATGCCTTCGTTTCAACTTTTCTCGAACAGCTTCTCACCTACGGTACGTCAGTTGGTGAGATGGTAACCGACGGAAGCACCATAACCCACCTTTATAACGCTGACCTTAAGTCAATATCCTTAAGCGAGGGAAGCAGCGCTCTTGATATCGTTGTAAGCGCCGACAAGGGAAACGGAAGCTTTGTTCCCGTAAAATACCCTTCTCTTATACTTCTCTCTGTGCTTAACCCTGAACCGGGAAGTATTTACGGAACTTCAATTCTTAAAGGTCTTCCCTTTGTAAGCGACATTCTTCTTAAGATTTACAACACCATCGGCACAAACTGGGAAAGAGTAGGAAATGTACGTTTTGCTGTAACCTACAAGCCTCAGAACGATGTTATAGACAAAGCTTACGCCAAGGAAAGGGCGATGCTCGTCGCCAACGAATGGAGCAAGGCAATGTCCTCAGGCAGCGGCGCTGCAAAGGACTTTGTTGCCGTAGGTGATGTAAACATCAAAGCCATCGGTGCGGATAATCAGATTCTCGACAGTGATGTACCTGTAAGAGAAATGCTTGAGCAGATTATAGCAAAGCTTGGCATACCGCCCTTCCTTCTCGGCTTGAGCTGGTCTACCACCGAAAGAATGAGCTTTCAGCAGGCAGACATTCTCACAAGCGAAATTGAATTCTACCGCCGACAGCTTAATCCTGTCATCTCACAGATCTGCCGCCTTTTCTTAAGACTTCACGGCTTAGTCTGCGACTTCAGCATTGAGTGGGAAGCAATAACACTCCAGGACATCACCGAGCTTTCAAGAAGCCGCTACTATGATGCACAGACACAAAAAATTATTACCGAAACAGGAGGTGAAACAACCGATGACAACGGCAATTAATAACACACCTACAGCCGAGGACCTTGAGCTTATCAACACTTATGCACGAAATCCTCTTTCTGCAGAGGATATTTACTGTTTCAATCTTACCCTCTGTGACAACGAGGTAGACCGTGATTTTGAGCGTTTCAGTATCGACGCTCTCAAGGAGCTTGCCGGACTTTTTGTCGGCAGAACCGGTATTTCCGACCATAATATGAGCTCTCTTAACCAGAAGGCAAGAATTTTCAAAACCTGTATTCAGGAAGATAAAAGCAAAAAGACCTCTGCGGGAGAAGGCTATGTTGCACTTAAAGCTACTGCATATATGCTTGTCACAGATGAAAACAAGGATATGATCGCTCAGATTGAAGGCGGCATCAAAAAAGAGGTAAGCGTAGGCTGCTCTATGTCAAATATGACATGCTCAATCTGCGGCAAAAATATGAAATCTCATGAGTGCAACCACATCAAGGGTAAATACTACGGCAAAAAACTGTGCCACGGTATTTTGTCCGGTGCCGCTGATGCTTACGAATGGTCATTTGTTGCTGTGCCCGCACAAAAAAACGCAGGAGTTACAAAAGCCCTTTCAAAAGAGAAGGCAAAGACAAAAAAAACAACAGCAAATGATATTAACGGCAATTCCGGCGCAGAAAAAACACAGGTGTATTCCAAAAGCTATATAAAAAAGCTTGAGCTTGAAGCTGAAGACGGAAGGCTTTACAGAGAACATCTCTTAAGCGAAATAAGAAAATTTGCCTTAATAGCTATGCACAAGGTAAATGTAGATGCTTTTTGCAAAGGCTGTGAAGATATGTCAGCATTACAGCTAAAGGCTCTTATGGAGAGCCTTCGCAGCCAGGCCAGCGAAACAATCCCTGTATGCCTGCAGCTCAAAGCAGTTTCACCAAAGAAAAGCACAACCATCAATAATGCATTTAAAATTTAAGGAGGATAATTTATGAACGCACTTTTAAACGGCTTCGAAACAAGCGAGGCCACTTTCAAAGCAATGTCAGTAACACTTCCCGGCAGAGCAGTTGCTCTTAAGAGCACCGGAGAAATCACCTATCCCGACAGAGGCACACCCTTTACAGGTATTGTTTCAACCTACCGTGACGGCGTAGCTTCCGTTGTAATGAAGGGCTATGCAGTAGCTTCCTTCAAGGATACTCTTCCTACTGTCGGTATCTGTAAGCTTTCAGTAGGCGCTATGGGTAATCTTGAGGTTGACGAAGAAAACGGCACACCCTACACTGTTGTAGGCGTTGACGTTATTGAAAAAACCTTAGAACTTATACTTTAATCAAGGAGGATGTAAAATATGAATTATGATAACATCAGACTCGACAAGGGTCTTTACACAACCGGCAAAAGCTTTTCAGCCGCCCTCGAAAGCATTGACCCCAGCGAAAACTATATCGGTACAGAGCTTGAAGGTCTTGATGCCTTTGAACGTCAGCTAAAGCGTTTTGATATCAAGGTAAGCGGCAGAAACAGCGACCCCATTGAAAAGTTTTTCAGAACATCTGACTCTGTTACTCTTTTCCCCGAATATATTTCCCGTTCAGTTGCACAGGGCATTGAAAATTCAAGTATTCTTGATTCAATCGTTGCGACAACAACCAAAATCGAAGGTCTCGATTACCGTTCAGTAACAACCGAGGACACGAAAAAAAACTATGAACCTTCCCTTATCGCTGAAGGTACTTTCATCCCCGAAACAAAAATCGTTACAAAGGAAAAGCTTGTCTGTCTTCAGAAATGCGGCAGACTTCTCAGCGCCTCCTACGAGGCTATCCGCTTCCAGCGCCTTGATCTTTTCACTGTTGCCCTTAAGCAGATTGGTGCAGGTATTGCCCGTGCTCAGCTTGCCCAGGCGATTTCTGTACTCATTGACGGCGACGGAAACGGAAACAGCGCTATAGAAGTACCCTATTCCGGCTCAGAATTTACCTACGCTGACCTTATCAATATCTGGGGAGCGCTTGCACCCTTCAACCTTAACACGCTCATTGCTTCGCCCGATATGATGGTTAAGCTCCTTTCTCTGCCCGAATTCAGAGACAGCTATAAGGGTCTTGACTTCCACGCAACAGGTAAAATGATTACTCCTCTCGGAGCAGAGCTTTTCAGAAGTGAAAACGTTCCCGTTCTCACAATAGTCGGCTTTGACAAGACCTGCGCTCTTGAAAAGGTTGAAGCAATGCCCGTAACAACAGAATATGACAAGCTTATTGACCGTCAGCTTGAAAGAGCAGCCATCACAACCATTGCCGGCTTCTCAAAAATTTATGACAATGCCTGCGTTAAAATGACCTGTGCATAAAGGGGGCTCCCCGATGATTACAGCAAACGATGTTTTAACCGTCCTTCGCAGTAATTATGACACCGTAGACTATCCCGATGAGGAGCTTCTTTCCTGCTGTGATATCGGACTCAGATGGGTTAACGCCCGTCTGCGGTCCGACACCGCAGATGATGAGCCGCTTATAGCGCGTACCGCTGCCGCGGTAGCACATTATCACTTTTTTGTCCGCACTCTCTGTGAGCCTGAAAAATATGAAACCTACCGTGTGGGAGATATTACAATTAACAACAACCCCTCAAAGGCTCTTGAGAGAGAAACGCTTTTACGTGATACCGCCATAGCAGAAGCGGCTTCAATTCTTGTTGACGGGGGGTTCTACTGCCGTGGTTATTAATAAAGCTCCGAAGGCTCTTTTTAAAAAGTCCGGTGTAACCCTTATAATCAAAAAGGACGGAGAAGTTACAACCAGCTTCAATGCCTTTCTCCAGCCTCTGAGATATAAAAATAAAATTTATCTTCGCGGTGTTGCAACGGAGCTCGGCTATGACAGCCTTAAAAAATATCTTCTCATATCCCCTGCCGATGTAGACCTTTCAGCAATTAACGGTACGTCAGTTGCGCTATTTTTCGGTGACAAGCACCTAAGCATAGATCACTCTGAAAAGGTTTATCTCGGTAAAAGCCCCTATTACACCTGGTCAATCGTCAGCAAGGAGGAATAACAATGCTTTTCACCTCACAGATAATCGACGAAATGATTGAGGACATAAACAACACTCTTAAGCCTGAAAACTGCGAAGCTATCAGAGGCTTTGATACCAAAGAGCTTCCTATTCCCCTTAAGAAAATTTATCTCTCTCTTGTTCCCGAAAAAAACACAATAAGCTATTTTGAAAGTGATAACAAGGAATTCTGTCAGAAAAACGAAGTTACAATACGTATGACCTGCTTCTCTCCTCTTATCTGCCTTGCCTCTGATACTCACATACTGCTCGAAGAGGTGCTGACCTTCCTTAACGAAAAGTACATCACCGAAATTTCGGGTTATACTATAGGCGAAACGGAATACGATGACGAAGTAAAATCCTTCCGTATTATCTGCAAAATTTACTATAAAAGGGAGAGCTGTCCTGCTCCCGATTCGCAAAACGAGTCTGTCACCGTTCCTCAGAATTTTTTCTGTAAAACTCACGTTAACGACAAAAACATACATGTAACTGCTGCCGAACACGAAAAGTATAACGAGCCGTTTGTAACCGGCACTTATACGGGTCACGGCTACGATATTGAAAAGACTATCAATTTAGGCTTTAGACCCAAGGTTCTCTTTATTTTCCGACAAGGATATCCGCCGGTTGTCTTTGACAGCGACATACTCTTTTTAAGAAACTACTGTGGCTTTTCCTTTGGCGGAAAGAATTCAAAAAATGTACATGTAACAAGCACCGGATTTTATGTGCTTGATAAGCAGACCCTTGAAAATGAGACAAGGCTTAACGAGAACGGTATTGTTTACGCTTACGTGGCATTCAAATAAAAACAGATAAAGTTCCGGTCAGGCTTTAAAAAAAACACGGGCGCTGTCGCTTAAACTCATCCTGCGAACGGTGAAGCAAGGATGGCGCAGCGGTCAAAACGCTCTGCACTCTAAGTAGCTGAGCGTTTTTGGAAGCCGCAAGAAACCAACAAAGGGTACCCCCTTACATATATAAAATAAAGCAGGTGTAAAACACCTGCTTTTATTGTTATTTTTTCATCGCCCTTCGCGGTTCGTTACTTTTCCTGCCCTTAAGCTTCCGAATTTTCGTAAAGTCTTTTATACACACCCTCAACAGCCATAAGCTCCTCGTGTGTGCCCTGCTGTTCAATACCCTTTTCCGTCAGCACGATAATCCTCGAAGCATTGCGCACCGTCGAAAGCCTGTGAGCAATAGTAAAGGTTGTCCTACCCTTGGAAAGCCTTGCAAGAGAATTTTTAATATAAAGCTCGCTTTCATTATCAAGGGCAGAAGTCGCCTCATCAAGAATAAGTATAGGTGGATTTTTTACGAACACCCTCGCAATGCTTATTCTCTGCTTCTGTCCACCCGAAAGCATAACGCCTCTTTCTCCTACATAGGTGTCGTAGCCCTCAGGAAGGCTCATTATGAAATCGTGTACGCCCGCTTGCTTTGCCGCCTCAACGGCATCCTCTCTTGTTCCGCTTTTTTTGCCGTAAAGAATATTTTCAAGGATACTTCCCGAGAAGAGATAAACATCCTGCTGAACAACGCCTATTGCATTACGAAGTTCAGAAAGAGAAAGCTCTCTGATATCTCTGCCATCAAGAAGAATTCTGCCCTGTTGCGGCTCATAAAACCTTGAAACAAGGGAGCACAACGTTGTCTTACCGCTTCCTGACGGACCTACAACGGCAATGTTCTCCCCAGCCTTAACCTTAAGACTGATGTTAGCAAGCACGTCGCCTTTTTCTTTAGCGTAGCTGAAGGAGACATCATCAAACTCAACGTCACCCTTTACCTCAGCAAGGGCTTCACCCTCACCGTAGCCCTCCTCGCTCGGGGCTTCAAGTATTTCAGCAAAGCGTTCAATTCCCGTCATACCCTTTTCAAACTGCTCGGTAAATTCAACAATTCTCTTGATTGCCGCAATCAGCATACCGATATAAAGCAGATAAGCCGTCATATCGGCGGCGGTGATTCTACCTTTTATAAGGAAGCTTCCGCCGAGGATAATCATAATGACATACATCATGCCGTCAAAAAGCCTTGTAACGCTATTGAGCCTTGCCATATATTTATAGGAGTCACGCTGAACGGCACTCAGAGCCGTGCTTTCCTTGTTGAACTTTTCTCTTTCAAGCTCTTCATTTGCAAAGGATTTTACAACCCTGATGCCTAAAAGTGAGGTTTCCGTTTGTGCGTTGACATCACCTGCAATTACTCTTCTCTCCTTAAATGCGGCACGCATTTTACGCCTGAAGTAAATTGAGCCGAAGAAAATCAGCGGAATTGTAATAAAGGTTGCAAGGGTCAATGTAAAATTGATTGAGGCAAGGATTGAAAAGGATGCAACAATCTTTATACCTGCAATGAAAAACTCCTCGGGGCAATGATGTGAAAACTCCGCAATGTCAAAAAGGTCAGTCGTAATCCTTGACATAAGCTGACCGACCTTGGTTTTATCAAAATAAGAAAAGGGAACCGTCAGCAGATGCGAGAACATATCCTCACGCATATCCTTTTCTATTTTTACACCCATACCGTGACCGATGTAGGTCATATAATAGCCCGCCGCCATATCAATGAGCTTCAGCACACCGTAAACTGCGGCGAGGCGCACAATGAGTGTCCATGTGAGCTTTGATATATCCGTTGTTGCGACGGATGTAATTTCCCTTATAATCATCGGCAGAACAATTTCACAGCCCGTTGTTAAAAGAGCACAGAAAAGGTCGAGCACAAGTACTGCCTTGTGCTTTTTGAAATAAGGGATAAAGTGTTTTTTTAGTAAGCCTTTTTTGTTGTTTTTCATATTGCGCCCTCGTTTACCTCTGAATTAAAATACCTTTCATAAACGGTGTTTTGTTATGAGTTTCGTATACTATCTTTTTTTCTTCCTCTGTACACCCGATAAGTATTTTTATTTCGGAATCTTTTTTCATTAAATCAACAATACACATAATTGCATCAACCTTTTTATCATTGCTGCCTACCCAAACATCAATTCCTGCACCGTCCATAGAGGATGTATCCTTTAAATATCCGTAATCTACCCGATAAGCAAAGTCAGGATATTTTGGATGCGAGCTTCCCTTCGGTCGGTCAATTACAATTTCCGAACTGTTCACCAAGTCATCTACAGCGTTCCAAAATTCAATATCATATTCCATAATGCCACACCTTAACAAACTTAAAAACTATTTCCGCTCTTTCTCTTTGCGTAATAATAAGGAAACTACCTAACAGCAACCCCCAGGCTGCAATTTTACATTTAAAAAGGTCGCCACAGGGCGACCTTTTTATCATCCAAAGAATGCCTTATGAACGGCAGATACAGCCTTGTCGGCATATTCCTTGTCGATAAGAACTGAAATTGTAATTTCGCTTGTGGAAATCATGCTGATGTTGATGCCTGCCTCATAAAGAGCACCGAACATCTTTGAAGCTGTGCCGGAGTGTGACTGCATGCCGGCACCTACGATTGATACCTTTGCAACAGATGTGTCGCATGAAACAACTGCGCCCTCCATATCAAAGATATCCTTAAGGATTTCAACTGCCTCATCTGCACAGCCTGCTGCGCAGGTGAAGGAAATATCCTTTGTGCCGTCACGGCCTACTGACTGAAGAATAACGTCGATGTTGATTCCCTTCTGAGCAAGACGTGAGAACATCTTAAATGCGTTGCCGGGAATATCCTTCATACCTACAACTGAAATTCTTGCAATATCTGCATCCTTTGTAACGCCTCTGATTAACATTTTTTCCATCTTTGCTACCTCCCTGACGATGGTTCCGGGCTCTCTCACAAGACTTGAAAGAACCTCAAGTTCTACATTATATTTTTTTGCCATTTCAACGGAACGGTTATTAAGAACCTGTGCGCCGAGAGTAGCAAATTCAAGCATTTCATCATAAGTGATGTCTGTAAGCTTCTGTGTGTTTTCAACCTTTCTCGGGTCAGCTGTGAAAACACCTGTAACGTCAGTAAAAATCTGACAACGGTCTGCGTGAAGCGCTGCTGCAAGAGCAACTGCACTCGTGTCAGAGCCGCCTCTTCCGAGGGTTGTAAGATCATCGTACTTGTTGAGACCCTGGAAGCCTGCTACAATAACAATCTTCTTCTGGTCAAGCTCTTTTTCTAGTCTTTCTGTTTTCACTTCACGGATTCTTGCACTACCGTAGCTTGAGTTTGTGTTGAAGCCTGCCTGCCAGCCGAGAAGAGAAATAACGGGATAACCCATTTCCTCAATAGCCATTGCAAGAAGTGAAATTGAAATCTGCTCACCTGCGGTGAGAAGCATATCCATTTCTCTTTTTGAAGGATTTTTGCTTATTTCCTTTGCCTTTTCAATAAGGTCGTCTGTTGTATCGCCCTGAGCTGAAACTACTACAACAACATTGTTGCCCTGCTTATAGGTATCTGTAATAATACCTGCAACGTTTCTGACTCTGTCGGCATCGGCAACTGAAGAGCCGCCGAATTTCTGTACTATCAATGCCATGTATAAGTGCCTCCTATAAAAGACGGTGAAGACTGACCGAAAAAAATCTGTCAGATTTTCGCCGTCTACGTTTAAATGTTTATTCGAATATTCTGATTGTGGTTACTACGCTTACTCCGGTTGTGCTGAGCACCTTACGAAGCTGTCTTTCCTTCATTACGGGAGTAACAAAAGCAACCTCATTTTCCGGCTGATCCTTTCTCCAAAGGAATACAACCTTACCGAAAATTGACTTAAGTCTTCTGCAAGCCTCTGCCTTATCCGTAACGGTGCATCTTACATAAAGAGCTGTTTCCTTGTCTGTATAATCGGAAAGGATATCTTCACATGCAGGCTCCCAACCGAAGAACTTTCTCTCCTTGCTGTTATCAGCGCAGTCGATGATATCACCTACAACAGCGGAAGCTGTTGCCTCACTGCCGGCACCCTTGCCGTACATAAGAACATCGCCTACCATATCGCCGTCAACGAAGCAAGCATTGTAAACATCGTTTACACCTGAAAGCATATTTGCCTTTTTAACAAAGCAGGGAGATACCGCTGCAAACACCTTACCGTCGGCAAGCTTTTCTGCTCTTGCAACAAGCTTGATTACGCTTCCGAACTTTTCTGCATAAGCGACATCAGCAAGAGTGACTCTTCTGATACCCTCACAGTATACGCCGTCGGGAGAAAGATGTGTACCGAAGCAAAGGGAAGCAAGAATACAGATTTTTCTCATTGCATCAATGCCGTCAACATCTGCTGAAGGATCCTTTTCGGCATAGCCGAGCTCCTGAGCGTTTTTAAGAGCAGCCTCAAAAGAAACTCCCTCTGTTATCATTTTAGTAAGAATGTAGTTTGTGGTTCCGTTAAGAATACCTGAAACCTTGGTAATATTGTTACCTGCGAGACAACGGCTGACAGGTCTTATAACGGGGATACCGCCACCGACCGAAGCTTCAAAAAGGAAGTTGACATTGTTCTTACGTGCAGTAGCAAGAAGCTGAGCACCCTTCACTGCAACAAGCTCTTTATTTGAGGTAACAACGTGCTTACCTTTTTCAAGACAGGTTGTAACAAAGCCGAAAGCAGGCTCAACACCGCCCATGGTTTCTACAACAATATCAATATCCTTATCGTTTGCAATGTCTTCAAAATTCTTTGTAATAATTGTACGGTATTCACTTAAGGGAAAATCTCTGATATCAAGAATTCGTGTAACCTTGAATTCGTGCCCTGTTTTTTCCTCAATAGTTTTTGAGTTTTCTTTGAGAACCTTAGCAACACCGGAACCGACAACACCGTAACCGAGAATAGCAACGTTCATTTTTTCACTACCTTTCTGTGCAAAAAAAACTGTCAATAGCTTAATAACTGACAATAATCGCATATATACTAAGTAATAATAACATACTTTGGCAAATAATAAAAGACTTTGGAGAAATTTTTTTACTCAAAAAATAATTTTTTTAAAGTTTTTTTCTAAAACATTGATTTTGATTTTAAAATGAGTTAATATTATAAAAAGTATTAAGTGAGGTGTTTTTATGACTGATATTGAAAGAAAGAAAAAAGCCATAATAAATATAATATATGTTTTCATGATTATCGCTCTCGGCTTTCTTTTTGTAAGATATGCGTTAGGAGTGTGCTTCCCCATTGTGTGTGCATTCTTTATTGCCACCATTCTGCAAAAGCCGAAGAATTTTCTTACAAGAAAAACCTTTTTAAAAAAGGGAGCAGCCTCGGTGGTTTCTCTGTTTGCGTTGATTTTCATTGTAATTTCCCTTATTGCCCTCATCGGTGTAAGAGCGGTAAGTGAAATCAGCGGCTTTATTGATTACATCACCATACAGATTCAGCACATTGATGTGCTTGTAACCAATATTGAAAATGCTGTTATGAATTTTATCGTAAATCTTCCCGCCTTTCTTTCGGAAACTCTTACGGAATCCGTCACTACAATATTTACACAGATACGTGAGTATCTTGCAGGTCAGAGCACCGAGCTTACCGACAGCATAACCGGCTCTCTCGGCAGCGCCTTCAGCTTTTCATGGATTACCACACCCTTAAGCGGTGTAATCTCAACAGCAAAGCAAATTCCGTCAATACTCATTTCTATCGTAATCACCCTTGTAGCCTCCTGCTTTATGACCTCGGACTACGATGAAATTATGAACTTTATCAAGCGTCAGTTCCCCGAGAATAAGCGCAAGGACCTTTCCAGAGCAAAGCTTCTCCTTAAAAGCACCCTTTCCAAAATGGCAAAAGCATACGCTCTTATCATGACCGTAACCTTTACTGAAATTTTCATAGGTCTTTCTATACTTAAGCTTGCAGGCATTTACTCATCAAACTATGCAGTAATCATCGCGATTGTTACTGCGATTGTTGATATTATTCCCGTACTCGGTACCGGCACGGTGCTTATTCCCTGGGCTCTTTACAACCTCATTGTAGGCAATTATGCTCTTGCAATCAGTCTTGCCGTAATCTACGCCGTAATCACAGTTATCCGTCAGATTGTTGAACCCAAGCTTGTAGCCGGGCAGCTCGGACTTTCTCCTGTAGTTACCATTACAGCTCTTTATCTCGGACTTAAGATTTTCGGTGTTCTCGGTATGATTATCGCACCCATCCTTGTTACTATGCTCAAGGTGCTCAACGACGAAGGCATCATCCATATCTGGAACTCTTCAAAGGCAGAAGCCGGAGATACAGAAAAAGCACCGGAAGCAAAAGCACCCGGAAAAGCTTAAAGCCAACACCGTAATAAAAAAAGAAAACAGATGTATTTTCAGGTATCTTTTAACCTTGAAAATACATCTGTTCTTTTATTCCTCAAAATTTTTCACAAACTCATTGAATTCCCCACGGGAAACGAACTCGAAGGTTACATCCTCGTCAATGCCGTAGAAAAGCTTGTAACGTTCATCCCAAGGCTTCTTGTCGGGATTTCCCGTCCACACATAGGAATTATACGGCAGCTGACATACTATAACATTTGTTATACCTGCATCAACCTGCTTTCTGACATATTCGTTTCTTTTAACATCATAGGTGTGAATTGTGGAATAAATGCTGAAAGCAAAGATAAAGCCTGCAAGACACACAGCAAGCAAGGATGCAGTAACACCTTTTTCTGTTTCATCTTTACACTTAAGCTCATTCTTAAGGTAAACAAAAATCAGAACGCATACACCCACGAGCATTAAATAGGGCGGAAAGAAGCATCTCGGGCCGATAGGTGTAACAACAGCCAAGGGAGCAATAAGCACAGGGATACTTATAAGAAGAAGCATAGCTGCGAATTTCGCCTTATTACACTTAATGCAAAGAAAAACACAAAGTGAAGCTGTAACAAAATACACTCCGGCAACAAAAACGAAAAACATTGTTGTCAGCAGATTTGTTTTTCCGCTGTCGATAAAAAGCTCCCAATGTACAAATCTGCTCTTAAAATAAATAATCATAAGCGAAAGAACATTGACACTCAACAACAGGGTGCTGACAAGCTTTTTCACACGGTCATCTGATTTTTTCACAGACACGAGCCATAAAACAGCGCAAAGTACACTTAAGATAACGAGTGCGGTAATATTCTCGCTGAAGAAGCACTCAAAAATTTCCTTTGAGTTCTCTACTATTGTATCAACTATTCCGCCTTCTACAGCAGTTTCACGGTATTCATCCTTACCGTTGGCTATGTTGCGGTAAGCGGAGTTTGTAAACATTACAAGAGCACCGATAACACTGCTTACGAAGTGAACTACATGTACAAGAAACACCTTTTTGAAACGAATGAAGCAATAAAGGACGATAAGGGCTGAAATCGCAACAACAAACAGCGTCACGTTTTCCATAAATAAGGTGCTTGAAAAGCCTGCCACGGCTGAAATAGCAGCAACCCACGGTCGGTACGTCGGCTTCTCCTCTTCAAAAATGTTTCTGACAATAACAAAATAGAGCATTGTCAGAACAATAGGAGGCACGTAATTTGAAAAGCCTGCCGTCCAGGCTATTGACTGTACAAAAATCTCCTTAGGCATAAGCAGAAACAGTGCTGTTCCCATTACGTAAGCGCTAAAATCCTTACTACCCGAATAAAGTTTAGGCAAGAGGCAGGCTCCTACAAGAAAAGCCGCTGTTACAACCATATTAAGAAGCTCACTTCTTGTAAGAGCAAGCTCTAAAAGATTGCCGAAATATCTGCCGTTATAAGCTTTGAACCATACCGCAAGACGGTCAAGTCCTATTTGCGAGCCCCACGCCCAGTCATCCCCCGAATAAGGGAAAAGATATACAAGCACTGCAAAAGCAACAAAAATAAAGGAAGTAAAGGCAATGCTTTTTATTTTGTTGTTCCTTGATTTTTCAGGTGTAAACTGATTCATTTGCTTCCCTCCCGGTTATTTTTCAATATCATACTTTTTAGAAAGTCTGCTCATTGCCTCTTCCCTTGTAATTTTGCCTGTATTGCAGTCAATCATAACCTGAACATCCTTGTCCTTAAGATCATAGAACAGCCAGCATATGTAAGCAAGAAGACCGCCGATTGCAGGGATAAGCATAAAGATAAGCCAGAGCATATTAAGGGCGTGAGGCGTCTGTGTTACATCGAGCACCTCAAGCTCCTGGAAGGAGGTAACCTCCACAACCTTCCACCCGACAGATTCAAGACCGAGAATGAGCATACCCAATGCACCCGAGATTGAACCGGTAAGCTTTGCCATAAAGGTCTGCACTGCAAAAGTTATGCCCTTTGCCTCCGTCCCACTTTTGAAGCGTCCATACTCGGCGCAGTCGGGCGTGAACATAAACATCTCAAGAGCAACAACGGCGAGAGGAACTGAGCGGATTGTAAACAGAATAATATAAACAACTATGTTTCCGTAGCCTACTGCCCAGGTGATAACGCTGAGTATCACATATAAAAGCAGACACACACGGTTGACCTTCATCTTATCAAATTTACGCATAAGCTTCGGTAACCACAGTGCGATAAGAAGCTGCGGCACCGTTCCGACTGCACCCACAACAAGTGAGAACAGAGTGCTGTGGAAAAGATAATAGGAAACATAAAGTGTAAATGCGTTACCGATATTGAGTGCGGAATAGAAGAAAAGACCTACATAGTAAATAAGCAGATACTTATTCTTCACAAGATATAAAAGCATACTCTTAATCGAAAAGCTTTTCTCACTCTCGGCGTGGAAGCGCTCCTTCAATTTGAAAGATGCGGGAGTCATCAGCAGGAATGCGGCAATGCTGATTATAATTGTAATCATACCGTAGCCCATACCGACCTTTTCGCTGATAAGAACGGTTGTCACCGTAGAGGTGATACCTACACCGGCATAAGTTGCAATGCTCTTATAGGACTGGATGCTGTTTCTCTCGTCTATACTCTGACTCATTGAGGTAAGAATACCGAAAATGGGTACATCGCAGAGAGTATACGCCGTATCCCAGAGTATGTAAGCAATAGCAAACCATGCAAGCTTGAAGGTTTCCGAGGTGCCGTTTGGAATAATAAAGGTAAGTATTGTTGCAAGGGGTATAAGCACCGTTGAAACACGAAGCCACGGCAGATATTTTTTACTGCTTTTGAATTTGATTGAGTCAAACACAACGCCGAACAGAGTATCGTTCACCGCATCCCAGACCTTTACGGCAAAAATAACCGCCGCTGATTTTATGGGGTTGATACCGAGAAACAGCAGAAAGGTTGTGACACAGGAATTAAAAAGGGTGTAAATCATATTCTGACCTGCAAAATATGAATAGTAGCTGAGTCTTTCAACAGGCTCTGTTGACCAACCCTCTTTGGTTGCAAAAATGCTTTTTACTTTTGTTGCAAGCTCCATATTTTTTCCTCCTTAAATCGGTCTTACTTCCTCGTCAGCAAGCACGCACATTCTACATGGTTAGTATGCGGAAACATATCAACGGGCTGAATTTTTTTCACCCTGTAGCCGTTTTTGCAAAGGAAGGTAAGATCCCTTGCCTGAGTTTCCACATTGCAGGAAATGTAAACCACCTTTTCAGGTGCGAGGGTGACAAGGCTTTTTAAAAAGTTCAGGTCACTGCCTGCTCTCGGCGGGTCCATAAACACAAGGTCAAATTTTTCCTTTGCCCTTGCGGCTTCTACCATAAATTTACCTGCATCTGCGGCAAAAAATCGGATGTTTTCCGTGTTGTTGAGCTTTGCATTCACCTTTGCATCACGGACTGCCTGCTCATTTAACTCAACACCGATAATCTCTTTTGCCTTATCCGAGGCAACAATGCCGATTGTGCCCGTGCCGCAGTAAGCGTCAAGCACCCTTTCCTTGCCCGTAAGACCTGCAAAATCAACAGCAAGGCCGTAAAGCACCTCGGTCTGGGTGGGGTTTATCTGATAAAAGGACTTTGCGGAAATGCGGAAGCGCTTGCCGCAGAGGATATCCTCGATATAACCGTCACCGTAAAGCACTGTTTCTTTTTCACCGAGAACAAGACTTGTTTTTGCCCCGTTGATATTGTGAATAACGGAGGTAATTTCTTCGTGCTTTGAAAGAAGCTCCTTTACAAATTCGTCCTTTTTGGGGAACAAGGGTGTACCTGAAACAAGGACAACCATTATCTGTCCCGTGTGAAAGCTCCTTTTAACAAGCACATGGCGGAGAAAGCCCTTGCCCGTGTCCTCGTTATAGGATGTTAGCTTATACTTCGGAAGCATTTTTCTCACAGTCACAATAATGCTGTCGGCAAGCTTATCCTCCAAAAGGCACTCATCAACAGGAATTATGTTGTGGGTGGAGGACTGATAAACGCCGGAAATAATTCTGCCGTTTCTCCAGCCGAAAGCCGCCTGCACCTTGTTGCGGTAGTGGACGGGGTTTTCCATGCCGATGATTTCCTCAACGTGACCGAAGCGTCCGAGATTTTTGATTGCCTTGACCTGCTTGAAGGAAAGCTGCTCGTCATAGCTCATATTCTGAAGCTGACAACCGCCGCACTTTTTGTAAAGGGCACAGCCATTGCCCCTGCCAACCTTTTTAGGCGGCAAGGGTAATGATTTTTTATTTGTTTTTTTAGATGAAATTCTCTTTTCTGCCATTATAGCTTTACACCTGAATATTTTTTAACAAGGCGTTTAACCGTACATCTTAAGCAAATAAGCGTTGCAATCGCACAGAATGCGGCAACGGGCTCCCCGTAGGTCTTTTTCATAAATTTATTCTCCTTTTCACTGCGGAATAATGCTGAAACCGTAGCTGTAATCGTTCATTGCAAAAATCTTATGCTCCTCAAGAGGATGTGCTCCCCAGCTGTCGTAGCCGCCTACACCCATCTGACGGAGAATGAGCCTTACATAAAGGGTATCTCCCTCGGGAAGGTTGTGCTTGTGTGCGGCCTCCTCGAGCATATATGCTGTATAGGGTGAAACATTAAGCTCAATTTCTTTGTTTGCTTCAAAGGATATTTTTGCGTCACCCTTGAGCGTTGCTTTTCTTACACCTGTTCTTTCACCGTACTCCTGGGGCTTCTGATAATCCACATAAAGATCATCAATTTTAACCTTGTAAAGTCCGATATCTGCACCCGTGTTACGGTCAATATAGTTTTCGTGGGGACCTCTGCCGAGATATTCAAGATCGGTATATGCCGCTCTTTCAAGGGGAAGTATCATTGAAAGCTCGGGCACCTCGGGAAGATACTCGGGAAGGCTGATGCTGTAATCAACGTGTATACCCTTACTCGTTACTGTGTAAACGAGAGTGCCTCTGCATTCAGGGAGCGTAGGCACGGAGAAGTCAACATTGACCTTAACCGCCTTGCCCTCATTTTCAACGGACTGAATACCCATCCATGCGTATTCACCGGCCTTATGCCAACAGCCGCAACGCACCTCCTGACGGTTACCTCTGTCGTTATCTGTAAGGGCACGCCAGAAGTTGAGCCTCAAGTCGCCCTTCATAAGTTCCCTGCCGCCCTTGTTGATTGAATAAAGAGCTCCGTTTCTTCTTGAAAAGCTTACCGTAAGGTCACCGCCCGAAACAATAACAGAGCCGTAGTTTGTCTTTACTGTCATTTCCTTACCGCAAAGGTTGGTCTTTTTATTTTCAAATTCATTAACAATAAACTGAGCCTTTGCTATCTTGTGTCCCGTTTTTGCCCAGAACTTGTTTTCCTTAAGCTCGTAAAAAAGATTAAGATACCACTCACCGTCAGGGATATTTTCGACAGCGAGATTGACTGTTTTTGCTTTTCCGGGAGCAATGTCGGTGATAAGGTCACCGCTGTCCATTACTCTGTTTTCACTTATAACCTGCCAATGAAGATTATATTCGTTGAGATTTGTAAAAAGGAAATCGTTCTGAATTTCAACAATGCCCTTTTTGGCATCAACAACCTTGAAGCGTACATTCTGATAAAGTCGTTTTATTTCCTTGATAGCAGGTGTAAGGCTTCTGTCGGCAAAGACAAGACCGTTTGCACAGAAGGTACCATCGTGAGTAAATTCACCGCTTTCACCGCCATAAGCAATGAAGCTTGTACCATCCTCGAGAGTCTTTCTAACGCCTTGGTCAACAAAGTCCCACACAAACACACCGAAGAAGGAAGGATACTTATCCATAAGCTCCATATATCTGTAGTTACCGCCGACTGAGTTACCCATAGCGTGAGAGAACTCGCAGAGCATCCAGGGCTTTTCGGGGTGAGCAAGCATATCCGCCTCCAAATCCCAGGGCTTCGGATACATCTGCGAATAAACATCAGTTACGTTTTTGTCAAAATCAAAATGAGCCTTGTCCCATATTGACTCATAATGCACGGGACGGGATGGGTCAATTTCGTTTAAATAATCGTGCATTTTAAGGAAGTTTTCACCGCCGCTGCACTCATTGCCGAGGGACCAGATTATAACACTCGGATGGTTCTTGTCGCGCTGATAAAGAGATTCTATTCTGTCCATACAGGAGGGTGTCCACATATCCATTCCATCGGGGATAAGAGGTGTTTTTTCTCCCATAAAGCGTGTACCGTGGCTTTCAAGATTGTTTTCGTCAATCACGTAAAGACCGTATTCGTCGCAAAGCTGATACCATAAAGCCTGATTAGGATAATGAGATGTACGCACAGCATTCAGGTTGTGCTTTTTCATTATCAGGATATCCTCAATCATCTGCTCTTTCGTGATAACTCTACCCGTATCGCAGGAAAACTCGTGACGGTTTGCGCCCTTGAGAAGAAGGCGCTTGCCGTTATAGTAAAGAACGCTGTCCTTGATTTCAATGTGTCTGAAGCCGGTTTTACAGCTTGTGTATTCAACAGCGTTTCCGCCTTTATCGCGAAGAAGTATAACAACATTGTAAAGGTAGGGCTTTTCTGCGCTCCACAGCTCGATAAAGGGAACAGCCGCCGAAAGTGAGATTTTTCCGCCCTTTTCCGCCGTTTCCGTATCCGTTGCAACAACAATGCCGTCACTGTCGTAAACGGTCATTTCTACCTCGGCGTAGGCTTTTTCGTCACCAAGCTCAACGTCAAGAAGAATATCACCGGTTTTGTAATTTTTAGTATCAGGCAAAGCCTTAAGAGTAAAATCCCTTATATACTGCTTGTTGGTAGTATAAAGATAAACCTCTCTGAAAATGCCCGAAAGGCGGAAGAAATCCTGATCCTCAAGCCAACTTCCGGTGCACCAGCGGTAAACTTCAACGCTGATGTTGTTTTCGCCCTCGGTGAGATATTCGGTTATATCAAACTCGCTTCTTCTGAAGGTACCTTCTCCGTATCCGCAACGCACACCGTTTACATAAAGGTAAAATGCAGACTCAACGCCTTCAAAAACAAGCACGGTTCTGTCCTTTTTAAAGCCCTTGGGAAGAACGAATTTTTTTATGTAGCATCCCACAGGATTATACTTAGTCGGTGCTTCGGGCATATCCGGCTCCTGAATTCTCTCCCAGGGATACTGCGTATTTGCATAAATGGGATAGTCATAGCCCTGCATCTGCCATGATGACGGTACGGGAATTTCATCCCAGCTGCTGCTGTCAAAGCCGACATCCGCGAAAGAAAGTATTCTGTCACGGTAAGAATCAAAAAGTCTGAACTTCCATTTTCCGCAAAGATCAAAATATCTTTCGCTTTCCTCTTTTACACCTTTTTTTGCCCTGTCGAGACTATCAAATGGCATAAAGGTAGCCCTTGAAGGAAGGCGATTTATTCCTGTTATCGTGGCATCATTCTGCCACTCGTTAAAGCCGTCAATTTTAATGCTCATATTTTTCTCCTGTTTATCTGTAAATGTTAATTACTTTATGTTAACCTTGTGCTCAATGATATATGCGGTACAAACGAGAAGCGCAAGAGCCACAAGACCTGTAAAAAGTGTGCCGCCTACACCATAGGAAATAATTGCACCGTCAACTGCACCCATAGGCTCAAAGCCGAAAAAGGCTTTTTCAGTTGTTACAAAAAACGTAACAGGTGCCTTAGCCGTAAGAAAGTTATTGATTTTTGAAATAACAATCATCACGGCAAAAAAAGTTACTCCGCCGAAAAATTTGGGGTGAGCCTGAAATGCTCTTGTGTTTGCAACAGTAACCGCAAAATAGATATAGCCTACATATGTGAGTATTTTTGCAAGTACAATGGCTCCGAACACCAAAAGCACCTCTGCCACAACAAAGCCGGAAGGAAGCAATTCTAAAAGTCCTGAATCAGTAAAAAGAATTTTCAACACGTCAAAGCTTGCCTGTGTCTGCTCTTTAACGTAAAAGAAAATCGAAACCCAGGTAAGCGCCATAATAAGAAAGCCCACAATTATCCATAAAAATGAAACCAGCACCTTTGAAGCAAGAAGCTGACCCGACTTTACGGGAAGCGTAAGTGTCAGATATCCCTGGCGCGAATAAAGTGTATCATAAAAATTCTTGATTACGGAAACAAGGGTCACAATAACCGTTGCAAAGCCCGTTATATAAATCGCAAAGCAGCTTGCGGCGCCGAGAGCAGATGACTCCGTTATAAGAGACAGTGCCATCACTAGGGTAACAGCAACTGCAACAAGATAAATAACGAGGTTGTATCTTGCACTGTGTCTTATCTCGTGCTTTAAAAGCTTACCAAACATAAGCAAACACCTCCTTGAATACGTCCTCGACGCTCTTGCCCGTTTCTCTTATCTCTTCAACAGGCATATTTACAACAAGACTGCCGTTGTTAATCATAAGTACACGGTTGAAAACTCTTTCAACATCGTTTACAAGATGTGTTGAAAGAAGCATTGTCGCATCCTTTGAATAATTTTCAAGAATAAAATCCAGGATTGCACTTCTTGAAGCGGGATCAAGTCCGCCGAGAGGCTCATCGAGTATATAAACCTTTGCCTTGCGGCAGATTACAAGAATAAGGTTAACCTTTTCCTGCTGTCCCTTAGACATAGTCTTAAGGCGCTGATTCATATCCACACCGAAGCGCTGCATCATTTCAGTTGCCTTCGCCTTATCAAAATCCTTGTAGAAATCAGCAAAATAGTCTATAGCATCCGTCGGCTTCATCCAGTCGGGAAGATAGGATTTATCCGGAAGGAAGGCAACAATTTCCTTTGTGTGTACACCGGGAGCTTCTCCGTCGATAAGCACGCTGCCCTTATGGTCCTTGATAAGCCCGGTAAGAATTTTAATAAGAGTAGTCTTACCCGAACCGTTAGGTCCGAGAAGTCCTACAATTTCGCCTGCCTTAAGTTCAAAGGAAATTCCGTCAAGAACAGTCTTTTTGCCGTAGGATTTAAAAAGATATTCAACTTTTACTGTTTCGTTCAAATGGACACACCTTCTTTTTTATTTTTTTCGCTCTGTAACAAAATTTGTCACCGCACCCCAGATAAGCCTAAGTGCAACAATGGTAACGGGATTAAGGAACACGGGCATATTAAGAATCGGTGAAAGCACCAGGACTATAAAGCCGAGAAGCTGACCGAGAAGCATCATTGTAAGTATGAAGCGGTCACAGGCATTTGAATTGTAACAACCCATAATAAGGTGCATTATGCTGCGCTTTTTTCTTGAACAGATAAGCCCTGTAGGGGTCTGCTTTTCAATGCTGTTGTATTTTTCCATAACATTTGAAGCCTTCTGAGAAAGAATCTTAACAGAAGAAGCATCAAGAGAAAATTTAGCCGCTACAATCTCTTCGCTGAGAAATGCCTCCTTTGAAGAAAGCATAAGCACAAGCCCGGTTTTATTAAAATCACGTGAATATTTTCTCAGGGATGAAAGGACCTTGTAATTTACAAGAAATGTTGCCGTAATTTCACCGTCAATTACAACGTACATTACATATCTGCCCTTGCTGTATGCTTTTTCGTGCTCCTTTGAGGGAACGCTTATTGAATGATTGAGAAGCATCTGTCTGTTTCCTACAAGAATTTTTCTGTCAAGAACCCAGGCGGAATAACCCTGCCTCTCCTCGTAAAGAAGGTTTTCCACGGGAGGAAGGGTTATATTCATCTGCTCGAGAAATTCATCAAAGCAAGGGGCAAGAACTGATCCGGCTTCTCTTAAGAGTAAAGCAGCAAAAACCGCGCTGTCTGTTTGTGCAATGTTTGAAATAGCAGACTTGCGGAAGCGTGAAACCTCACCGGCGAAAACATCTCTTGCGTCAAGCACAAAGCCGTCGGATGAATCGATATGCTCCAGCGCCTCTCTGCCCGAAATGCAAGCGCCCTGCTTAAGCATTTCTTTGCCGTTACGGTAGAAAACAATGCGGCTTAACGGATCATACATAACAGGAAGAAGCATACAGACAGTCGCTGTAAGAGCCGTTATAAAGCTGAGACCCGAAAGCTCCGTAACAAAGCATATAAGGCCGACAGCCAGAGAAGCAAGAAGCACCAGACTCATTGTGAAAATATAGTATTTATTTTCTTTGATGCCGTCAGTTTCAGGCTCCTCAACGCTTGTGTCGAGAAAAGCATCAGCACAGTAAAAAATATCTGACTTATCATTTTTGCTTACATTTTTCGCAAAGGAGGCCGCATCACTTTTAACAGGAATGCGTTGCAGAATTGAAAGGCTCTTGCTCTTAAGAGCCATAGAAACAAAACGGCTTCTGCTCATAAGTCTGAAATAATCAGAGCATACTCTCACAAAGCAGGCAAAAACCACACAAAGTGTATAAGCACTGCCTGTATGTTCAAGGCCGAGAAGAGCAAAATTGTGTAAAAGCACAAAAAAGCTCATTACTGCAAGAGCCGTATCGGAAACAACAGCAAGCTCTCTGATTGCTTTAAAGCTTTTTATAAAGGCAGAAAAGCACATTGCACAGCTGACAAGAGAAATCAGAAGACTTGCGTAGCCGTAAAAGCCGAAGCTTCTGAAAAACAGAGTAAGAATAAGACTCACAACAAAAAGAACGCCGTAAATAATCATACCGGTTCTGTTTTTCGCTATTTCGGAAGCAAGCCGGGTTTTCAGTTCCTCACCTCTGAAAATCCCCTGCTGTTCCCTCTCCTTTTTCAGAAGAAGCTTGTCATTTTTATCCTTCGCGCCTTCGCCCTTGTCAAGGCAGGCTTTTTCAACAGCGTCAAAAATATCCTCGCCTTTATCCGGCTTCACCGAGTCTGCAAGACCCTTTCCACCCTTACCCATAGGAGCAGCCTCTAAAATTGCCCTGTCCTCTCTGTCTTTTGAAAGAACGCGGAAATTCTGCATAAAGCTCTTTCTGTTTTTGTCCTGAGGGCTTCGCTTCATCTTCTGACGGAGATTGAAATAACGGGTATTGCCGAGGGTATCGCTGAGAGCTTTTTTATCCTCAGCCTCTGTCGGTTTAACAGTTTCCTCTTCTGCCTTATCAAGCTCTTTTTTTGAAAAGGCAACTGTTTTATCAAGCTCTTCAGCCGGCTTTTCATCTTTCACTTTTATGCTGAGGGTATTGAAAAATTCATCGGAATTGAATTCCGGCACCGCATAAAGCTCCTCCTCAGGTATACGTACAGTTTCGGTTAACGCTTCAGGTGTCTTTTTTCTTGAGGAAGGAGTGTATGTTTTAACCTCTTCCTCCCCGTCACTGAATGCGGCGGCAAACTCCAGCTTCTGCGTTTCAGTTATGTCGCGCTTATGTTTTTTACCCTCATGGGTACCTTTATAATTACGGAAATAGTCCTTTCCGGGAAGATGTCTTTCTTTATTGTTATCTGACATGAGCTTTCAGTTCCTTTCAAATAAGCTATCAATTACGATAAAGGGAAATGCTCTGATTGTTTTATTTTGCCTTAATGCCGAGTCTCTGCCTTGCAACCTCATACATAAGTACGCTTGCGGCAACAGATGCATTAAGAGATGTTATTTTACCTCTCATCGGAAGCGACACAACAAAGTCGCTCTTCTCTTTTACAAGTCGGCTTACGCCTTTTCCTTCCGAGCCTACAACGAGGGCAACACTACCGCTGAAATCTGTTTCACACCAGTTTTTGCCGTCCATATCAGCTGTGTAAACCCAGAAGCCCTGCTTTTTAAGATCGTCAAGCGTTGCTGCAATATTAGCCACTCTTGCAACGGGAACGTATTCAACAGCACCTGCGGAGGCTTTACCTACAGCCCAGGTAAGGGAAGCATTTCTTCTTTTCGGAATGATAATTCCGTGAGCACCCGTGGTTTCTGCCGTTCGGATTATAGCACCGAGATTGTGAGGATCCTCGAGCTCATCACAAAGGATGATGAAAGGATCCTCTCCTCTTTCCTTTGCAAGATTGAGCATATCCTCAACGGTAGCGTATTCGTGTACGGCCGCCCAGGCGGCAACACCCTGATGGTTGCCCTGTCCGCAAAGGAAATCGAGCTTCTTTTTGTCTACCTCTTTTATTACAATTTCCTTTTCACGGCACTCGGCAATTATTCTGCCCACAGAACCGTTTCTTTCTCCGCGGAGAACAAGCAGCGTATCAATGGCGCGGTCATTGCGAAGCGCCTCGCTTACAGCATTCCTGCCGATAATAAGATCCTGATTTCTTTCTTCCCTTTCGGGAGCTTCTTCTCTTTTTTTATTTTTATCAAATCCGTCCTTGCGACCCTTTTGCCTTTCCATATGTTCAACCTCCGTAACAGTATGTACTTTATCTGAAAATAAGCATAATAACTCAATTTAAGTTAAACTAAATTATAGCATAATGATTTTTAAAGTTATTTCCATTTTGGCATTATAGCTCTCCTCAAAGCATAAAGAAATATATTTTTTTGTTATACTATATATTGTCCGTCCGAAATTAACCTTACTACTTGCACTTTCAGCCTGATTTGTATATAATAAATTAGCTAAAAAACAAACAAGGAGTTTTCACATTGATTTTTAAGAAAAAGTTCGAAAACAGCAGCTCTTACGAATATCTGATTGCGGGTCTCGGTAATCCCGGCAAGCAGTATGAAATAACACGCCACAACGCTGGCTTTATATGTCTTGATCTTTTCGCTGAAAAGCATGGATTTAAAATTGACCGTCTGAAGTTCAAATCACTTTTGGGCGAAGGCAGAATCAAAGGTCACCGTTGCCTTTTCCTTAAGCCCCAGACCTTTATGAATTTAAGCGGTGAAGCAGTACGCGATGCGGCAGAGTTTTATAAAATCAAGCCTGAAAATATCATTGTCATCTACGACGATATCAGTCTCGAGCCCGGCAAGGTGAGAATCCGCCGCAAGGGCTCTGACGGCGGACACAATGGCATGAAGAACATTATCTACCATATGAAAAGTGATGCCATCCCCCGAATAAAGGTGGGGGTAGGCGCAAAGCCAAACCCCGAATATGATCTTGCCGACTGGGTGCTTTCACGTTTTTCAAAGGACGAAGCAGAAAAAATAAAGGCCGCCGCAGAAAAAACTGCAACGGCACTTGAATTTATGGTTGAAGGCGACATAGACGGCGCTATGAGCAAAGTTAATTCTTAAGAACAAGTCAGAACGCCACACGACAAGCAAAAAAAATCGAGGAGACCTTACGGTCTCCTCTTCTTTCTTTTAATTATTCAGCATCCTTTTTGGGGAAAATGTCCTCAAAGAACTTCTTGATAATAGCAATAACGTCTCTGATTGTGTTGAATACTGTCTGTAATGCGTCCATGGTAGTACCTCCTATTAAATACATTTTCGGATTTTTCCGTAGTTAAATAATAACAAATAATTTATAATTTGTCAACACAAATAAGATTTATAATAATTTCTAAGCAAAAATATAATTTCATGTAACATTTACGCATTTTGTATGAACAGTTTTGCTGTCACCTTAAACCGTGTACTTCTGAGAGAATTCCTCATACTTGTTTGCATAGTCATTTTCGCCCTTACGTACCTTTTTGAGATACTTGTGAATTGAAACGTCATGTGACCTGTTCATTTCAAGCACAATACCGGCAATATTTGAACAGTGGTCGGAAATACGTTCGAAGTTTCTTAAAAGGTCGCTTAACACAAAGCCGAGCTCAACGGTGCATTCGCCCTTCTGAAGGCGCTTGATATGACGAGCCTTAAGCACATCCTGAAGATCATCCACAACCTGCTCAAGCGGCTCAACAAGCTTTGCCTTTTCAAGGTCGTTTTCGGTAAACGCCGCATATGAAAGGCTGACAATTTCCTCAACAGCACCGATAATCTGGCCGAGCTCCTGCTTACATTCATCGGAAAACTCAAGCTTCTTTTCGTCAATCTCCTGAGCGGATTCAAGCACGTTAAGCGCGTGGTCGGCCATTCTTTCAATATCACCGATAACATGAAGCAGAGTTGAAGCCTGCTCCGTGTCCTCATCGGTCATCTCAAGTGCGGAAACCTTTACAAGATAGGTGCCGAGCTTATCCTCGTACTTATCGGTTTTCTTTTCGGCTTTGATGACCTTTTCACTGATTTTTTCATCATAATTATCAAGCAGCGAGAGAGCATCCTTAACGCTTTCCACGGCAATTTCAGCCATTGAAAGGGTTACGCTGCGGCAACGGTCAACAGCAACGGCAGGGGTTGCAAGCAGACGCTCGTCGAGCATTTCGTATTTTTCTTTCTCGTCTGTATCCTTAATGCTCTTTGTTGCCATTTTTTCAAGCAGGCCGAGCATTGGTGACCACATAAGCACGCAGAATACCTTATAAGTAGTATTGACTATTGCAATACCAACCTCATTTGCCGTATTGTCAAAGAAGTCGAATTTGAATATTGCATTTGCGCCATAGAAAAGCACAAGAGCTGCAATCGTGCCAAATATGTTAAAATAAAGGTGAACAAGTGTTGCACGCTTTGCATTTTTGTTTGCTCCGATTGATGAAAGAACAGCTGTTATGCAGGTACCGATAGCCATACCCATAACTACAGGAATTGCCGTGCCGAAGGTGATTGCACCGGTAGTAGAAATAGCCTGAAGGATACCGACAGAGGCGGAGGAGGACTGAATGATAGCAGTGAGCACCGCACCTGCAAGAACACCTAAAACAGGGTTAGAGAAGAGGGTGAGGATGTTTGTAAATTCGGGAACCTCCTTGAGACCTGCAACTGCGTCAGACATTGTTTCCATACCTGTCATAAGGGTTGCAAAGCCGAGAAGAATCATAGCGGTGTCCTTGCTCTTGTTCTTTTTGCTGAACATAAGCAGATAAATTCCGACAAGCGCAAGAACAGGAACAAAGGAATCAGGCTTCAACAAATCCATAAAACCGCCGCCTTCAATAGCTGTAAGTGAAAGAATCCAGCTGGTAACGGTTGTGCCCACATTGGCACCCATAATCGGACCTACAGCCTGATGGAGGGTCATGATACCCGAGTTAACAAAGCCGACAACCATAACGGTGGTGGCTGATGAGGACTGAATAATCGAGGTCACAATAAGTCCGAGCAGGAAGCCCTTGGCGGGATTATCCGTCATTTTGGCAAGGACATTTTTCAGCTGTCCGCCCGCCTTTTTTTCGAGCGAGGAGCCCATAATGTTCATACCGAACAGGAAAAGGGCAAGTCCGCCCACAAGCGAAAGAATATCAAATAAATCCATAATTTTCACTCCAATTCTCTTTCGATTATGTGTATTAAATATTCTGTTGTTTTTTATAATAGCAAAAAACTTCGTCAGAATGCAATAGCTCCCAAAAAATTTGTTTAAAACATTGCTCCGTTTTCACATTGTTAACAAAAATTATTGCAATTAAACAAAAAGCAGGTATCTATAAATCTGCTGTTCATCCGACTAAATTTTTATTTACAAAAAAATGCAAAAAAATTGCAAAAAAGTATTGACAACCCGGTTTTATTGTGATATTATATCCGAGCGTTCTACGGAACACAGTAATACGCTGGTGTAGCTCAGTTGGTAGAGCAGCTGATTTGTAATCAGCAGGTCGGGGGTTCGAGTCCGTCCACCAGCTCCAGTTTATATGGGTAGGTTCCCGAGTGGCCAAAGGGAGCAGACTGTAAATCTGCCGTCAACGACTTCGATGGTTCGAATCCATCCCTGCCCACCAGAAAAAGACGATTCTTTTGAATCGTCTTTTTATTTTTCAATCAAACTTCAATATTTTATGCTATAATAAAATACGGAGGTGTGTCTATGAGGCTTTTACTTATTGAAGACGAAAAGAGAATGGCTCAGGCTCTTTGTGAAATTCTCCGTCTTGAAAAATATGATGTCGACCATTATGACAACGGCATTGACGGCCTTGCTGCTATTGAGAGTAATATTTATGATATAGTAATCCTCGATGTTATGCTTCCCGGAATGAACGGCTTCGAGGTTGCCGGGAAAGCTCGCGCAAAAGGGATAACTACTCCCATTCTGATGCTTACCGCAAAGGCGTAGCTTGACGACAAGCACTACGGTCTCGGACTTGCCATCGCAAAATCCATTACCGAAAGCCATAAAGGGCATATAGAAGTCCTTTGCTGCAATTCACTTGTAGAGTTCAGAGTAACATTACCTTTAAGCAAGCTTTAAGGTAACTTCAATCAAACTTCAATCTACCTCCCGTACAATGATATCATCATAGTACAGGAGGTTTTTTTATGTACAAATCAATCAGCAAAGGGGTGACAGAATGAAATACCGTCACGAATACAAGCACGAAATAAGCCACTGTGATATGTTGGAGCTTCGCAACCGGCTTTCTGCTGTGATGAAAAAAGATGTTCACGCCATAGACGGAAAATATTTTGTCAGAAGTCTTTACTTCGACAATGCTCAGGACAAAGCGTTGACAGAAAAGCTCAACGGCGTAAACTTCCGCGAAAAATTCCGTATCCGCTACTATAATCACGACACCTCAGTTATTCATCTTGAAAAGAAAAGTAAAACAAACGGTCTGTGTCTTAAAGAAAGCGTGATTCTTACGAAAGAAATGGCTCAGGCTATTGCTGACGGTGACTACGGTTGGATGATGCAAAGCGGTGAGCCTTTGATTCAGGAGCTTTACACCAAAATTTCAGGTCAGGGATTAAGGCCGAAAACCATTGTGGATTATGAGCGTGAGCCTTTTATTTTTACGGCAGGCAATGTGCGTATTACTCTTGACTATAACATCAGAACAGGACTTAACTGCACAGATTTTCTTAATCCCGATTGCATTACAGTTCCTACGGGCAACGCAATTATACTGGAGGTAAAGTGGGACGAATATCTGCCCGACATCGTCCGTGATGCAATACAGCTTTCCTCCTGCCGTACAGGCAACTATTCAAAATATGCCGTATGCAGAATTTACGGTTAAAACAATACTAATCTTAAAGGAGTTTTTATTATGACATTCAACGACATTTTCAAATCAAGCTTTCTTGAAAACATCACAAGCGTAAGCGTGCTTGACATGGCAATAGCTCTTGCTCTTGCCTTCGGCATCGGTATGTTTATTTTCCTGGTTTACAAAAAGACCTATCAGGGTGTAATGTATTCATCCTCTTTCGGCACAACCCTTGTTGCACTTACAATGATTACTACTGTTGTTATTCTTGCAGTAACCTCAAACGTAGTTCTTTCTCTCGGTATGGTCGGTGCTCTTTCAATTGTGCGTTTTCGCACTGCAATCAAGGAGCCTCTTGATATAGCCTTTTTGTTCTGGTCAATCGCCGTCGGCATTGTGCTTGCAGCAGGTATGATTCCTCTTGCAGTGATAGGCAGTATCATCATCGGCGTTATTCTTCTTGTTTTTGTAAACAAAAAATCACACTGCAACCCTTACATTGTGGTTGTACAGTGTGATGGTGCCGAAAGCGAAACACACGTGATGAACTTCCTTAAGAATTATGTCCTCAAGTGTACTGTAAAAAGCGAGACAGCTCAGAAGGGTCTTGTTGAGCTCAACCTCGATGTCCGTCTTAAGGATGAAAATACAGACTTCATAAATGCCGTTGCCAATATCAAGGGCGTAAGAAGCGCGGTACTCGTAAGCTACAACGGAGAATATATGGGTTAAGGTGAAGGTATGTCAACACATAAACATTTTGATAAAATATGCTGTGTTGTCCTCGCTCTTACTCTGCTTATCACAATACTTTTTATGAACGGAGAAAAATTAGGTGTACAAAAAGCTTATAGTGTACCCGAATATGAAAAAGCTCTGTTTGACACCTCAGAAGTTCATACCATTGACATTATAATGAACGATTGGGATGAGTTTACGGCTAACGCCCGAAGTGAAGAGTACTGCGCCTGCAGTGTTGTAATAGACGGAGAAGCCTTTAAAAATGTTGCAATCCGCGGCAAGGGTAACACCTCCCTCAGCTCAGTTACCAACGACAGATACAGCTACAAAATAGAATTTGACCATTATGACAACACAAAAAGCTACTACGGACTTGATAAGCTTGTTCTCAACAACGTCATTCAGGATAACACCTATATGAAGGATTATCTGACATACACAATGATGAACAGTATGGGTGTGGCGGCACCTCTGTGCAGTTATGCTTATATTACGGTAAACGGTGAGGATTGGAGTCTTTATCTTGCCGTTGAGGGTGTTGAAGAAGCTTTTTTGCAGCGTAATTACGGCAAGGACTACGGTGAGCTTTACAAGCCTGACAGTATGAGCATGGGCGGCGGCAGAGGCAACGGCGACAAATTCGATATGGATGAATTTATGCAGAGCTCCAATGCATCGGATAAGAGCAACCAAAGCAAAGATAACAGCACCCGGAACGCCCCCTCCACACAGGCACCCGGAGATTCAACAACAAATAAAAACGAACAGCCTTCCGACTTTATTCAGAGCAATAATCCGTCGGATCAGTTACCCGAAGGTATGACGCCTCCCGATTTCAACGGCGAATCCCCCTTTGGCGGCGAAATGCCGGATTTCTCACAGATGCCTCAGGGTGCGACTCCGCCTACAGATGAAAACGGTAATTTACAGATTCCTGAAAGCTTCAGCGATATGTTCGGTGACAGTAAAGGCGGATTCGGTGGCTTTGGCGGAATGGGTATGGGCTCATCGGATGTAAAGCTTCAGTACATCGGCGATGACCCTGACAGTTACTCAAATTTTTTCGGAAATGCTAAAACCGACATTACCAACGCTGACAAAACCCGTCTTATAGAAGCATTGAAAAAGCTCAGCGACGGCGAAATATCAGAAAACACGGTTGATATTGAAGCGGTTATCCGCTACTTTTCGGTGCACAATTTTGTTGTAAATTCCGACAGCTATACAGGCTCAATGATTCACAACTACTACCTTTACGAAAAAAACGGTAAGCTTCAGATAATCCCCTGGGACTATAATCTTGCTTTCGGCAGCTTTATGGCAACGGGCAGTGCAACATCCTCGGTAAACGACCCTATTGATACTCCGTTATCAGTCAACGGATCAGGCGACAGACCTATGATAGATTGGATTTTCAACAACGAAGAATACACTGAGCTTTACCATCAGATTTTCAGTGAGTTTATCGAAAAGTATTTTGACAGCGGATACTTTGCAGAGATGATTGACAAAGTGACAGCAATGATTTCACCTTTTGTTGAAAAGGATCCCTCAAAATTCTGCACATACGAGGAATTTGAAAAAAGCGCAGCTACTCTTAAGGATTTCTGTATGCTTCGGGCAGAAAGTGTAAAGGGTCAGCTTGGCGGTACAATCGGTTCAACATCTGCCACACAGAAAACCGACACTCTGATTGACGCAAGCCACATCAATACTGGTGATATGGGCACTATGGGCGGCGGCAAAGGCGGTTTCGGAGATAATATGCAGATGCCGCAGATAAATTTCGGCAGCAGCAAAAATGACTCATCCGACGCAACGCCTTCAGATGAAACCGACACAGCTGAAAACAACTCCGGCAATAAATCAAGACCGCAGATGCCCGGTAATTTCGCAAGCGCAGCAAGGCCCGGAATCGATAGCGGTAAAATCGACAATACTCAGGAAAGCTCAGACGGACAAACGCAGAAACCTGACGGAAGCTTTCCCGACAAGGGTCAGCCGCAAGCTCAGCCACAAAGTATGATTTCCGCTCCGGCTTTAGTGATGATCGGTATCAGCGTGGTGCTTCTCGGTTTTGGTATTATATTTGCATTGAGATTTAAAAGGCGCAAATAATTAAGACGTATCGCTCATCATTAAACAAATAAAAACAGATGTATAGGAGGCATGTAATCAGCCTTCTATACATCTGTTTTTTCAGTAACGGATTATTATCCCAATGCAGGCTCAGCCTGTATTGTAACATCACAAGAACCGTATTTTTCCATCTCAAAAATAACTATTTCATTATTCTTTTTAAGAAGCGCTCCGGGAAGGTACAAAGCCTTCTGCGGTCCGATATTCCAATATCTGCCAAGATTGAAGCCGTTCACAAAAACATATCCCTTTGTAAACCCTTTCATATTTACAAAACAATCCTTGCCGTCTGCTTCAAAATATCCCTTGAGAAAAACGGGACCATTTTTGTTCTCATTATCCGAAAGCTTTTTGAACTCAAGATTTTCAAGATTATCAAGCGGTATGGTATGAACGGTATAGTCCATAATAGTCTGATTTGCAAGCATAACCCTGGATATACCCTTTCGGTCATATATATCATCACCGTAGTTCACACGACCCATAGCATCTACAAGAATACCGAGCTCGCTTTCTTCCGAAACGCTGACAAAAAGCTGTTTTTTGAGCTTAAGCTTCGCAAAGAAGGATTTCTTTTTCATTCGGTCGATAACTGCTATCTTCTTTTTGTCAAAGTAAACATGAGCATAATCATGAACGTCATCTATTGTTAAAAATGAAGCCGAATATTTTCCTTTTATTTTTGTCTTGTAATATATAAGGCCATGACTCTGTCCGTAAGCCTCCATACCTCTCGGCAAGGGAGAATAATGCTTCTGAGAAATCCTGTCAAGATTTTCAAAAAGGTCGGCGCTTTCGGTAAGAGCAACTTTACCTATGCTCTGCATTACAGGAGAAGGAGGAAGCTCCGTCATTTCAATGCCCTGCTTTTCACAAAGAAGCTTTCTTATCTTATGATATGTTTCGGTATAATCGCCCCATTCTGTCAATGGTGCGCAATAATCGTAGCTTGTAACCGTGGGTGCAAAGCCCTTGTTATGGTTTGAGCCGGCGTTAAACCCGAAGTTCGTTCCGCCGTGGAACATATACATATTAAAGGAAGCACCTTGCCTGAGAAATTCTTCAATTTCCTTAAGGGTGCTTTCCGCCCCGCGGGTATGATGCTTTTCACCCCAATGGTCAAACCAACCGCACCAGAACTCCATGCACATCTTAGGCACATCACCGAAAGGCTTTAACGCCGAAAAGGCGCTTGACGCACGGGAACCGAAATTCAGAGTAGGCAGGATTCCGTCGATTGTTCCGCCGGAAAGCATATTACACCAGGTACCGTCAGACGTGAACATAATCACATCCACCCCGAGCTCTCCGTACATATCCTTAAGAGCATTAAGATACTTCTTATCGTTTCCGTAGCTTCCGTATTCATTTTCAATCTGCATTGCAATAATATTACCGCCGTTCGTGATAAAGTGCGGCTTAAGAAGAGCAAAAAGCTTTTCAAAATATTCCCTTACGTGACGGAGATATATCTCATTATAACAACGAAGCTCAATATTCTTATCGCTGAGAAGCCAGGCCGGAAAGCCTCCGAACTCCCATTCCGCACAGATATAGGGACCGGGTCTTACTATGGCGTATAAGCCAAGCTTCTTAGCTGTTTCGAGAAACCTTACAATATCAAGCATTCCGTCAAAGTCAAACTTACCTTTTTCGGGCTCGTGAAGATTCCAGCAAACATAGGTTTCCACCGTGTTAAAGCCTGCAAGCTTAAGCTTAAGAAGTCTGTCCTCCCAATATTCGGGAAGAGTACGGAAATAATGCATTGCTCCCGAATAAATTTTAAAGGGCTTGCCGTTAAGGCAAAATTCATTACCTGAAATTCCAAATGTATCTGACATTTTATCTATTCCTTTTTGTTTATTTATTTTCCCAGTTTATAACAAGCGCTTCTCCGATTTCAGCACCGTTTCTCGTCGGATACCACTTTTTACCAAGAGTCATTTCGCTCTCGCTTCCCTGCATATTAACCTCAAGCAGAGATGTGCAGCTGAAAAATGCGTATTCATCAATCTGTTTTACGCTTGCGGGAATTGTAATATTTTCAATCTCAGCGTTAAACGCAAATGCATCCTTGCCTATTGCTTCAAATCCGTCAGGAAGAATGACTGATTTCAAGTTGCAACGGAAAAAGGCTTTTTCCTCAATTACTCTGAGGGTAGAAGGAAGAGTGATTTCCGTAAGATCGGCACATTTGTAAAACGCCTTAGAGCGGATTATCTCAACACCTTCGGGAATGGTGTATGAAATTGATTTTACGTCATTACCGTTTTCATCCTTTTCAACCCTTACTCCGCCTGCAGGAGGATAGAAAAGAATTGCTTCCATATCCTTTGTATAAATTACGCCGTCAACATCGCAGATGTACGGATTTTCTTCATCGACCTCAAAAGCGGCAATCTTTTTACTGTTGCCGAATGCCCAGTCAGATATCTCTTTTACATTTTTGCCAATAGTCACCTTCGTAACATATTCAAGATTAACACAGGCAAATTCGGCAATTTCTGTTACAGGTGTGCCCTCATATTCGTCAGGAATAACGATTTCGGTAACGATTGATTTGTTCGGCACTGCCGTAACAGTAGCTTCCCCGTCGCTTATTTCATACGTCATATCCGTGTTACCGGAAAGAAAATCAAGATCAGAGCTACCACAGGAAGCAAGGCTGAAGCATAAAACTGAAACCAATAATAAAACTGTTATAATTCTTTTCATTCCGCTGCCTCCCCACTCATTTCAACAGATATGTTTTCTGATTTTGCGGCTTCAAGTCTTTCCTGAAGCTCCTTAACGCATTTGTCGTGCTTTTCCTTTGTAAGATTGTAGAAGAAGAAGGGAATCATCGAAAGGAAGAGACTGATGACATTAAACCATACATGGATACTGAAAACATCTGCACAGATTTCCGTATCGTAAAGCACATCCCAGTCCGAGGTAAAGCCAACAAGCTGAAGAATCCAGGGGCTGAAATAACCGAGAGCAAGATTGAGAGGATTGGTAAACCATGTGAAAACACCTGAAATTGAGTCACAGCGTTCGCCGAATCTCCACTGATGGTAAATCTGAGCATCGGCACCGAGTCCTGTTGCAACGCCTGTATCAATAGGCATAATAGTGTTTCTCAGGAAAAGACAGATAAGGAAAATTATAATGTTTTCCGTGTTGATTGCAACAAGCATTCCGAGAATGCATACAATAGATGCGGCACGGGAAATGAGAAGAACATCCCTTTTCTGGAACTTCTTTGTAAGCCACACACAAAGAAGATTACCCGGAGTCATACCTATAACAACAATGCTTGTGGCAATACCGTAAAGAGTTTCTTCACGCAAAGAGTAAATGAACCACCACTGGAGTATATTACCCACCATCCACTGCCATTGACCGAGAACATTTGAAATGTTTATCATCCAGAGGTACTTATTTTTAAAGGCGTTTTTGGCACCCTCAAAGAAAGAAACCCTCTTTCTTGTTTCAATTCCCTCCTCAATTGTACGCTCCTTGCAGAAAGCCGCGGCAAGAGTAAGCAAAGCACCGATAAAGGCAAATATAGGCACAAAAATTTTATATGTTTTAAGGTTTGTGTAGCCTCCCGTTGAGGCAATGAGCATCGGGAAGAAAATATTGATAATAGAAGGCGCAAAGCCCGTAATAATAGGAACTATTGAATAAAGCTTCTGTCGCTCCTGAGAGTTGGGTGTCATATAAGCAACAAGACCGTTAACTCCGATAAAGCTGTTATGGAAGAAGTTCATAAGTGTGAAAACAAAATGAAGCACAACAAGCTTTGTTACATAAGGTGCATTCTGCACAGGAAGATAAGGAATAAGCGAAAGCAGAAGCATAGCAGGGATAACACAGATAAGCACCATCGGCTTGACTCTGCCGTGCTTCGCACCGAAGAGGCGTCTTATAATCCAGGTAACATATCCCGTTATGCCGTTACAAACAAGGATATTGGCAACAATCTGAGGCGCGCCCATCATAAATGCTTCAAAAATATTGGCAGGGATGAAATAACAGGCTATACCGAGAATAATCTGACCGAGATAGGTTGCGTGGGCAAAATATTTCATACCCTTAGTGAGTCTTCCGTGGTTTTCATAAATAAGCATACCTACGGGGTTTGTAAACATCAGCACGTAACCGATTATCGTCGATACAAGATTGATAAGATAAAAATCCATCGCAGGGATTTCCATAATTGCGCCGCAAAAAACAGCGGCCGAAAAGGTCACAATATTTGATGCTGTACAGTAAATATATGTGCCCGCCTGAGAAACAGTATAGGCAGTAATTTCCTTAAGTGAAAGATATTCACCTTCACCGGGAGTATTCCAATGACCTTTAACATAGCCGGGAACAGCTCTGACTTTTGTTACGATTTCTGAAACACTCATTTTTTCTCCTCCAATCTGATTTGATTATATATGATTCTTGCAACAAATGCAACAAATTTCACAAATCAAATAGCTGTTAATATAATGATTTTTCCTATATTTAATAAAATTTTAAAATTTCAGCTTTTGTTGACAAAGCTTGCCGTTCATAATATAATTTTTACAATAAGAAAAAAGGAGAAAACATTATGAACAAGATAGTATCATTTTTTATGGCGGTGCTCTTTTCTGTGATGACTATACTCGGCATCCCCGTATCCCCGCGAGACCTCGAACCCACCGAGGGCAATACCGCAAAGGCAAGCGCCGAACAGCTTGAGCTTTTTGAATATGTTTTTGAAACGGAAACAGAGTGGCTTGCTTCGCTTCAGCTTGAAAACGGGGCTTTACCTATGACCTACGCACCGAACGGCGACCTTCGCATGAATCCCTATTTTGCTGACTTCGCAGCTCTGGCTATGCTTGACAATGCGGAAAAATACGCCGGAAACGTAAAAGCATATATGGACTGGCACTTTGACCACCTCAACACCGCTGAGGAGGACTTCAACGGTCTTGACGGCACTATCTATGACTATGTTATAACAATGAAGAACGGCAAGGTTGCAAAGGAATCAATATCAGATCCCGATAATGCAGATTCTTACGATACAACAGACTCCTATGCGGCAACCTTCCTTACAGTTGTTTACAAATATTTTGTCAAAACAGGTGACGGCGCTTATCTTGCCGCCAACGCAAAGGACCTTGAAAGAATTACGAACGTTATCTTTTCAAATCTTCAGAACGGTCTTACATACGCAAAGCCTAACCACAGAGTAAAATATCTTATGGATAACTGTGAGGTATACGAGGGCGTTATTGCCGCCGCCGGAATTTTCGAAGAGATTGTCCGTTGCGGCAAAAATGAATATGCCGACCTGCAAAAGGACTGTGCAGACCTTGTTCCCGTAATAAAGGATAACATCAACACCGAGCTGTGGAACTTTGTAGGCAATCACTACAAGGCCGGCATAACGGCTTATGTTGACATTCCCACAAAATTCTTCTCCTGGAATTTGTACTATCCCCAGGCAACGTCACAGCTCTTCCCCGTAATCTGCGGAGTTATTGAGCCCAACACAGAAAGAGCCGAACATCTTTACAGCAAGTTCTGCGAAAGCTTTGAGTGGGAGAGCTTCAACTACCCTGACGATTTCTACTGGGGCTCAAATGTTTTAGCCGCCGCAAAGATGAATGACCTTGGCAGAGTTACAACCTATATGACAAATTACACAGAGCTGATGGACGACCACGCATGGCCCCTTTACAATGCGGATGCTGCAAGGACGAGCATGGCGGCTTATGTGATATTGGAGCGAAACAGCTGAGCAAGAGGGCCAAGGGCCAAAGGGCCGAGGGTCGAGCAAATCCAAGTTTTAAATTTTTAATGTAGCATTATCTTGTCGGTTACAAAAAATATATAAGAAATAAAAAATCAGGTGTTCTGCCAAAATCAGTAAAACACCTGATTGTCTTTTATGTTTTATGAGCTTCAATCGTGTACATCGGGTTATCTGTCACTCGGACCTCGGCCTTTGGCCCTTGGCCCTTGCCTCTCACTCCGCAAAAAACTCCAGCACCTCCTCAAAATACCACTTGAGCGTTTCGTCAGCGCTCATGAAAATCTCGTGCCTTGAGTTGTTTACCTTCTTTATCTTTATGTCAGCCTTATCGGCAAATTTCTCTGTGAAGCTATGCAGAAGCTGTCTGTCCTCCTCAGGGAGAAAAATGAGGGACTCTGTTCTGATTTTTCCTGCTTCAAGGATTTTGTCCCTTGCCTCGAGGGAAGCCTTAACCCAACCGAAGGAAGGACCGCTTGTCTGATAGAGAGGCTCGCTCTTTCTCTTATTATGGTAGTATTCAAAGCGAGCCTTGCTTGTTGCGTCACTGTTTTCCACGGTCTGATTTTCGTCAAAAACGCATCTGCCGGGTGCAGGGATACTCTTTCCGCCAAAGGCACAAAGAAGCTTTGCCACCGTGCCCGCAACAGCAACGGGCATACCCATATTGCCGCATATCATCGGTGAGGAAAGCACAGCTTTTTCTATTATATAGGGATGCTTCATCATATATAAAAGTGCAACGGTACTGCCAAGGGAATGGGAATAGATATACACCTTGCCGTTTTTTGTTGCAGGGACAACCACCCTGTCGATGAAAAGCTTCAGATCCTCGGCGTAGGTATCAAAGGAGTCAATTTCAACCTTTTCCTTTTTCTTTGAGGTGCGGTGGGATTTGCCGTGCCCCTCCATATCAATGGAGTATACGCCGTAGCCCGCTTTTCTGAAATAATATGCCGCTTCACGGAATTTTTCCGCACTTTCCGTAAAGCCGTGAAGAATCACAACGCTCCCCCTTGAAAGAGCCTTATCGTAAGCCTCATAGTGGAGCTTGCGACCGTCGGCGGTGAAGATAAAATCCTCTCTGCCTTTTTTATTAAGATAGGGCTCAACCTCCGTGTTCATTAAATAAGCGTAATTGGTTTCATTTATAATTTCAACCTTATCAAGAAAATCAAGCATAATGTTTTCTCCTTCCTGTTTCTTCCCTTTTATTTTAACATAAAACAATTACGGGAACAATGGTTTTGATAAAATACTATACTTTTTCTCGTGTTTTGTTGTTGTAACGAAAGGTTTTGTGTAGTATAATTTATTTAACAAATAAAAGGAGTAGGAAAATGAAGCAAAAATTCATGTCAAACAAGTGGTCAAGAAAAAACAACCACGACATAAGCAGACCTCGTGCAATTTTCATTGCTGTTCTGTCTCTGCTTATGACCCTTATTTCTGCAAAGGTTTTCCTTACAAACAGTCCAATCGACAAATCTGAAGCCATAGAAAAAACTGCGGTGTTTGATTTTTGTGATATACAATATGGTAAAAACTTTTCACTTGCATACGCAGTGCTCTTTTTCGAAAATGCAGAAGAGGAATATATCCGAGGTATATGTGTAAACCAAGACCTGCGAAAAGATATAGAAGCCATTAAAAAAGGCACAGAGCTTCATATGCTGATAAATCCTCGCAACAATTATATAATTGAACTTCGCACAAGCACTGCGGAGCTTCTGAACTTTGATTATGCTCAGAATAAACTTCGTCAGGAGGGTGTCAGCTTTTTGTACCTCGGCATTTTCATGCTTGCGCTCTGCGGTTACTTTGTTTACAAAGCAATAACAACAAAAGAAAGAATAACCAAAGCTGACATAAAGTTTTATTGGAATATTATGCGAGGAAAATAATCCGCACCCCTTGCAAAACCCACAGTAAAGTTGTAAAATAAAACTGTTATTATATTACATAATAAGGAGAAAGTATTATGAGCAAAGAAACCTTAAGAACCTATCAGACATACAAAAACTGGAAATGCAAATCCAAGCAGACCGAGTACACCGAGGAAACTCCCCTCCTCGCCTCCGACGGTACACTCCTTGCAAAGGGTTGGGCAAGACACAACGTTTTTGACTACAACAGAGATTTCACAAAAAAGGGCTCACCCACAAGCAAAAAGGAATGGGACTTCTATCAGGTTGCTGACGGCAACTATATGGTGCAGTTAAGCTTTGCAAACATCGGCATCGGCGGCTACGTTGCAGCAAAGCTTATCGACCTCAAGGCAGGCAAGGTTATTGCTGACGCAACACAGCTTTTCCTTGGCGGTGGCAAATATATTCCTCCCAAAAAGGGTGATGTTCCCAACCGTTTCGGCGCAAAAATCGGCAAGGCCGAATTTGATTTTGACACAAGAGAGACATCAAGAACTCTTTACTTTAAAATGCCCGTAAAGGATAAGGTTGTTGAATGCAAGTTCGATATGGACATTATGCCCGGACTTGAAAACATCACAACCGTTCTCCCCTTTGAGGGCGACAGCACAAAGTACTTTATGACCACAAAGCAGAACTGTATGCCCTGCGAAGGCTACTACAAGTTTGGCGACGACGTTTACGAGTTTACAAAGGACAGCGCCTTCTGTGCCCTTGACTGGGGCCGTGTAAACACACCTCACCAGATGGTATGGTACTGGGGTAACGGCTCAACCTACCTTACCGACGAAAACGGTGAAAAGCACCTCTTCGGATTTGAAATCACCTGGGCAATCGGTGACGAAACCAACGCTACCGAAACCGCTCTTTTCTACGACGGCAAGGCTCACAAGTTCGGCGCAGTTGACGTTGAGGAATTCCCCAAGCCCGACAAGTTTATGAACGAGTGGAAGTTTGTATCCGAGGACGGACGCTTCAACCTTACAATGACTCCCACCTTTGACCATCATTCTGATATGAATCTCGGTATTCTCCGTATGCATACTCATCAGGTGCACGGCATGTGGAACGGTACAGTAACCCTTGACTGCGGCAAGGTGCTTGAGGTTAAGGATATGTACGCCTTCTGCGAATATGTGGAGAACAAGTGGTAAGTTAAAGTAGTCAGGGAACCCCTCCGTCAAAATTATAGATTTTGACACCTCCCCTTTTATGGGAGGGAAATATTCTCCTCCCTGAAAGGGAGGGGGGACCGCATAGCGGTGGGAGGATCTCACACCCAACTCAGCCCATAGGGGATGCCCCACGGCATCCCCTTTTTAACGAAGGAGTGATTTTATGCATTTCAGCTTTGATGTTAAGCTTACAGATGCGGATTATATCCGCTACAATGAATTCGCACTCAAAAATTCATCCGTCAGCAAAAAGACAGATGTCAGCAACAAAATACTTGTTTCATTAATTTTCATTGCCTTTGCAATAAACCTTGTTGTTACAGAAGGAATAACCCCCACAACGGTTGTCGGTATTATCCTGCTTTGTGCCTGCGAGCTGATTTTTTTACTCGGCTACAAAAAGTGGAATTCTGTTTTCACAAAATCTTTTACACGTATGCTCGTAAAAGGCAGAGCTAAAAAGCCTTACACCCCCGAGTCCGTGCTTGAATTTTACGACGACTTTTTCAAGGAAATTGCTCCCGACAACAAAAGCGAGGTCAACTATACGGCAATTGACAGAATATGCGTTATAATGAATCAGTACGCTTTCATTTTCATTGACGGCATGAGAGGTTACATTGTCCCCTTTGAATGCTTCCGTGATAAGGAAGAAGAAAATGCTTTTCTTGCTTTCCTCGGCACACTTACAAAAAACATTGAATTCTTTGAAAAAATTTAAGGATGTGAAGCAATGCAAATAATCATTATCCGCCACGGAGACCCCAACTACGCTCTTGACACCCTTACAACAAAGGGTATACGTGAGGCAAAGCTACTTGCTCAGCGTATTTCAAAAATGGATGTTGCCGCCTTTTACTGCTCACCCTTGGGCAGAGCAAAAAAGACAGCATCCTATACCCTCAAAAAAATGAAGCGTAAAGCGGAAATCTGCGACTTTTTACAGGAATTCAGGGGTACGGTAGACCACCCGGAAAGGGGTAAAACCCATTGCTGGGACAGAATGCCCTCATACTGGACGGCAATTGACGACTACTACTCCTATGAAAAGTGGCAGGGCGTTGACCTTATGCAAAGCCGCAATGTTCCCGAGGAATACAAAAAGGTATGCGAGGGCATTGACGGTATACTCGCAAAGCACGGCTATGTACATAACGGCAGACTTTTTGATGTTGTTAGCGAAAACCACGACACAATCGTGCTTTTCTGCCACTTCGGCGTTGAGGCGGTTATCCTCTCCCACCTTTTCAGCGTTTCTCCTATGATTTTCTGGCACAACTTTGTGGCGTTACCCACTTCTGTTACGGTAATTCAGAGCCAGGAGCGTGAAAAGGGCAAGGCTATATTCACCTGCAGCAGCTTCGGCGACCTATCCCATCTTTACAAAGGCGGTGAGAAGCCTTCCTTTTCCGCAAGGTGGTGTGAGTGCTTCAGCGACGACACACGACATTGATAGCAATGGTTGCAACATTGTTCATCTAAATTAACATTTACTTCACAAATTATTCCAAAATACGCCTAATTATTAAGGTATAAATATCCCTGCTAAATTTAATAATAATTTATGGAGGACAAAAAAATGAAAAAAATATTAGCAATCTCATTAGCACTTATTCTGCTTGTATGCTTTGCAGCCTGCGGCGGAAATACATCAAAGGTTGAAGCTTACGAAGGTGAGCTTTCAGCAGTAATCGCATCTATTTACGAGAAGCAGCCCGTTGAGTTCATGACTTGCGAAGCAATGCCTGTTGAACTTTCAGACCCCTGGAGCGTTAACGCTTACCTCGGCTTCCCCGTTGATGAAAACGTAACTGACGGCACAATCATCAAGACAGGCCTTAAGGAGGCTTTCTTCTCAGAGTCAATGATCGGTGCTCAGGCTTACTCACTCGTTGTTGCAAGAGTTGAAGATGCTGACAAGATTGAAGAAATCAAGAAGACAATGTTCGAAAACATCAACACAAGAAAATGGATTTGCGTTGAAGCTGATCAGCTCCGTGTTGTTTCCTGCAAAGACATTATTATGCTTGTAATGGTATCCTCACAGCTTGCTCCCGGCCTTGCTGACGGTATGGTTGATGCATTTGCTGAAGTAATCAGCGGTCAGTCCAAAGCAACCGACGGCAACGCAACAAACGGCAATGCTTCTGTTCTTTCAGGCGAAATTCTTACAAGAGGCTGATAACTGATGGTTTTCTCATCGATTCCCTTTCTTTACTTTTTCCTTCCTGCGGTATTACTTTGTTATGTAATCGCACCGAGGAAAATTAAAAACCCTGTGCTTCTGATCTTCTCACTTCTCTTTTATTGGTGGGGAGAGCCTAAGTACGCACTTGTAATGGTATTTACGATAACCTTCTGTTACTTTGCGGGAATCTTAATTGAAAAACGACGTAATGACCCGAAGGGCAAATTGCTGCTGACTGTGTCAGTAGCGGTGCCCCTCGGGCTTCTTGCTTTGTTCAAGTATGCCGATTTTCTTTTGGGCTCCGTAAACTCCCTTACAGGAGCAGATATCCCTCTTTTGAAGCTTACGCTTCCTATAGGCATCAGCTTTTACACCTTTCAGGCATTAAGCTACCTTGTAGACGTTTACCGCGGTGATGCTCCTGCTCAAAAGAATTTTATAAGTCTTGCAACCTATATCACGCTTTTCCCCCAGCTTATTGCAGGCCCTATTGTCCGCTATACAACTGTATCAGAGGACCTTTCAGAAAGAAAGCATTCACTTGAAAAGGTTGCTTCAGGCATCCGCCGTTTCACCGTAGGCCTTGGAAAAAAGGTGCTTATTGCCAATCTTTTAGGTTCATTCTGCACCGCATACCGAGAAAGTGCAGAGCCATCCGTACTCTTCGCCTGGGTTTATGCCGCCTGCTTTGCGCTGCAGATTTACTTTGACTTTTCCGCCTACAGCGATATGGCTATAGGTATGGGCAGAATGCTCGGATTTCGCTTTTTGGAAAACTTCAACTATCCCTTTATCTCAAAAAGCATCACCGAGTTCTGGAGACGATGGCATATTTCTCTCGGTTCATGGTTCCGTGATTATGTTTACATCCCCCTCGGCGGCAACAGAGTAGGCGCAAAAAGACAGATTTTCAACATCCTCGTTGTCTGGTGCCTCACAGGTCTCTGGCACGGTGCAAACTGGACTTTTATGGCATGGGGTCTATATTTCGGTATTCTTCTTATAGTCGAAAAGCTCTTCCTGAAAAAGCGCCTCGAAAAATTCCCCGCATTTTTTCAACACATCTATGTCCTCTTTTTTGTTCTTATATCCTTTGTAATCTTTAACGCCGATACCTTCACTATGGCAAAAAACGACCTTAGCATCATGTTCGGCCTCGGTGGACTTCCCCTTATAAGTGATGATACGGTTTATAACCTTTCGTCCTATGCCGTACTGCTTGTTCTGGCTTTCATCGGCGCAACTCCCCTTTGTAAAAACCTTTTCAAAAAAACAGAAAAGAATGCAGTTGTCCAGGTTATAGAAGTTTTAGGAGTAGGTGTTATTCTTATTCTGAGCACCGCCTACCTTGTTGACGGCTCGTTTAATCCGTTCCTGTATTTCAGATTTTAAGGGAGGTTGCGATATGAATAAAACTAAAAATATTCTTATAACGGCAGTTTTTATACTTATCATCAGCGGCTTTACCCTTTTTCAGGTTGTTCTTCCCGACGCAGAAATCTCTTTCTGGGAGCGTCGCAAGCTCCAACAGCTGCCTGAAATAAGCCTTTCAAGCCTTTTTGACGGATACTTTATGCACAATTTCGAAGCCTATCTTACCGACCAATTCCCGTTAAGAAACAGCTTCCGTACACTTAAAGCAAAGTTTCATTTTAACGTACTCGGTCAGAAAGACAACAACGACATTGTCATCATCGACGGCTATGCAACAAAGCTTGACAGAAAAATTCACGGCTCTTCTGTAAACCATTTTACAGAAAAAATCACCAAACTTTACGACACTTACCTTAAAGATACTGAATGCAAGGTATATTTCAGCCTCATTCCCGATAAAAACACCTTCCTTACCGAAGGTACGATTTATCCTCACTTTGACTTTGACGAGCTTTACGAGCTTACGTTGGCAGGTCTTCCCGAAGCTTTTGAGGAAATTGAAATAAAGCCTCTTCTTTCCGCTGATATGTACTACACCACCGACAGCCATTGGAGACAGGAGGAGCTTGTGCCCGTGGCAAATTACATCAGAAAAAAACTCGGTGTTGCTCCCCTTGAGGCACTTGAGAAAAAGGAGGCCGGTGAATTTTACGGTGTTTATTACGGACAGTCGGCACTCCCTCTTGAAACGGACAGACTCTTTTACCTCACTAACGAGGAGATTGAGGGTGCAACCGTAACTAACATTGAAAAAGAGGGCATAACCAAGGTTTACGATTTAAGCAAGCTTGAAGCCCTTGACAGATATGACATTTTCCTTTCGGGTGCAGTTTCGATTATAGAAATCACTAACCCTAAGGGTGAAGTGGGCAAGGAACTTATCCTTTTCAGGGACTCTTTTTCAAGCAGTCTTGCACCATTGCTTATTCCCGGGTACAGTAAGGTTACGCTGATCGATACGAGATACATTCCGACAAGTATGGTGAAGCAGTTTGTCAGCTTTGACAATCAGGATGTTATGTTTGTTTACGGCACGGCGATTGTAAACAACAGCTCAAGTTTAAGATAAAACAAGCAAAGTTCTTTGATTCTTTCTTACAAGAAAGAATGCCCCGCGGCGAGCGATATATAAACAATACTATAAAACAAGAACGGGCGAAAACCCGTTCTTACTTTTTGTCTGATAACATTTTAATTTCATTTGTAAAACCAAAAATATATTCAGGTGAAACATTGTAAAACCTGCAAAGCTTAACTATACTATCAATTTTCATATCTCTTTTAAGATTTTCCCAATGTCCTACAGTTGCATCCGAAACACCGCATATTTCTGCAATGTTCTGTTGTGTCAGATCATTATCCACTCTTAAATCTTTAAATTTATGTCTATAATCCATAATTGCTTTCACCTCATTTCATACAATACTACAAAAAGTAGTAAAACATATTGAAATCCTACAAATAGTAGTATAAAATAAATGTAAAGCTCAATTGTTGCCATACAGTGAAAACACCCTGACGGACAAATTTTGTCTGTCAGGGTGTTTTTGCTATTATTTTTATCGCTCGCCGCGAGGCATTACTTTTTTTTGTAAAAAAAGTAACCAAAAAAACTTTTTGTTTACTTCGCTTCAACAGTCTCCTTCTCCTCCGCAGCGGCCTTCTTCTCCGCACCACGCTTTTCAGCAATTTTCAGTGCCTTCTGATAAGGCATAATCATACCCTCATTCATCATCTGCGTCATCTTTGATTTAGCCTTGCCGCCCTTGACAGGCATTGCCATAAGTCCGCCTACAAGATACATTGCAATAACTCTCGGCATCTGCTTCTGGGGGAAGTCGTACTGACCGTGAGCCTTGTAGAACTTATGGTCAGCCTTCATAAGACCCTGCATAACGAAAATAAGGTCACGGAAAATCTTCATACCGCCAACGCCGAGGAAATCAGCAGGCTGAGTGTACTTATTCTTAATAGCGTAGGCAAGAGTACCGGCAAGACGGTCAACCTCTCTGTCAGGCTCAAATTCGTCTGTTGCAACACCGCAAAGATAATTGCCGCCAACGCCTGCTCTACCTTCGAGAATTGTCTGAAGATTCTTTTCAATGCTGTATTCACCGCTGACAAGATAACCGACAGGGGCACCCATTGTAACCGTACGGTGTCCGTTACAGAACTGTCTGTCATCATACATCTTGAAACGGGGACCCATTGAGTGATCCTTGATTGTAAACGCGTAAACCGTTGCATCACAGCTCTGAATTTCATCACGGAGAAGCTGCTGATAGCCGTCTTTATAGAAGCAATCTCCTGATACCGCACACTTGAAGCAACCCAAACATCCGCCCTTGATGGGGAAATCACTGATGTTTATAACCTTTGTATTGAGTGAAACCTTTTTTCTGAAGCGTTCAATCATTGTAAGAAGATTCTTGTCATCGGGGGTTGCATCGGTAACAATAGCAACCGTTCCGCCGCTTTTCGCAATGTTCTCACAGTCTGCTGTTGCCTTCACGGGCTTCTTAACCTTACGCTTTTCTCTCTGAGGAAGCTCATAGAAATTATTCTCAATCTGCCAGAGCACAAGGCTGAAAAACTCCTCTGCTTCCTTCTGACCTTTTTCTGTTGAAAGATCATCCATATCGGCAGAAAGACCCTTGAGATACTTAAAGCCCATATCATGGCAATTATCTTCAATATACTTATGAGCAGTCACGTCATAGAAATGCTTTGAGGTTGAAATCTGCGTTGCAAACTTCTCTGAAAAGTCAATGCCGCTCTTCTTCATCAGGTCAATGAAATAATGAAGCTGCGAGGGTGCAATAAAAGTATAAACGGGGTAAGAGAAAATCACAAGATCAGCATTTTCAAGCATTTCCCTTGCAGGAGTGAAATCACGCTGAAGCTTTTTGATAATCTGACCTGCGTGAATAACCTCAAACTTATGCTCGGGATAAAGCAGTTCAAGATATTTACCTGTCTGCAATGTGATACTGTACTTGCCTTTGGGGCTTCCGTTTACGATAAGAATATTCATTTTAAATTCTCTCCTTTTCATATTCCTCAATTATTTGTGAAAGTATATCCGCCGCGTCCTCAACAGCCTTGAGACAGGGACGGTTTTTATAATATTCAGCTGTGCGATTTTCAGGCATAGCTGAATTTTCCATCGGTATATTTAATTTAAGCATCTCCCGGCAGATTACGGTATCACCGTGCCGTTGCTTGAATCGCTCCGCAAATTCACGGACAAGCTCATAGTTTTTTGCCTTGCTCTGCTTGTCGTCTCCATCGGTAGCGCAGGTAATGCTTCCTATTACCATTGCCGCACCGCTTACCGCTCCACAGACCTCTCTCATTCTACCGACACCGCCGCCAAGACCGGCAGAAACTTTTTTTGCCGTTTCTTCATCCATTCCGAAGCGGTCACAAAATGCGGTAAAAACCGACTGTGAGCAGTTGAAGCCTTCAAGGAAGAGCTCCGCAGCTTTTTCTACTCTATTCATTTATATTTCCTTTCAGATAACCGACAAGGGCTCGGGCGCTGTTTTCCTCAAGGTCAAGATAAAACTCCCTTTCCCTTATATTTTCAAGATAATGGGCATCAGAGCTTCTCAGAAGCTTTTTGCCCTGAAGATATTCATATTTTCCGAAATAAAAGCCTTCATCCGCCTCAGGCGTCAGTTCAAAGGCATTCAATCTCAGCTCCGGCGGAAAATCACCCAATGATGAAAGCACACTGTAGCTATTCCTGTCAATATGTGCCGGGAAGCAAACGCCGCCGTACCCGTTTACCAAATCAGGCAGACCGTCAATACTTATACCTGAAGCTACCGTCAGCAATATTTCCTCTTTTCCTGAAACACCGTCGCCTTCGTCCATAAACAGCTGTTGACCGAATATCTCCTCTCGGTTTTTTATCGGAAGCATTGTACTTCTGACATATTCACCGAAGGCCTCCGCCTTATCAATATCGTCAAAAAGGCATACACAATGTATTTCCTCCGACGTGCAAAGCTCCATTCCGGGCACAACGGTTATCCCTGCAATCTCCCCCACCTTCATAGCACTACGACAATTACCCGTACTGTTATGATCAGTAAGAGCAATAATATCAAATCCCTGAATTTTTGCCATATTGACAAGATTCCACGGAGTCATATCGTCGTCTGCGCAAGGCGAAAGACAGGAATGAATGTGTAAATCATAATAAAGCTTCATATCAATTCTGAAATGAGCACAGAAAGCTCGTAGGCATTTTTTTCACTCTGCAGGATTGTCACTCCTTGCCTGACAGCACGTATTGCCGCATCCTTATCAAGCACAGAATTTTCCGTTAGGATAATGCAAGCGCAATCTGTAAGCACTGCAACCGCAACAGCATTGACATTACCCATAACCGTTAACCATATATCATTCTCTTTAGCCCGTGACATTACCCAGGAAAGCAGATCACCGCTGTAGCAACCCGTGCATTCTTTTTCAAGGTCACCCTCTGTAAGCACAGTAAGTCCAAGCTTTTCGGCTAATTCTTTAACCTTCATCCTTTTTCACCTCACTCGGTTCTTCACCCATTACCTTCATACGGAAGGGAAGGGGCAGCCAATCCTCTCCCTTATCAGGAGCTTCAATCTGATATTTACGCAACAGACAGTCTGTTTCCTCAGCGTAACCGCGTACAATATCCTCTGCAAGAGCACGGCAAGAGGGCGCACCGCAGATTCCGCAGTCAAGGCCCGGAAGCGTGCACTCAATTTCCCTGAGCCTTGTCATCATACGCATTGCTTTTACAACATTGTCCGCAAGCTTCATTGCAGGAGACGGAGTAAGCTCTCTTGTCCAGCCGAGGCTGTCAATATCCGTTTCATTATCGATTGTATTGCAGGAAACAGGCATAAACTTCCGGAGTCGCTGAATTCTTGCTTTGGCAACATAAGGATTTTCAACGGTTAACACACCACCCACACATCCTCCCGTGCAGCAGTTAAGCTCAATAAAGTCAAGATCGTTGAGCTTTTCATCCTCAAGCTCCTCGAGTACATTTATAACATTTTCAATGCCGTCAGCGGCAAGATATCTTTCTTTTAAGAGACCCGATGATTCTCCGCCGCTTTGTGCCCAGCTTACACCGATAATGCCCGAGGCATTTATGCTTTCGACCTCATGGGGCATCAGTCTGTCCATAGTCTGAACAAGAACAGGGTAGATATCCTTTATAGCGATAGCACCGTTTATACCGCTGCTTTCATAGCAAAGAGGGGTTCTTGTAGCTGTACGCTTTGCAGGACAAGGTGAAATAAAAAATACTCCTATTTCCTCATCGGAAAGTCCTGTTTCCTTTTTAGCTTCCTCCCTCGCCAATTTTGCTGCAAGATCAACAGGCGTATAAAGAGGCAGAAGATTACCTAAAAGATTAGGAAATCTCGTTCTTATAAGTCTCAGCACGGCAGGGCAAGCCGAGGAAATAACTGGCTTTTTAAGCTCTCCGCTTTCAATCATCACTCTCGTAGCACTGCTGACTATTTCTGCCGCCTTTGAGACCTCAACAATACTGTCAAAGCCCATTCTTTTAAGTCCCGTCAGTACATAATCAACATTTTCAAGATTATTGAACTGACCGTAAAGCGCAGGAGCAGGCAAAGCTATTCTGTATTTATATCTGATAAGCTCGTTAAAGCTTTCCGTAACTGCTATTTTTGCATGATGGGGACAGACACGGATACATTCACCGCAGTCAATGCATCGGTCAGAAATTATATAAGCTTTTTTATTTCTTACTCGGATAGCCTGAGTGGGACAACGCTTTATACAATTTGTACAACCCTGACACTTATCCGCATCAAGTCTTACTGAATGAAAAACCGTAGGCATAAATGCTCCTTCCCGGTATCACACCTCTTCTTATTTCTCCACAACAAAATTACTGAATGTAGACCTTAAGGTTGAGCGTTGTACCTTCCCCAACCTTCGTGTCGATACTGAATTCATCTGTATACTTTTTAATGTTGGGCAGACCCATACCTGCACCGAAGCCGAGAGAGCGTATATTGTCGGGAGCTGTTGAGTAGCCCTCTCGCATTGCAAGCTCAATATTTTCAATTCCCGGGCCTTTATCGGCAAGAGTCATTATTATTTCATTTTCCGTAATTTCCACATCGATTACTCCTCCGCCTGCATGAATAACCATGTTGATTTCTCCTTCATACATAGCTATCGAAACATTGCGGATAACAGAGGGAGAAATACCGAGGGTTTTCAGATTTCTTTTAACGTCACCCGAAGCGGCACCTGCCCTTGTAAAATCATCACCGGGCACGTCATAATGAAGCTTGATACTGTCCATCATTCACTCATGCCTCCTCTCAATCCTTCAGCATAGAGCTTACCGCAGGCGGTAAACATGCTCAGCTCCGAGCAGAGAATAACCATATCTCTGTCCTCTGCCATTTCGATCATCTTAAGGTCAGGTCTTTTTCCTCTTACAAAAATAATACAAGGCATATCTATCATTTCCGCTGTGCGGATTACCTGAGGATTAACAAGACCCGTCAGCAGCACTGACTGTTCATTTACAAATGCAAGCACTTCACTCATCATATCGCTGCCGAAGGCTCTTTCAACATCAGTATCAAGAAGATCTTCACAGCAGATCACCTCTGCCCCGAGAATTTCAACAATATCCTTGATTTTCATATCTTACTCCTCCGTTAAAGAGATTTTACACCCTTAATCCGTTTATTTTTTTGCAAAAAAAGGCTGTTCGTTGAAACAGCCTTTGATTTATCATTTTAAAATTCTACTTTTTCAAATTCAACCTTTTCAATTTCCTTCTCGATAAGGTCAACGGCTATGTTCCAGACTGTTTTACCTGCATTGACAAAGCTTTCCTTATTTTTCACGTCACAAAGCATAGCAAAGGCTTCGCCCATATTTTCGGCAAGATCGCCACCCTTCTGAAGAGCAAGATAGTAGAAGGTGAACGCCGCACCGTTTGAAATGTTTTTGTAAAAACCGGGGCTTTGCTTTTCAAGCTTTTCATACATAGCTGTAACCGCCGCCGTTGAAAGAATCGACACGGGAATTTCAAGCTGAATAAGAGTCTCACTTGCAAAAACAAGCAACACCTTTATCTGATAGAGAATATCAGGAGCAAAAAACCTCTGTGCAAGATGATCACGCAGATTTATGCTTATATCACCTTCTCCCGTAGGAGTGATTGTTGCAAGCGCCTCTCCGAGTCTTCTCGCCTTTTCAATATTGCCGTTAGCGCGGTGAATTCTTACATCGTTAACCGCCGCAACAATTTCGCAATTTTTACTCAGTTCCTTTTTGCTTACATAAATTTTTACATCATTTTCACTCATGATAAATTCTCCTTTCCCTAATAATTTTACAGGGTTTATCTTTTACTCGGCTGCTGCAACCGCTGCTTCCAGCTTTTTCTGCTTTCTGCGCTTCTTTGCCTTATAAGCAAGAAGGGCAGAAACCTCATCTTCATTCGGTCCGTATTCTCCGAGCTTAACGGGATAAGCGTTGAACGCACCGTGGAAATCACTTCCTCCGGTTACAACAAGGCCGTTTTTCTTAGCAAGCTTCAGGAGCATTTCCTGCTGTTCGGGTGTATTTTCAGGATGATATACTTCTATACCGTCAAGCTTTTCTTCCTTTATAAGCTCATCAAGAAGCTCGAAGTTGTCATAAAATCCGGGATGAGCAAGAACGGCGATACCGCCCGCCTCGTGTATTGCATCTATTATTTCTCGGGGATCAGGATAAGTAACCTCCATCAGCACATTCATTCTTGATTCTTTTGTAAAAAGCATTTTATAAAGGTCGCCGAAAATGCTTGTTGTATAACCGCATTCCATAAGAGCCTGCATTATATGCTGCTTAAAGATGTTGGTTGAGCCCTGACAGCACTTCGAAATAAACTCGGTGCTTACAGGGAATTTCCTTGCAACCTTTGCCGCCATAAGCTGACCTGCTCTTTTGCGGAGCATTGAATTACTTTTACAAAGACCTTCAAGTCTTTCCGGTCTGTCGGGAAGATAGCAGAGGATGTGCGCCTTTGCGCCTCTTTTTGTGTCAGTTGCGGAAAACTCTACTGCAGGAATAACAGTAATACCGTAACGTCTTCCGATAATTTCTGCTCTTACGGTACCAGCCTGACAGTCATGATCGGTAACAGCAATTGTGGTTACACCGCTGTTTTTAGCAAGAACAATAAGGTCATCAATACCCATTGTACCGTCAGAAAGTTTTGTATGACAATGTAAATCCGCTTTCAAAATTAACTCCCCGCTTCCTGGATTTTTTACCCTTTGAGAATTATATTGCCAAAAATTAAGGCAAAAAGGGTACAGATGTGCTATATTACAATTCTGTACCATTATACACCTGTGAAAACGCTTTTTCAAGATGCTAAAAGCAAAAAAATTTATTTTTTCAGATAAAAATACACCGCCACAAATACTCATGGCGGTGCTTAAATCCTATATAGAATTATTTGTTCTGGAAAATTTCCTTATACCTTTCAATAGACTCGTGAACAATTCGTCTTGCCTCATCGGGACCCTTTGCCTCATCGATAACCGTTTCCTTATTTTCGAGCATTTTGTAAACGGTAAAGAAGTGGATCATCTCCTCAAATATATGCTTGGGGAGCTGATTAATGTCCGTATAGCAATTATAGTTAGGATCACCCGTATGAATTGCAATAATTTTATCGTCGGGGTCACCGTTGTCGAGCATTGAAATTACACCGATGGGGTAACATTCAACAATACTCATCGGCTCAATTTTTTCCGAGCAGAGAATAAGCACATCCAACGGGTCATTGTCGAGGGCATATGTACGGGGAATGAAGCCGTAGTTTGCAGGATAGTGAGTTGAGGTGTGGAGCACACGGTCAAGGCGGAGCATACCGGTCTGCTTGTCGAGCTCATATTTCATTTTGCTGCCCTTGCTGATTTCAACAACGCTGTCGAAAACGCTTTCATTGATTCTCTGAGGGTTTATGTCATGCCAGATATTCATACTATCATCCTTTCCTTTTATCTGTAAACATAGTAACACAACAATACTGAATTTGCAAGAAATAAAAATTTCATCTTTTTTTCGAAAAAGGGTTGACATTATCCTTTTGTTATGATAATATACTTGGGCAACAAAAAGCAATGCGCTGTTAGCTCAGCTGGATAGAGTGTCTGGCTACGGACCAGAAGGTCAGGGGTTCGAATCCCTTACAGCGCGCCACAAAAAAGAGGTCATGTGAGAGCATGACCCTTTTTTATTTTAAAACGAGGTGAGTCTATGATTTTTCGCAGACCCTGTTATTATGACAAATTCAATTGTACAGCCGACAAATGCACCGACAACTGCTGTATCGGCTGGGAAATCTGTATAGATAAGAATACCGCCGCTTTTTACAAGTCTGTAAGCGGTGATTTTGGCGTGCGTTTAAAGGAAAATATAAACACGGACGATGAGCCCTCATTTATTCTCAAAGATGAGCGTTGCCCTTTTCTTAACAATAACAATCTTTGCGATATCATAATCAACCTTGGTGAAAATGCCCTTTGTCAGATATGCCGTGACCACCCCCGTTGGTTTGAATGGTACGGCAATGAAAAAGAGGGCGGAATCGGACTTTCCTGCAAAGAGGGCGCAAGACTCATTTTAACCGAGGAGAGCTTTGCCGATTACTTTGAAAGTGAAGCTGACGAAGAGCCTGACGAGGATTTTGATGAGGCTGCCTACCGTTTCCTTTTAAATGTAAGAGAGGGCATTTTTGATATTCTTTGCGACGATAAGCTTGTCTTTACCGATAAGGCAAACAGCATCCTTGACCTTTGCAGAAAGGCTGAAGCAAAGCTCAACGGTGTTAATGAGATATCCCCTTTTACCTTTAATTTTGAAGCTGAGCTTAAAAAAGCCCTGCCCGTACTCGCACAGACCGAGCCTATTGACGAAAAATGGATAACTAAATTCAAAAAGCTGCAAGCGAAAAATCCCGATCTTAAGCCTGACAAAGATGACGAAAAATATCTGACACGCATTTTTGCTTACTTTGTTTGGAGATATTTTCTTACGGCAGTTTTTGACTACTGTGTAACAGAAAAGATCAGATTAGCACTTTTTTCCGTTACGGTTATTTATGCTCTTTATAATTCCAACGAGAAAAAATGCTTCGCTTCACTTTTAAAATCTGCCGTGCTTTACTCAAAGCAAATGGAATACAGCCGCGAAAATCTTGATATTTTCTTTTCTTTATATTGAAATTAAAATCAATTATTGTTATACTTAACGAAGAACAATTCAAGGAGGCTTCCTTATGAAGATTATCACCAATGTCCCCTGCACCGTTGATCCGAAAGAGGTTGTAAGAATAAAGGGACTCGGCTTTTTAAGAGACAAGACAACCGAAGATAGATTCAACTGCCGTGTTATTACAAGAAACGGTAAAATCACAGTTGACGAAAGCCGCGCCATTGCTGATGCGGCTGAAAAATACGGTAACGGCCAAATAGCTATGACCTCACGTATGACCGTTGAGGTTCAGGGCATTCCCTACGAAAACGTAAATGCATTTATTGAGTTTCTCGCCGAAAAAGGGCTTGAAACCGGAGGAACCGGTCCTAAGGTGCGCCCTGTTGTTTCTTGCAAAGGTACAACCTGCCAGTACGGACTGATAGATACCTTTGCCCTCTCTGAGCAGATTCATAAGGATTTTTACAAGGGTTACCGTCAGGTGAAGCTTCCCCACAAATTTAAAATTGCTGTAGGCGGATGTCCCAACAACTGCGTAAAGCCCGATATAAACGACCTGGGTATCATCGGCCAGCGTGTTCCTGCATTCAACGATGCCGTATGCGTGGGCTGCGGACTTTGCGCGAAGCTCTGCCCTATGGGTGCAATTGAAATCAAGGACAAAAAGGCTGTCCGCAACAGAGAAATCTGCAACAACTGCGGAAGATGTATTCCCACCTGTAAGCTCGGTGCAATCACAGCGGAAAAGAACGGCTGTAAAATTTATATCGGCGGACGTTGGGGTAAGAAGGTTGCCCGCGGAACTGCCTTTGATAAAATCTTCGAAAGTGAGACAGAAGCTCTCTCTACCGTAGAAAAGGTTATACTTTTCTATAAAGAAAACGGCATTCCCGGAGAACGCTTTGCAGATACAATCACCCGCATCGGATTTGAAAACGTGGAAAAAGAAATTCTCGGCGAGGATATCTTAAAAAGAAAAGAGGATATACTGAAGGATGAATAAAAAAACAGTTTCAGTTATCCTGATCCTGCTCTGCCTGCTCTTATTCTTTTATGTTACAGGCAACACAGATAACAGGAAAAAATCCGATACCGACACGGATTCCTTTTACTCTTTTACCGACAGCCTCGGCAATGAGGTTACACTTACAAAAAAGCCCGAAAGAGTAGCCGTGCTTTTTTCATCCCTGTGTAATGTTTGGAAAAACGCAGGCGGTGAAAGCTTTATAACCGTAGGAGAAAGCATCGACAGAGGCTTTTGCGACGAGGAAACCCCGCTTGTTGATTCAGGTGCAGGCAAGAGCATCAACACAGAGCTTCTTATATCCTATGAGCCAGATTTTGTCATTTATTCAAGCGATGTTCCTGCCCAGACAGAGTGCGGAAGGCTTCTTGAAAAAGCAGGTATTCCCTCAGCCGCAATAAGGCTCGACAGCTTTGAGGATTACCTCTCTGCTCTTCGGATTTTCTGTGATATAACAGAAAAGGACGAAAACTACCGCCTTTACGGTGAAGGCATAAAAAAGGATATTGATTATCGCTTAAAAACAGCCAAAAGATTAAAGGAAGAGCCTAAAATTCTTTTTATACGCTCAGGAAGCAACAAGTCAAGCTGCAAAGCAAAAAAAGCAGACGACCATTTTGCCGCAAAAATGCTCGAGGATCTCGGCTGTGTGAACATTGCCGACAGCGCTCCCGTGCTTCTCGACGGACTAAGTGTTGAAGAGGTGCTTATAAATAAACCTGACTTTATTTTCGTTTCGCTTATGGGCGATGAGGAAGCAGGAAAAGCCTATATGGAAAGTGTGCTTTCCTCCGACGCGTGGAGGAGCCTTGACTGCTTTGTAATCTATCTCCCCAAGGACCTGTTCCAGTACAAGCCCTGCGAAAAATGGAACCTTGCTTACGACTATCTGGCTGAAATCATCTATCCGGTATTATTTGCAGCATAAAAGGAGCAAATTTTAACATTGAAAAACAAAAAAACTGACAACAGAGTAGCCTTAATGCTTGTAGTAATTCTTATATTCATCTGCATAGCAGCGCTCACCCTCGGTTCAGCAGAAATGAATTTACAAAGCCTTTTAGGCGGCATATTAAAAAAGGATGGCTTTGCTACAGAAAGCACCATCCTTTATTCATTGCCCTTCCGCGAATCCTTGCAGGAGCACTTGCCGGCATAGGCCTTTCCTGCTCGGGAGTTCTTTTACAGGCGGTTACCGGAAACTCCCTTGCTTCGCCCAACATCATCGGCGTAAACGCCGGCGCGGGCTTTATTGTTGTTGTTATGCTCGCCTTTTTTCCGTCAGCAATATCTCTTCTGCCCTTAGGAGCTTTTTCGGGAGCATTTATAACTACTCTTTTTATTTTGTATATCTGTTCAAAAATCAACTTTTCAAAAAGCACGGTCATTCTCGCCGGCGTTGCTGTTACAGCGCTTCTGAATGCCGCTATTTCCTTTGTATCCTATTTTGACAGCGATGTACTGTCTGTTTACCGATATTTTTCCGTTGGCGGTCTTTCCGGCATTACCCCGGAACAGCTCAAAACACCTGCGCTTATCATTTTTACTTCTGTAGCAATTATGCTTATTTTATCTTCAAAAGTAGATACTCTGTGCCTTGGCGATTCTCTCGCTCTTTCCCTCGGAGTTAATGTGAAAGGATTGAGACTCATCTGCCTTATCACAGCATCTGCCGCTGCAGGCAGCGTCGTTTCCTTTGCCGGCCTTTTAGGCTTTGTCGGCCTTGTTGTGCCGCACATTGCCAGAAAGCTTTCGGGAGGAAACACCTTTTTTCTAACGGTTAATTCTTGCCTTATAGGTTCTTCTCTTGTTGTTCTTTCCGATCTTTTCGGAAGAACTCTTCTGTCACCAACAGAAATTCCCGTGGGAATCATTATGTCCTTTATCGGAGCTCCCTTCCTCTTTTATCTTTTAGCAAGGAGGAAAAACCATGCTTAAAATTGAAAATCTGAAAGTAGAAATAAAAAATTCTACTATTCTTGACGGTATAAGCCTTTCCGTCAGACCGCATACAATAACCGCCCTGATCGGCAAAAATGCTTCCGGCAAATCTACTCTGCTTTCATGTCTTACGGGAGAGCGCAAATATACGGGCAAAATCACCTTCTGCGATAAAGATCTCGCTCTTATGTCCCAGAAAGAAAGAGCCCGGCTTATATCCCTCTTACCTCAGCATCTGCCTGTCCCTGATATAACAGGAACTGACCTTGTTAAAATGGGCAGAACACCCTACCTTGATATCGGCAGACGCTTTACAAAGGAGGACGAGCTTCAAGTGCAAAAAGCGCTTGAAGCCGCTGATGCAAAAGATCTGTCCCTGAAAAAAATCAGCGAAATGTCCGGCGGTGAAAGGCAGAAAATTTTTCTTGCCATGACTCTGGCTCAGGACACACGGCTTATAGCCTTCGATGAACCGACATCTTTTATGGATATTATGCACGAAAAAGAATTTTACCGTCTTCTTACCGACACGGTAAAAAAGTACAAAAAAACCGCCCTTGTGGTCATGCACGACCTTACAAGAGCAGCAGAAATCGCCGACAGTATTGCCGTTATGGATAACGGTAAAATTGTTGCGCACAGCAAAACAGAAGAAATTGTAAAAAGCGGTATAATTGAAAAGCTTTTCAATGTAACCCGTTATGATTTTAACGGGCTTACAATTTACCGTTAACAACAGGTTGTCGGGTATTAGCCGAACCATAAAAAGAAGAAACCTCTTAAGTAAACGCTTAAGAGGTTTTTATCTGATTAACCAAGTAATCCGCCACCGAGATTAATATTGCTGTTACCGAGCATAAGTCCGACTCTCTCTAAAATTTTAACGAAAGAGTTGAGAACCTTTCTAAGACTTTTGAGAAAAGCGTTCATTATACTGCCTTCCTCCATCATTGAATCGCCTGCATCCTTAAGCTCATCACCGAAAGCACCTGAAATAAAGTCGCCGATCTGTTCATCCATAGGAGGCTCTGTAGGTAAAGTTGCAGGTCTGTATGTAAGCTCATCGTAAACAGTAGTTGTTTCGCTTTCTGAAATTTCAGGAGCCTCTGTATTACCTGCAAATCCGGGTGTAGCACCTAAAGTGAACATCGCAATCATTATTGCAACAAGAGGTATAATAAGTTTGCCTTTAATTTTCATTTTTCAAGTCATCTCCTTAAATCTGTTACCTTATAATACTGTTAATCTTATTATACCAAAAGCAAAATGATTATGCAACACCTGAAGGAAAGAATTTTTGTTGACACAATAGATTATTTTAAGTTATAATAAACAGCACAAACGAAAACTGAAAGGATGTTTCAATATGAGTCTTACTGTTGGCGTAATTTTTGCCGATTCTATGGAGTATACTCCTTTTCTTGACTGGGCAAAAACACAGAAAAACACAAAGGAAAAAATACTTTTCGGAAATGAATGTGTAGAGGTTGTTCTTTCCGAATGTGAAAGAAGTATAAAAATTATCGGTATAAAATGTGGAATAGGCAAAGTTAATGCCGCCGCCGCAACAGCATATCTCATCGCAAGCGAAAAAGCTGATATGATACTTAACGCAGGTCTTTCCGGAGCCATTTCAGGGCTTAAAAGAGAAGATATGATTGCAGGCGAAAGCTACATTGAATGTGATTTTGACCTTACAGCCATCGGCTATGCTCCCGGTGAAAAATGCGACGGACAGAAATCACTTTTAAAGGCTGACGAAAAGCTCCTCAGTTACGCTCTTGAAAGTCAGGGCATTACCAAGGCTCCCTGCGGCACGGGCGACATTTTCCTTTCCGACAAGGATAAAAAAGAATACTTCAAGAAAACCTTTTCTATTCAGTCCTTCGATATGGAAACCGGTGCCATCGCGAGCGTATGCGATAAGGCAGGTATTCCTATGCTCTCCTTAAGAAAGATAAGCGATGGCGCGGATAATACTTCCGTAGAGGATTACCGCGAGATGAACGACAGAAAGGAAAGCTGTCTGACGGAGTTACTCGTGAGCATTTTTAAGAGAATACTTGCAGATGAAAGCAATTTTTAATCGAGAAAAAAGTATTCAAGGTTGATTTTGCAAAAAAGTAATCCCTTGCGACGAATAATAAATAAAATGCACCACCAAGGTTCATTAATACCAAGGTGGTGCTTATTGTTTTACAATGACCTCGCCGGTCGAGCGTTCTTTCTTGTAAGAAAAAACCAAAGAACTTTACTTTCTTTTTTATTTTATAGGTTCAAAATCGCTCGCCGGATGTTTGCAAAGCGGGCAAACAAAATCCTCAGGCAGCGTTTCGCCCTCATAAACATAACCGCAAATTTTACACACAAATCCCTTTTTATCCTCAGTCTGAGGCTTTGGCTTTACATTGTTCTGATAGTATGTGTATGTCATCGTTTCCTTATCATTAATCACTCTGGCCTCAGTAATATGACAAATAAACATACCGTGGGTATCAAGATCAACATAACTTTCAACCTCAAGGGACAAAAAGGAGTTAATATAGCTGTCAAGGAAAACAAGTCCGTTATCACTACGGCTGACATCAGAGCCCTTGAACTTATTTATATTTCTTCCGCTTACAAAACCAAACTGTTCAAACACCTTGAAGGGAGCTTCAACACTAAGACAGTTGACATTCATCTTCTTTGTCTGTGAAATAATATGATGCGAATAGTTGGTTTTATTTATGGTAACCGCAATTCTGTTAGGGCTGTTTGTAAGCTGTGTAACAGCATTTACAATCAGACCGTTATCCTTCTTTCCGTCATTACATGTTACAACATAAAGTCCATAGCCTATATTAAAAAGAGCGGAAAGATTGTTTTTATCCGCATTGTCCGAGCGTGCAACATAATCACTGCAAAGTTCCTTACAAAGCTCGTCAAGCTGTTTTTTTGATGTGCCGTCAAGGGTTGATTTTATGCTTACAACATTTTCACAAAAAGAAAGATTCTTGCAGCCCTCAAGCATTTGCTTCATAATCTTTGCTGCAAGGGGAGCCCATGTTCCGTTTTCCACAAATGCAACGGTTCTGTTCTTAAATCCCCTTTCGACAAGTCCGTGGATAAACTCATTCATAAAAGGGAAAATTCCCGCATTATAGGTTGTTGTTGCAAGAACAAGCTTGCTGTATCTGAAAGCATCGGAAACGGCAAGTGACATATCACAGCGTGCAAGGTCATACATAACAACCTTTGGTGCACCCTGAGAAAGGAGTTTATCCGACAAAATCTCTGCCGCCTTTTTTGTGTTACCGTAAACAGAAGTATAAGCAATTACAACACCTTCCTCCTCAACAGCATAGGATGACCAGGTATCGTAGAGCTTTATATAATGTTCAAGGTTTTCCTTGATAACCGGACCGTGAAGAGGTGCTATTATATCAATTTCAAGGCTCTGTGCCTTTTTCAGCACATTCTGCACTTGCACACCGTATTTTCCAACAATGCCTATATAATAACGTCTTGCCTCATCCTCCCAGGGAATATCGGCATCGGGAGTTCCGAAGCGTCCGAAGCCGTCAGCGGAAAAAAGCACCTTATCCTTGCTGTCATAGGTCATCATAACCTCAGGCCAATGCACCATAGGAGCATAAACAAAGGTAAGACTGTGGCTTCCGAGTGAAAGACTTTCGCCATCCTTAACTATCACCTGTCTTTCCTCGTAGGCATCACCGAAAAATTGCTCAATCATTTTTATTGTTTTTGCGTTACATACTACCTTTGACTCGGGGTACATTTTAAGGAAGTTTGCAATATTTGCACTATGGTCAGGCTCCATATGCTGAACAACGAGATAGTCAGGTTTACGTGAACCCAGAGCATTTTCAAGATTATCAAGCCATTCGTGAGTAAAAGCGGCATCTACGGTATCCATTACGGCAACCTTTTCATCAAGGATAACATAGGAGTTGTAGCTCATACCCTGCGGCACGCTGTACTGTCCCTCAAAAAGGTCAATTTTTGTGTCGTTGACACCGATATATATAATGTCATTACTTATTTTCATAAGGCATTTTCCGTCCTTTCTCTATAATAGTTTACCCGTTAAATATAGCATAATTTTGCCTTTTATGTCAACGGTAGGAATAAATTTACTGTAGAGAACCGGGAGAAAAATTAAAGTTCTTTTGGTTACCTTTCTTACAAGAAAGGTAACGCCCCGCGGCTAGCGAAAAGACAACGCATAAAAAACAAGCACAGAGTAAATCCATGCTTGTTCTGCCGTTCAAAGCCACTACCACTTTCTCGTACCCTTTTGTGCAATCCGACCGTATTTACAAATGAGCTTTACCTTGTGTTCCTTTTCATTGTAACCAAATACGGGGTCATAGTTCGTTGGTGCTTTTTCATAATTCTTACGGTAGTAAACATATCTCCATTCTCCGTCCTCATGCTCATAAGGCTCGCAAACGCTGTCTGAGGGACGGAAAGACTTATAATGCTCCACGGTTTCACGGAAGCTTTCTTCATCCAAGGGAATTTCGATATAAATGCTTGTAAATGGCGGCTCGTGCCATACACCGTATTCCTTGTAAAAATAATCGTATTTTATTCCCTCAACATCGGGCAGTTCCTCGGGCAAAAATTCCAAAAGAACATCCTTTGCTTCAGCGGCATCAATAACCATATAATTTTTTGTATCGGTTGTGTGCGAGACAACATAAGCTTCAGGGTTGGCTATCCCTGCAAGAAATGACATTGCAAAAGTAAAATAAGTACAGCAGGCACAAAGTGCAACGAGTAAAGCAGAAATAACTGTTTTGATTTTCTCCTTTTTCCTTGTTCCGAGAGCTTTTTTTCTGTTATGAATAATAAGCGGAATCGGAAACAGAACAGCGCCGAAAAACCAAAGAAGTGCCAACGCACTATCCGCAGAATAGTGCGGATAAAGATAAGCTTTTATATACTGAACCTCCACCCGAACAATAGGAATGGCAAGCAAAACAGCAAATATCATCCCCACAACGCCTACACCGAAAAACAGCTTGCGGATAAGCTTCTGCACGTCGGAAGGCTCGCTGTCCTCGGGGGGAAGCGCCTTTTCTTCAACTACGGGCTTTTCAAGACTCTGACTTATCTTATCGGCACTTAATTCCTCACAGGAAAGCAAAGGTGTAAGACAGGCGACAATTTCGCTATAGGCTTTAATTTCACCGGTGGTTTTATCGAGAAACTCCCTTAAAACCTCCTTGCTTTTTTCAGGCTCCTGCTGCATCAGCTTAATCTGTGCAATTGAAAATCCGGCTTTCCTTAAAACGGAAATGCTTTTTAGCCTTCCAACATCCTCTTCGGAAAACTCTATGTTGCGTCTGCCCGAATAGGATTCGTTTACATTGGGTGCAACAAGACCGTTTTCAATGTATAATCTTATTGCTCTTTCCGTGAGCTCCGTTTTTTCAGATACCTCTTTAATCTTCATAAAACTGCCTCCTTTTTGCCTTGTTTTTCTGTTCTCTGACTATATCATATATTATTACCCAAGGTAAGTGTCAACAGTTTTTCGGAAAAATTCAGAATAATTTTTTAAAAAAACAAGCACAGAGTAAATCCGTGCTTGTTACTGAATGTTTTTATGCGTAAGGAGTTTCACCCCTTACAATCCCTGACAAGCTTTTTTAAAAGCTTGTCCAAAACTTTTCTTGTTTTGCTTTTTACATAAATATTCCCTGACCTGCATTTATCATCATAAATAACGGTGCAAAAACAAGTGAAACAACACTCATAAGCTTAACAAGAATGTTGATTGACGGACCCGATGTATCCTTGAAGGGGTCACCTACTGTGTCACCGACAACAGCCGCCTTGTGTGAGGTTGAGCCCTTACCGCCGTGTGTGCCCGTTTCAATGAACTTCTTTGCGTTATCCCAGGCACCGCCCGAGTTTGACATAAAGATCGCAAGAAGGACGCCCGTGATAAGCGAGCCTGCAAGCAGACCGCCGAGAGCCGCTACACCAAGGAATACGCCTACAAGGACAGGTGAGAGAACTGCAAGAAAGCCGGGAATGATCATTTCCTTAAGTGCCGCCTTTGTGGATATTGCAACACAGGACTTATAGTCAGGCTTAGCCGTACCTTCAAGTATGCCGGGAATCTCCTTGAACTGACGGCGAACCTCTTCAATCATTTCATAAGCAGCCTTGCTGACTGATTCCATCGTAAAGGCGGAGAATACAAAGGGAAGCACACCGCCGATAAGAAGACCGATAACTACCTGATAGTTAAGAAGATCAATGCCTGTTTCCTTAAGATTAACGGATTCGGCGTAAGAGAAGAAAAGTGCAAGTGCCGTAAGGGCAGCTGAGCCTATCGCAAAGCCCTTACCCATAGCGGCAGTTGTGTTACCTACAGAGTCAAGCTTGTCGGTGATTTCTCTGACTGACTTGTCAAGTCCGCTCATTTCTGCAATACCGCCTGCGTTGTCAGCGATAGGGCCGTAGGCATCAACTGCAACGGTGATACCTGTTGTAGAGAGCATACCAACCGCAGCAAGAGCCACGCCGTAGATACCCATTCCGTCACCGCCGGATTTACAACAGACGTAAGAAACGAAAATACCGATACAGATTAGAATGATGGGGAAGGCTGTTGACTTAAGACCTACAGCCATACCTGAAATAATGTTTGTAGCTGAGCCGGTTTCACTCTGCTCTGCAATCTTTTTAACAGCCTTGTACTGATCCGATGTGTAGACCTCGGTAAGCATACCGATTGCCGTACCTACTATAACACCCGAAATAACCGCAAGGGCAAAGCCGAAGGAGTTGAAAAGAATATAGCTTAAAAGAATTGACGCCAAAAGCACAACAACGGATGCAACATAGGTTGCGGTTTTAAGGGACTTGTGAGGGTCTGACTTAAAGGTACGCACAAAGAGTGTACCTGCCATAGAAGCAAAAACACCGACCGCTGCAATAAGAAGCGGATAAAGTGCGCCGTAAAGAGGTGTTGCGCTATCCTTGAAGCTGGCAACACCAAGAGTGATTGCAGAAATAATCGCACCTGCATAGCTTTCAAAAAGGTCTGCGCCCATACCTGCAACGTCACCTACATTGTCACCAACGTTGTCAGCGATAACTGCAGGGTTACGGGGGTCATCCTCGGGTATGCCGGCTTCAACCTTACCCACAAGGTCAGCACCTACGTCAGCGGCCTTTGTATAAATACCGCCGCCTACACGGGCAAAAAGTGCAATTGAGGAGGCACCTAGGCTGAAGCCGAAGAGTGCATCCGTATTTTTTGTAAGAGCATATATTGCGGCTATACCTAAAAGTCCGAGACCTACAACGCTCATACCCATAACCGAGCCGCCCGAGAAGGAAATGCGAAGCGCTCCCTGAATACCCTTATTCATAGCAGCGGCGGTTGTTCTTACATTAGTTTTTGTTGCAACGCTCATTCCGAAATAGCCCGCAATGATTGAGAACAGCGCACCGAGTACAAAGCTTGCCGCCGTTATCCAGCTCAAAGCAAAGCCAATTGCAACAAACAGCACAATGATGAAGTAAATCAGAATTTTATATTCGGCAAAAAGAAATGCCTTTGCGCCGTCGTGAATTGCGGCGGAAATCTCTCTCATTCTTTCGTTGCCCTTGTCATATCTGCCGATTCTGAACGCAAGAAAAATCGCATAGATAAGACCGATTACACCCACAAAGGGGATGGCATAAATCAACTTGTCCATAATTTTTACTCCTTTTCACGGATTCACGGTGCTTTTATCCACCGTGTTATAATTTACAATAATATACTTTTATAACAAAATTGTCAATGAACAAGCGTAGATTTTGTATAAATTGTTAGAAGATTTTATGAAAGTTGGATATAAGAAAATATATGTCTGAGCGCAAAAACACCGCTTCGGATAGCCGAGGCGGTGTAATACTGTTATATTGTAACCTCGCCGGTCAGGCGTTCTTTCTTGTAAGAAAGAACCAAAGAACTTTGCTTGTTATCGGAATTATCAGTCTTCCATATCCTTCTTTGCTTCTTCAATAACCTTCTGTGCAACCATTGAGGGAGCATCCTCATAGCGTGCAAACTCAAGTGAGAAGTAGCCTCTGCCTGCTGTTACGGAGCGGAGAGTTGTGGAGAAATCGCCCATTTCAGCCATGGGAACCTCAGCTACAAGCTCCTGCATCTTGGGCTCATCAGCAGCACCCATACCGAGCACACGGCCACGGCGCTTTGTGATGTCACCCATGATATCACCGAGGTTAGCATCGGGCATATAAACCTTAAGCTCACCGATGGGCTCGAGAATTACGGGGTTGGCCTGTGCCATACCGTTCTTATAAGCAATCTTTGCGGCGGTCTTGAATGCCATTTCGTTTGAGTCAACGGGATGGTATGAGCCGTCATAAAGCACAGCCTTAAGACCTACCATGGGATAGCCTGCAAGGGGGCCCTTGAGGATAGCTTCCTGGAGACCCTTTTCAACTGCGGGGAAGAAGTTCTTGGGAACTGAGCCGCCGACAACCTCTGTTTCGAAAATGAGCTCGTCGCCTGTGTGGGGCTCAAAGCGGATGAATACATCACCGAACTGACCTGAACCGCCGGACTGCTTCTTGTGACGTCCCTGAACCTGACAGGACTTGCGGATTGTTTCTCTGTAAGCAACCTTGGGAATCTTAAGGTCGATTTCAACGCCGTACTTAGCCTTAAGCTTTGAAACAACAACCTCAAGGTGCTGTTCACCGAGACCCGAAAGCACCATTTCCTTTGTCTCATCATTTGATACAAATGAAATTGTGGGATCTTCAGCCATAATCTTACGAAGACCTGAAGCAACCTTATCTTCTTCACCCTTCTTCTTAACAACAACTGCCATTGAAAGTGACGGTGAGGGGAAGTCAATACCTGCAAGGGTGATAGGCTTCTTTGCTGTGCAAAGAGTATCACCTGTTGCAAGACCTGAAAGCTTTGTGATAACTCCGATATCACCGGTTGCAATTTCCTTTACATCTTCCTGCTTGATACCGTTAACAGCTACAAGCTTACCCATTCTCTGGGTTTCACCTGTTCTTGAATTGAAGGCAGGTGTATCAGGAGTGATTTTACCTGCAAGCACCTTAACAAATGACATCTTACCAACAAACGGGTCAGCGATAGTCTTGAAGCAGATTGCTGAAAGAGGAGCATCAGCCTTGCATTCGATTTCGATTTCGTCGCCGTCTTCTGTTGTTGCGATTTCGGGATCTGCCTTATCAGGAGAGGGAGCTGAGTAAACGATAGCGTCAAGAAGCATATCACAGCCGTCAACCTTTGTTGCGGAGCAAGCATATACAGGCCAGATTTCACCTGTTTCAACGCCCTTTGTAAGACCGTGGATGATTTCCTCGTCTGTAAGGGGCTCGCCCTCGAAGAACTTTTCCATAAGCTCTTCATCAACAGTAGCAACTGCTTCTTCAAGAGCAGCTCTCATTGCTTCGATATTAGCATCGGAAACAAGGTCAATTTCCTTGGGTCTGCCGTTGGGATATTTGAAGGCTCTGTTTGAGCAGAGGTTTACGAATGCTTCGCAAACGGGGCCGTTCATATAGGGAACAACAACGGGGCAAAGCTTGTTGCCCAGCTCAGCCTTGAGAGCTTCGAATGTTTTATAAAAATCACGGTTGTCTGAGTCAACCTTTGTAATAGCAAAGAATTTTGCAATACCTCTTGCATCTGCTGCCTTGATAGCCTTTTCAAGACCTACGTCAATGCCTGAACCTGCGGATGTAACGATAACTGCGCAGTCAGCGGCTCTCATTGCTTCAGCCATACCGCCGGCAAAGTCAAACTTACCGGGAGCGTCAAGGATATTGATTTTTGTATCTCTCCACTCAAGTGAAGCACAAGCTGCGGAAATTGAGCACTTACGCTTCTTTTCTTCAGCGTCATAGTCCATAATTGTGTTGCCGTCTGCAACCTTGCCGAGTCTGTCTGTTACACCTGCAACATAAAGCATTGCTTCTGAAAGAGCGGTCTTACCCTTACCTGTATGACCTGCAATAGCGATATTTCTGATGTTGTTTACTGTGTAAGCTTTCAATTAAATTACCTCCAATTTGGCCTCATTATTACAAGACCGGAAATTTGCCAATTCAAATAAATTATTCTCATTTGAAGTTAACAGTTTATATATTATCATAATTTCACCAAAAAAACAACAGATTATTAACTAATTTTGTGCAACTATTTTTATTCAATGTGTATAAAAGTGAGGGCTAAGGGCCAAAGGTCCGAGGGCCGAGTTTCGGGAAAATACATGATAAACGTTACAACGGTTTGCTATTCCTCCCCCCGCTTTGATCTTGACAACACACCACACAAATGTTATAATAAAATCGAAATATGATCTTCTTTAACGGAAGGATGTGCCGCTTAATGAAAAAGAAAATTATTATAATTTCACTCATTTTATTTATTCTGTTAGCTATCCCATATGTAAATGCAGAAGCTCTGACAATTTTGCACGGCGACAAAACAAAGACTCTCTACGAACAAACAGGCATAATATCGTCAGACAACTATCAAAAGGTGCTTAAGTACACTGATGACACGGCAGAAGTTCTTTACATAACTAATAATGACATATCAAAATGCTGTTTCATAAAGGAAAACGATACTTGGGTATTAGATTCCTGGAACTGCATATCATCAAAATCAGGAAGTGCGAGCGACTTCACCTACCCGTTCTATTTTTATAAAAAATAATCCGACAACAAAGCTTATATCTGTGATACGGACGGCAAATTTCCGTCCGTTCATTTTTTTGTACGCTTTCCTTCCGCTCGGCCCTCCCCCTTGACTTCTCCCCTGCTAATCAATATAATAATCACAAATGAGAATCAAGGAGTTATTGCCATGAAAAATCTCGGCTTCGGCCTTATGCGTCTGCCCATAACGAAAAAGACGGTCAGAAACGAAAAAATCGACAAGGAAAAATCAGCCGAAATGATTCAAGCCTACCTCAAAGCAGGCTATAACTATTTCGACACCGCATATATGTACCACGGCGGAAAAAGCGAGGCCGCCGCAGGCGAGCTTATCTGCTCAAAATACGACAGAAGAAGCTTTTACCTCGCAAGCAAAATGCCCGTTGGTATGCTTGTTACAAAGGCTGATATCGGCAGAATCTTCCGCTATCAGCTTAAGCGCTGTCAGACGGAGTATTTTGACTATTATCTTCTACATTGCCTTACGGGCAAAAACTACAAGAAGGCTGAAAAGCTCGGCGTTTTTGACTATTTGCAGAAGAAAAAGGCAGAGGGCAAAATCAAGGTGCTCGGCTTCTCCTTCCACGACACGGCAGAGGCTCTTGATGAAATCCTCACCGCCCACCCCGAAATGGAGTTTGTTCAGCTTCAGATAAACTACCTTGACTGGCTTGATGCAAAGGTACAGTCAAAGCTCTGCTACGAGGTTGCAAGAAAGCACGGCAAGAATATAATTGTAATGGAGCCCGTAAAGGGCGGTCAGCTTGCAAAGCTCCCCGAGGAAGCCGAAGCAAAGCTCCGCGAGCTTGACCCGAAGGCAACACCTGCTTCATTCGCAATCAGGTTTGCAGCATCGCTCGAGGGCGTTTTCCTTGTATTAAGCGGTATGAGCGATATGGCTCAGCTTGAAGACAATATGAGTTTTATGGGCGACAATTTTGTTCCGATAAGCGAAAAGGAAAAGGAAGTGCTCTTCTCCATTGCCGAAAGCATGAACGATGCAAGGCTCATCCCCTGCACCGCCTGCAACTACTGCACCGAGGCATGCCCGAAGAAGCTACCCATTGCCGAGGCCTTTGCCATTTATAACAGAAACATCAAGGGCGACAGAAAAACAAAAAAGGAATACCTCGCACTTGAAGAAAGCTCAAGGCTTTCTGAATGTCTCGCCTGCGGAAAGTGTGAAAAGGCATGTCCCCAAAAAATTGAAATTATCAAAAAGCTTAAAACAGTAAAGGACAGATTTGACTGATGCCGCTTAATATAAGAAAACTACAAGAAAACGACAAGGAGCTTTTCCTCTCCTTTCTTAACAGCTTTTATCACTCCGAGGCGGTTCTGCATCCGACAGACAGCGAACTTCACCTTAACATCTTCAATGAAATAATACGCAGCGACATTTACCTTTTATGCTACATTTTTGAGCTTGAGGGTGAAGCTGTGGGTTATGCACTTTTGAGCAAATGCTTTTGTCCCGAGGTAGGCGGAAGTATAATCTGGATTGAACAGCTTTATATAAACGAAGCTCACCGCGGCAAAGGTGTTGCAGGTGAATTCCTCAGCTTTATTGAAAAGGAGTTCGGCCCCGACCGAATCCGACTTGAGGTTGAGGAGGACAATGAAAAAGCTATTTCCCTTTATAAGAAAAACGGCTACAGTTTTTTGCCTTATCTGCAGATGGTGAAGGATAAGGAATAAGGGCCAAGGGCCGAGTGGCCGAGTAGTCAGTAGCCAGTAGTCAGGAACGCACCGAAAAATCGGTGCGTTTTTTTGCGGCACGCCAAACTGCGTAGGGGTGCCCCCATGTGGTCGCCCTGTCGGCTCAGGATGGCACGATAAAACAGCGAAGCGACGAGGGCGTCGCTCCCTACGAAAAGAAATAAAAAAGGACGCCCGTGGCGTCCTTTTTTACTCATATATTTTCTCGTTTTAAAAGCAAATCGAATTTGCCGTAAGTTCTCTTAATCAACGAGTGTTATTCTACCACTTTAATGCGTTAAGTTCAATATGTAATTTCACCAAAGTAAATTAAGAAAAATTGGTAGTATTTTCAAGTAAAGGGTGACTTTGTACAATAAAGCTGTTTTTTATTGTGAAGGTTATACAAAATCAGTTGAATACCCCTCAATCACAATCTGACGATATTGTGCACTTTCTCTCAAAAGATATGAATCTTCTGCCACGGAGAGTAAGTATTCCTGTGTCCCTCTCCTCGGCAGCATAAAAATCCTTGTTATCCACCTTAACCTTAAGCTTTTTATGCTTCGGTGTTCTGAAGGTTATAAAATAAATATCTAATTTGTAAGGGAAGTTATATCCGCTTGCGGTGCGATTATTTCTGTATTCTGTTTTATGCTCCTTTTTAAGAACGGTTGCCTCATACTCCGCCTTGTCGGAAAAAATATTCCTGAAAAGCCTGAAAAGCTTAACAAAAACTGCAATCAAAAAAATCGTAGCAGGTATTGCCGTTATAATAAGCACAAAAATTTCAAACCCGAAATTATCATCCATTTGCTTCATCCTCATCAATTCTTTCAAATGCTATAAATCTGGTTCCCTGCATTGTTATAAAGGCCCTGCGGCCCTCGCGGAGTCTGTCATACACATCAAAGGGCACCTGACCTTTGATAACCTGACCGTCCTTTGTTTCACCTGTAAAATAATACCTTCTCGGTGAATTTTCTATACTCGTCCCCTTTGCCGAGGATGCACCCATAACCTTGTATTCTTCCTTTTTTTCGGTGATTTTAAGCTCATATTTTATAACCTCGCTGTGGTTGTTATCCGTCCAGCGAAGAATTTTTCGTCCGTAACGGATTACCAATCCGATAACAATCACCGCCGGCATTGCATATAAAAGAATTTCGTAAACTTCCACTTTTCTCACTCTCCTTTTTATTTCATTTTAAAACAATGCATCCTTGTTGTCAAGGCCTCGAAAACAGCAAATAATTTTTCTGTAACGGGTAGAAAAACGTGAAACATTGTGCTATAATATTAAAGTTATGATATTTCCCGTATAGGATTACGGATAAATTTTAATTCAGAGGTGCATTAAAATGAGTTTTAAAGAATTGATTATTAACGCAGGCAGCTCATCACTTAAGTATCAGGTTTTCGAAATGCCTGTAGCAAAGGTTCTCGCAAAGGGTATCTTTGAGCAGATCGGTACAGACTGTACCTTCACTCACAAGGTTGACAAGGACGGCGAAGAGGTTAAGCTTCTTGACAAGAAGTCAGTCGCAGCTAAGGACCATCACGACGCTATCACCATTCTCCTTGAGACTCTTACCGATAAGGAAACAGGCGTCCTCGAATCAATGGCTGATATTTCCGCAGTAGGTCACAGAGTTCTTCACGGCGGTGAGGAGTTCAGCGGCTCCGTAGTTGTTACAGAAGACGTTAAGGCAGCTATCAGAAAGTGTATCCCTCTCGGCCCTCTTCACAACCCTGCAAACCTTATGGGTATTGAAGTTTGCGAGGAAATTATGAAGGGTATTCCCCAGGTAGCTGTTTTTGATACCGCCTTCCACGCAACCATCCCCGACTTTGCATATATGTATGCACTTCCCTATAAATATTACGTTAAGCACGGCATCCGCCGTTACGGCTTCCACGGCACAAGCCACCGCTATGTAAGCGGCAGAACAGCAGACTTCCTTATGAAGAAGTATCCCGGAAAGTACAACCCCGACGAGCTTAAGATTGTTACCTGTCACCTCGGCAACGGCTCATCAATCTCTGCAGTTAAGGGCGGCAAGTGCTTTGACACAACAATGGGTCTCACTCCCCTTGAAGGTATTATGATGGGTACACGTTCAGGCTCTATCGACCCTGCAATCATTCCCGTGCTTTGCGAAAAGGAAGGTCTCACAGCAAAAGAGGTTGATACAATCCTTAACAAAAAGTCAGGTATGCTCGGTCTTACCGCACAGTATGACGAGGACTTCAACGAAATCCCCGGCACAGCAACAAGCGACAACAGAACAATCGAAGGTCGTTCAAAGAACGGTGACGAAAGAGCTCAGCTTGTTGAAAAGATGCTCTGCCACCAGCTTGTAAAGTACATCGGCGGTTTTGCTGCTGCAATGGGCGGTGTTGATGCTGTTGTATTCACCGGCGGTATCGGCGAAAACAACCCCCATTACAGAACATGGGTTGCTGAAAAGCTCGGCTTCCTCGGCACAGCAATTGACGAAACTCCCAACAGCGTAAGAGGTCAGGAAATTGAAATTTCCACCGAGGACAGTGCACTTAAGCTTCTTGTTATCCCCACAGATGAAGAGCTTCTCATTGCACAGGACACTTACGAGCTTACAAGATAAAAAAATATAAAGTTCTTTGGTTCTTTCTTACAAGAAAGAACGCCCGACCGGCGAGGTCATAATAAAATCAGGAGCTGTAAACGAAAAAGGTTTACAGCTCCTTTTTTTATTCGTAAATGCTCAGATCATCCCACAAAAGCTTTTCGGAGTGTGACATTTTACCCGTAAAATCCTTGTAATGCCTTGCACCGAGCTTTCGGTAAAGGTCTCCTGCGTTATCATTGCCTTTGACAATACAGATGCTCATTTTTTCATAACCGTTATCAAGAGCGTACTTTCCGACAGTTTTTATAAGCGCTGTTCCAACGCCCTTACCCCTTGCTTTTTCGCATACATGAAGCGAATCAAGATACCACACATTGTAAAGCTCTTCATCGGACATTGAAGCAGCAAAGCCTAGAAATCCCCTTTCATCCTCAGCGACCCACATGCGGTTGTTTTTGCCGGCAATATAATCAGCCCACTTCTTTTCGGCGTACTCTTTTGTCAGTCCTTCAAAATATTCGGGCGGAAGAAGGTTTTTGTAGGTTGTTCTGTGATTGTAAACATAGGTTTCTGCAATGTGCGGAACATCGTTTTTATCTGCAAAGCGGATTGTGAGCATAAAATCACCTCGGGAAAATTTATGTGGGGATTATAGCATAATTTTTGCAAACAGACAAGAAAAACTCCTCTGCATAAGCAGAGGAGTCTGATAAAATCCCATTCGGGATAAATTATCTCTTTGAGAATCTGTCGCAGCGTTAAGAAAATGCTCCGGTGGAGCATTTTCAGCTGTGACCGCAGGAGCCACGCGACGAGGACCCGAAGTTCTCGCCCAAGAAAAAACTCCTCCGCAGTTGTCTGCAGAGGAGTGTAAGATAAGCAAAATCTGATTATCTCTTTGAGTTATAAGAACGGTGTTTTGTACCGTTTTGAACTGTTTTGAAAAGTCCTTTATTATAGCGGTTTACTTGCTTTATTGTATCATATCGTTTTGTAAATTTCAAGACCGTTTTATATTTTGGGACATCAAACAGACATCAGCGGACATCAAAACACTATTGCAATTTTAAGGAAATCAAGTCTGCAACTTTTGCCTTTGCACTGTCAAGAACATCAGCATACACATTCGCAGTTGTTGATACATCAGAATGACCGAGCAATTCAGAAACTATTTTCAAATCAATACCGCTATTTATTAAAAGTGTGGCGTTGCAGTGCCTTAAACTATGCAATGTAATGAAGTCAAAGTCTGTACCTTTGACAAAACGCCTGAATTGTGTGTTGAGTCCTGACCTATCAACATAATTGCCGCTATCGGTTGTAAATACCATTTCAGGATATTTATAATCTTTTCCGAGTTTTGCTATCTTTTCATCATTGTATTGTTTCTGCTCTAAAAAGATTTTTGCCAATATATCCGATAATGCAATATATCTATTACTTGTTTTAGTTTTCGGCGGTTGCAACCAATGCTTACCGCCTACATCTGTTAGTGTGTTTTCAATGTGAATAGTTTTATTTTCAAAGTCTATATCTTGCCAACGCAGAGCCAAACATTCACCCGAACGCATACCTGTATATAACAAAACTTTAATAATACGGTTGAACTGTGTACTATCTTCAACCATTTTCAATAAGTCTTTCGCTTGATGTTCATTAAGGAAAGGCTTTTTTTCTTTTGGTTGCTTTGCCTTTGGTAATATAACCGCTTTTGTGCAGGGTGTTTCTTTTATAAAACCCTGTTCAACGGCACGAGCGAAAATGCTTTGAAGTATAACATAAACTTTTCTGCAAGTCGCAGGGGCGTATGTGCGAGTCTTAAAAAAGGCGGTTATCTTTGCAGGGGTAAAGTCTTTAAGTTTGATGTTTCCGAGTTCAGGCAATAAATGATTTTTTATCTGACTTTCATAGTTATATGCTGTAATCTCTTTTAGTTCATTCTTTGCATAGTTATCAATAAACCATTCAGCCATATCACAGAAACGCATATTTTCATTTAATGAAGTCATACCCTTGCATTTTCTTTCAAACTCAATAGCGAATTCGTGAGCAAGTTTTTCAGCCTTTTTCGGTGTGGTATTTTCAGGCGGTTTATATGTTGTTGTTTTTCGTATCTTTTTACCGTTCACATCAAGACCGAGAGAAACGACAATCTGAAAAGTGTTTCCACGCTTATTTACTGTTGCCATAATTCAGCCACTCCTTCCCTTTCTCAACTCTATCTAAAAACAATAAATAATTTGATAAATTTTCAGCAGAATTCTTTTTTGATATTTCATCTAAATAAACATAACACTCGTTTACAAAATCATCAACAAAAGAAGATGCAACAGAATATTTTTTTAGGTTTATCGCATTGTTTGATTTTGTTTCTATTCGGTTTTTCTTCCTACCACATTGTTGCTTAATGTTGCGTACCGCCTGCTCACAGTTCAAATGCGTGTATCCTGCTACCGTTGAATTGCGAGTGCAGTATTTATTTTTTAAACTTGATGTAACAAACCACCTGCCGCAGTGTTCACACTTTACTAATTTCAAATTGTTCAAAGTGTAATAATAAAGCAAATGAAAAACCATATCTAAAATAGATGTTGCATTTTTAATTTGTAGTCCCTCATTGACATCACAAATATTAAGAGGGGTGTGTTTTATACCTAAATCGTACAAAATTCTAAAATCTTCAATTTCTTGCATAGTCAACTCTATTTTATCTCTACCTGATAAAAATATATGTATCGCTTGAATTGTGAAGCCGTTTTCCTTAAACCCCCACAGCGTTTTTGTTATATTTTTCCCTGCTAATTTATCACGAATTCGTTTAGTTGTATAACCTGTTTCCACATAACTTGTTGCAGGGAATTCCTTTTCAAGTACTTCAATTATATTTCCTATTGAACATTCAATACTACCAAAATCATATACCCCCTCAAATGCTATGGGAATATATACCCTGTTTTTCTTTTTATCAATTACAAATTTACTCATATTTCACCTCAAAAAAATGTTTCCTTTCATTCATATTATAACACAACATTTTTACAATGTCAATAGTTGTTGTTTTAATGTAAAATGCTGATATAGGAAGTCGACAACCTAAATACTTATGAAAGGAATTATCTATGAATAATTTAGATATTCGTATCAAAATCAAAGAAAATAGACTCTGTCATTATGAGGTTGCTGCAAAAATCGGCGTTTCTGAATATACCCTTTGCCGTTGGTTAAGAGCAGAACTATCAGAGGACAAAAGAGACATCATTCTAAAGGCAATTTCCGATATTATAGGCGGTGGTAAATGATGAAAACATTTTATACCGTGCGAGAGGTTGCACACACAGGAATATTAAGCGAATACGCTTTACGGCTGATGCTAAAATCGGACAACCCACCGCCACACATTACAATCAATAAAAAGGTAATGATAAACTATCCCCTTTTCATTGAATGGCTCGACAATGAAAGCAAAAAGGCGGTGTGCTGATTGAGTGATGCAGAGTATACAAACCTTTTACTTAACCACGGAATGGATATTGAAGAAATATCAAGCTATCAGGGAAACGGTTTCACGCTGAAAGAAATATACGAAAGTTTTTTGAACGTCAAACGCATAGCGAAAACTGCTGCAGAATTTGGCGAAGATAATACTTCTTTTGTATGGACTCCATATATTCCTATCGGTGATTATACAGTTCTTATGGCTGACGGCGGAACAGGAAAAACTATTTTTTGTTGTGGTATTGCCGCTTCAATAAGTCGTGGCGAAAGTTTGCCGAGCATATCGGCAACAGAACAAACAACACCTGCAAATGCCCTCATTATATCCGCAGAAGATAGAGGCGAACTGCTTAAAAAGAGGCTTATTTCGTCAGGTGCAGACCTGAACAGAGTTTATATATTGGATTGTATGGACTCCGAGGGAATGGATTTTACAAGCAATTATGACGATTTTATGGATACTATCAAAAGGTATAGTCCGAAACTCGTAATAATTGACCCGTGGCACGCCTTTTTAGGTGCAAATGTTGATATTAACCGAGTGAACGCAGTACGCCCTGTATTTCAACGGCTTGCAAATATGGCTAAAAGCTGCGAGTGCGGAATGATACTCGTTTCTCACGTCAATAAAAGGTCACAGAGCGAAAACGCAAACAATGCTGCAACAGGTTCAACCGACTTTATAAATGCTGCCCGTTCTGCTATGCGTGTTATTTTTAATGATGACCCTGCCGAAAAAGACACTCGAATAATTGTACATACAAAATCGAACTATGCCGAAGCAGGTAAATCAATCAAATTCAGAATTACAAAAGACGGCGGCTGTCAATGGGCAGGGTTCAGCGACATAACAAGAAAAACACTTGAAGATGCTGCAAGGTTTCGCAAAACCCCAACAGAAATGCTCAACCGTGAAAACACCCAAGACACAACAAACTATGCATTGATAGAAGCAATCAGGGAAAAGGCTGTTGCAGGGAAAACTGTAAATATCAGTTATGAAGAAATGAAATCATTAAACGGTGCAGATATTTTCGGAAATACCCAACCTAAAAGAGCTTTAGAGAGTGTTGCAGCTTCATTGAAGAATTATGACATCTTTATTCAGACAGGAAAAACAGTCAGATATAAAGAGAGAACACATAACGGTTTCAGTATTTATAAAAATGAAAGCATTGAAGAGCTTGAGGCAGATTTACCTTGACAATCAATAAAAATCTATATTGGCTGTTAGGGTATAGTGATATTGATTTTATTGATAATCTGTAAAATCAATACAATGTACGCTCAACAAAAAACATTGATTTTCATAGACAAAGGCAGGTGATAATATGGCTGACTATAACAAAATGCTTATTGACTTACTCAACGAAAAAGTTTTGAGGTTAAGCAATGAAAATGACTCTAAAAGAAAAGAAATCAACCGACTTAAAAAGCAAATAAGGGAGTTAGAAAAGTTAAATGAAAATAAGTCTTAAAAACCACATTCAACGATTTTTGAGGAAATTTGCCACAAAGAAGGGGGGTGAAAGCTCTGAAAAGGAAGAACGACGAGGTTTTACTTTCTGCCCTGATTGCGTGCGGAAGTGTTCGAGCTGCTGCCAAAATTGCAGGGTGTTCAGAAACAACAATCAGAACAAGGTTGAATGATGATGTATTCCGTGACCGTTATGAACAAGCAAAAGGAGCAATTTTGACAGAGGCGTGTGATGCCATTTCGGCACGTCTGACCCGTGCAATTGATACCCTTTGTGAAGTATTGGAAGATACCGAAAACGCTGCAACAGTACGAGTTTCGGCGGCTGACAGTTTGCTCCGTCACGGGTTACGCTATGTTGAAGTAGCAAACATTCTTGCAAGATTAGATGCCATAGAAAAGGCACAAAACGATAACAATTATTAAGTTGAAAGGAATTGATTATATTATGACTACAAAAAGAAATTTTTATTGGGATATTAGAAGCATTGCAAATTCGACCATTGAGGAAATGAACGAATTAGATAAGCAGGCAAAATCCCTTGAAGAGAAGATTAAAAGCAAAAGATATACCCCTGATATAATTTCAAAAGAACTTATGCCTGAACTTCAAAGTATTAAGCGTGAGATTAACAAGCGTAAAGAAGAAGGCTGTAAAGCAATACGTACTCGTTCTGATGAATATATTGCTGAATTAAGAAAGGCTGACGAACTCAACCCTGATAATTTAACTGATGATATTAAACTGTTACAATCGGGTGTTGCCCTCTCTGCTGATGATTTAACAACCCTTTTTGACCGTAATGCAGGCAATAGCACAATGCAAAAGTTGATTGCTGATTTTGCAAAACAGCACGACAGGGATATTCAGCGTTATTACAGACCGACTCACGCCGATTTGATTATAAGTGTTAATACAGTCCCTGAAGCAATGCAAACTGTTTTGAATTGGTACAATAAGCCGAGTGTTTACGAAAAACTTATTGGTGAGGGGTCACAGTTCGACCAATATTTTTGCAATGAATAATAACATTAAAACCACACAACGCCGTTTGCAAGAGATTGAAAGGAAATTAAAAATAGAGCCTGTACCAAGTTTTGAAGAATTCAAAAGTAATTGGGAAAAAATGGACTCTCTTTCCCGTTCTGTGTTCGCAAGTGAGGCTGAAAGCGGCGACTTTGACACTTTCGACCACAATTGGCGTAAATATATGACCGCTGTTCGCTCTTATTTGCTCAAAATGGGCGTTATTGATGAACATACCAAAAGCTACAGAGAGATTGCAAAAGAGGTGATGTTCGATTGACGGAAAAGGAAAAAGCCGCTATTTGTTTGATGTGTGATAAACCTGAATGTACAGGCGAGGCAAAGTGCTTTGCCAAAAGGCAGAAAGAGTATCTAAAGAAATATAACGAAGAACGCCGAAAAGGTGAAAGAGCATTGAATTATATTTGCAATGTGGAATACTCAAAAGCCAAAAGGAAAGCAAGAATAACATCTATAAACAAACACAGAGGGGGCAAATCATAAATGAAAGTAGCAAAACGTCTTGAAAACATTGAGGCACATATTGAAATGCTGACAAAGTATGCCCCAATTATTGTGGCTATTGAAAAGCATATTCACTATGACGAACTACCCAAAGACGAATATAAAACTCTTTATTGTGAGTATATCGGCATAGACCGAAAAACCTTTGAAAAAGTATCGGAAATGGTTTTAGGTGATTTACATATCATCTTGCGGAAAATCGAACCGCCTACAGATAAAGAACTGCAAGAAATAATTGCAGAGGTTGAACAAGAGGTTTTTAATTAAATTGATTATTCCTTTATAGAGTTTCCTTTCTAAAAGAGAACCGTTCGGCATATTGTCGGGCGGTTTTCTGCTACAAATAAAAAGGCGGCTGACCGTAAAATCAACCGCTTTTTTGCTATTTTTCTATCGCTCGGACATCAAACGGACATCAAAAAAGGCTTGCAACAAGGCGTAAACCCTGTAAACAAGCCATTTTCTTGATAAAATAATTATCTCTTTGAGAACTGAGGTGCACGACGTGCGCCCTTGAGACCGTACTTCTTTCTTTCCTTCATTCTGGGGTCACGAGTAAGGAAGCCAGCCTTCTTGAGAAGGGGACGAAGTTCCTCATCGTACTGAAGAAGAGCTCTTGAAAGACCGTGACGGATAGCACCGGCCTGGCCTGTTACGCCACCGCCTGTTACGCGGCAAACGATGTCAAACTTCTCAGTTGTACCTGTAAGATTGAGAGGCTGACGAACGATAAGCTTAAGTGTTTCAAGACCGAAATAATCGTCGATTTCTCTGTCGTTGATGATGATTTTACCGGTACCTGCATATACACGTACTCTTGCGATTGACTTCTTTCTGCGGCCTGTGCCGTAGAAGAACGGTGTTGTTTCGTACATTTACTTTTCCTCCCTTTCTATTAAAGTTCAACAACTTCGGGCTTCTGTGCTGCGTGTGCATGCTCTGCACCTGCATATACGCGAAGTCTTGTAAGTGCGTTTCTGCCGATTACTGTGTCGGGGATCATACCCTTAACAGCCTTGGTCATTGCGAATTCAGGCTTCTCCTTCATGAGGGTTGAATACTTAACCTTCTTCATGTTACCGATGTAGCCTGTGTGATGATAGTACATTTTCTGATCGAGCTTCTTACCGGTGAGAACAACCTTATCAGCGTTGATGATGATAACGTGGTCACCGCAGTCAGCGTGGGGTGCGAATGTTGCCTTGTGCTTACCGCGAAGAAGAACAGCGGCCTTTGCAGCAACTGCGCCGAGGGTCTTACCTTCAGCGTCAATAACATACCACTTACGTGTGATGTCGCCAGCTTTGGGCATATAAGTTGACATATGCATTTACCTCCAAAAATATTTCTTTTCTTGATTTGCTCGGATAGTTTACCACAAAGGTAACGCCTTGTCAACACCTTTTTTTGATTTTTTTATATGACAAATTGTTTTCTTTGATTTTTTCGTTTTTTCTTTAATTTTTATATGATTTGCTCACTTGTGATTTTTTTGAATTTCTTCTCTTTTTCCGTCATTTTGTTAAAACGCCGCCATCAGAATAAAGCAGAATCAACAAATCTCTCTGTTCGCCCGTCAGCGCATCTATATATACAAGCACCTCCTGACCCTCAGCATCCTTACAGTGAAACTCGTGACAAAGCGCCTCCTTCCCCGTATCAAGAGGAATGGCCGCCATTTCGTGCTCTGTTATCGCAAGAACCGGCGAAAGCTTTTTTGCCGCCTCGTTCTCGGTAACTGTCGGATTTTCAAAGCTTCTCGTGCGGTGATGAAGAAGGTACGGCTTGGCATCAAAGCCTACAAGCGCTCCCGAATCAAGACTGATGCTCACCTTCACAAGATCGGAATAATAAATAACATCATCATTTTTCCACGCGTAGTTCACCGTGCATATACCGTCATATACGCTGTAATAGCTGCTCTCCATTCCGCTAAAGCCAAGCTTCTGAAGGTATTCTTCTCCCCGTTTGACCGCTTCCTTTGCGCTTATGGTTTCCTCATAAGCATAGCTGTCACTTATAAGAGAGCAGAGATAGCCGCCTCTTTTGGTTATAGTTATATCAGTTTTGCCCTTTGAAAAGCAGTAAAGCTCTATCTGCGAATTGACATTTTCCTCACGCTTTAAAACTGACGTCTGAACGCCAAGAATTTCCGCCGCTTTTTCAGCCGCCTCTTCATCAGTTATTTCTCCCTCGCCTTCAAGAAAAACCGATTTCGTCACCTGGATATTATCAGCAAAAGGTCCGTCGTAAGTTAGGGTAGGATAATCGCCGAGAGCCTGTGCAGTATCGGAAACCCTCATATAAAAGCCGCTGACATCATCGGATGATCTGACATCTAGGTCCCCCATAGCCTCATCAAAGGTTACATCCCCGTTATAATAATCGAAGCATATTTCATTCATACCGTCTGAAAGTGCCTGTGCATAAGCATAAAGCTCCTTCAGCTTTTCTGCCTCCTGCTTGCTTATACTCTCCTTTCCCGAAGCAACGGCAAGGGTATAATTGCCTACCTGAGAAAGAAATTTGTACACCTCATCGGCAAGCTCATTTTCAGGCGCAAGCAGATTAAGGTTTTCTTTTGCTGTTGCAGCCTGACGGCAAAGCTCATTGCCGATTTTTGAAAGCGCCTTACCGTCACCGCTGTAAGACCCTTTTTTCAGATTCACGCTTATTGCGTCAAGACTTTCGCAAAGAGTGCTGACAGCCTTCTCGTTAACAAGCTTTTCCTGCACCTTGTATCGACTTGCCGTGAAAGCAAAATACGCGCTCGATGCCGCCAGCACGAGACACACAATACATAAAAATCCTATAATTTTTCCTTGTGTTCTGTCTTTCAGATTTTCCATAACAATGCCTCCCGTTTTTTCGCCCGAAAAGCCATTTTGACCCCCGGGAAATTGATATTAAGTAATTTTAAGTAATATTCACTAAAATTATTGTGTCAAATAAGTATAAAAATATCCTTGTTTTTTTCAAACAAACATTGCACATTTTCTTATAATATAGTATAATGTACTGTAATTATAATGAGGAGGTATGCCCATGGAAGCTTATCTTGATAACAGCGCCACTACTCCGCTTTGCAAAACAGCAAAGGAAAAGATGGTTGATTCAATAGAAAACATATGGGGCAATCCGTCCTCACTTCACGAAAAAGGAATTGAAGCAGACCTTCTTTTAAAGCAGGCGAGAATGTGCCTTGCGCAAAATCTTTCCTGCACGGAAAAAGAAGTGTTTTTCACAAGCGGTGGCACAGAGGGCAACAACCTTGCCGTTTTCGGTGCGGCTCACGCCCACAAAAGAAAGGGCAGCCGTGTAATCACCTCTGCCGTCGAGCATCCCAGTGTGCAAAAAGCCTTTGACCGCCTTGAAGCAGAAGGCTTTGAGGTTATCAGAATTCCTACAGATAAAAAAGGCTTCATTGACTTATCTGAGCTTGAAAGCGCCGTTAACGATAAAACAATCCTTATAAGCATTATGGCGGTCAACAACGAGGTCGGTACAATTCAGCCCATAGAGGAGCTTTCTAAAATTGTAAAGCGTAAAAGCTCGCCTGCTCTCATTCATGTCGATGCAGTACAGGCCTTCGGCAAAATTCCTCTTACTCCAAAAAAATGGGGTATTGATCTTATGACGGTAAGCTCCCATAAAATCCACGGCCCGAAAGGAACAGGAGCTCTTTTTGTAAAAGAAGGAACAAAACTCTCTCCCGTTGCCGCAGGCGGCGGACAGGAAAAAGATATCAGACCCGGCACAGAGCCTATGCCTGCAATCGCCGGATTTTACGGAGCTATGCAGGAGCTCAGGATAAAAGAGAGCCTGACCAAAGTAACAGAGCTTCGCGATTATCTTGTCGGAGAGCTCAATAAAAGAGATTTTGTCACAATCAACTCTCCCGAAAATGCCCTGCCCTACATCGTAAACCTTTCACTCAATGGCTTACGGAGCGAAACGGTGCTCAATCTCCTTTCCGATATGGAAATCTACGTTTCATCAGGCTCAGCGTGCTCAAAGGGTCACAAAAGTCCGGTTCTTACCGCAATGGGACTCGAGGACGCCCTCATAGATTCATCCTTGCGTGTAAGCTTGTCACGTTTCACTAACAAAGAACAGCTTGATTATTTCCTTAAAGGCATTGATACGGCAGTCAAGGTGATAAGAAAGAAATAAAGAGGTTAATTATGAAAGAAGTTTTACTTATCAAAAACGGTGAAATTGCCCTCAAGGGTCTGAACCGTTCTACATTTGAAGATATACTCGTTAAAAACATCAAGCGCAGACTGCTGGATTCTGTAGGAAAATTTACTTTTACAAAGTCACAGTCAACAATAATTGCAGAGGCAAATGAAGAAGATATTGATTTTGAAGCAGCTGTAGAAACCCTTAAAAAGGTTTTCGGTATTGCCGCCTTTTCAAGAGCTGTTGTCTGCGATAAGGACATTGACGAAATCAAGCGTGTTGCCCTCGAATATCTCGGCGACGATTTAAGAAGCATCAGAACCTTCAAGGTCAACGCCAAAAGAAGCGATAAGAAATTCCCTATGACCTCACCTGAAATCTGCCGTGAGGTTGGCGCTCATCTTCTCCGTTCCATCCCCTCTCTCAAGGTAGACGTTCACAACCCCGACATTATAGTCACCGTTGAGGTCAGAGACAAGAATGTTTTCATTCACGGCAATCAGATAAAGGGCGCAGGCGGTATGCCCGTCGGCTCTGCCGGCAGAGTTGCTCTTCTTGTTTCAGGAGGCATTGACTCCCCCGTTGCAGGCTGGATGATGTCAAAAAGAGGCTTACAGCTCAACGCTATCCACTTTGCCGCACCACCTTATACGAGCAAGCGCGCTGAGATGAAGGTACGTGACCTTGTTTCAATCGTTGCAAAATATTCCGGAAGAATCAATTTTGCCGTTGTTAATTTCACCGAAATTCAGGAAGCTATCAAGGAGCATTGCCCCGAGGAGCTTTTCACAATAATTATGCGCAGACTTATGATGAAAATTTCAGTCCGTCTTGCAGAAAGAGATAACTGCGGTGCACTTGTAACAGGCGAAAGCCTCGGTCAGGTTGCATCCCAGACGCTCGGAGCTCTCGCTTGTACCGACGCGGCAGTAAATATGCCCGTCTTCCGTCCCTGCATCGGTATGGACAAGGACGAGATCATCACCATTTCTCGCGCTATCGGTGCTTTCGAAACCTCAATCCTCCCCTACGAGGATTGCTGTACGGTTTTCACACCGAAGCATCCGAGAACAAGACCTACTCTCAAGCTTATTGAAGAAGCTGAATCAGCTTTTGATTTCTCCGAAATGATAGACAGAGCAATCGAAAACGTAAAATATGAATTCGTTGATTAAACGAATTATATCCGCTTATTTATAATGTTTTATCCTTTTACTCTCAGGATGATATAATATTCTGTTTTCAGAAATCAGGAAAGGAGTGCTCCTATGAACTGTGAGCTTATAAGCGTCGGTACGGAAATTCTCCTCGGCGACATTGTAAACACTAACGCACAGTTTCTTTCCCGGGAATTGGCACAACTCGGAATCAATGTGCTTTTCCAATGCACCGTAGGAGATAACAGAGAGAGACTCCTTTCTGTTTTGAAAGAAGCCTTAGAAAGAAACGATATTCTTCTTCTGACCGGAGGTCTCGGCCCTACGCCCGACGATATGACAAAAGAGGTCTGTGCGGAATTTTTCGGAAAAGAGCTTATCCTTCACGAGCCATCACTTAAAAAGATTGAAGACTTCTTCGCCGTGAAAAATATCACTATGCCTGAAAGCAACAAAAAGCAGGCTCTCATTCCCGAGGATGCCATTATCCTCGAAAACAAAAATGGTACTGCTCCCGGCTGCATTATGGAAAAAGACGGCAAGGCGATCATTATTCTGCCGGGCCCGCCTAAGGAAATGGTTCCGATGTTTCTCGACGCAGTTAAGCCTTATCTGAAAAAGCTTTCATATGAAACTATAGTTTCTCACAATATACGCACCTTCGGTATCGGAGAAAGCGCTATGACCGAGCTTGCCTCCGATCTGCTTGAAAGCAGCAATCCAACCGTTGCACCCTACGCCAAAAACGGTGAGGCTCTTTTAAGAATAACTGCAAAATCAGAAAATGAGCAGGCTGCAGAAGCACTTCTCACACCTGTTGTCAAAGAGATTGAAAAACGCCTTGGCTCATATATTTACGGAATTGACGTTGCAAGCGTAGAGGAAGCCACAGTAAAGCTTCTTAAAGATAAAAATCTCACCGTGGCTTTTGCCGAATCCTGCACCGGTGGTCTTTGCGCAAAAAGGGTTACAGATGTTCCCGGAGCCTCCTCGGTTTTCCACTGCGGTGTGGTTTCTTACTCAAACGAAATTAAAAACAGTGTGCTTGGAGTAAGTAAATTAAATCTCGACCGCTACGGCGCAGTCAGCGATATTGTCGCTGCCGAAATGGCACTCGGTGTAAAAAAACTCTCCGAAGCCACCTTCGGAGTTGCGATAACCGGAATGGCAGGTCCTACAAGCGATGATCCCGAAATTCCCGTCGGAACAATATACATTGCTGTAACCGACGGTGAAATCTTATATCTGAAAAAGCTTCAGACGGGACACAACAGCAAAACCTGCCGTGATTACAACAGAATAGTCAGCGCATCGAACGCTCTTAACGAGCTTCGGCTTTGTGCTTTAAGCTACCCTGAAAAAAGGTCAGAGGGTACAGATATCAACGAATTTATAAAAAAATATCAAGGAGATTTCCGATGAAAAACATTTTTGAGGACGAATTTTCAGATAAAGAGTCACAGGATATTTTTAACCGTTCAGGTTACGAATATATGCAGAACTCCGTTAAGGAAAACCCCGAAAAGCCTCAGGCAGACCTTGACCTTGCCTTCGGCTTTGAAAAGAAAGAGGAGAAAACCGTCAGGTCAGCCCGTCAGGCTCCGCCTCCTATAAAGAGGCCCACAGCACCTGCTCCCACAGTACCTCCTCAGCCCTATCAGGCCCAACCGCAGCCCTCCCTCTACGGTCAGATGCCTGTTTACGGTCAGCAACCCGTTTATCCTCAGGGCGCATTCTACCAGCCTGACCCGACTCAGCCTTATATCGGTTACTATCCTCCTGCAGGTCAGCCTTATCCGCCTTATGCACAGGTTCCGGTATACGGTCAGCCGCCTGCTGATTATCAGGGATATCCCCCTGTAATGCCGACGCCTTATCAGGTGCCCTATCAGCAGCCTCCCTATCAGGCACCTCAGCCTGCTGTGGTTGTTCAGGAAGAACCTGCCGAAAACGACGCCGGCACAAGAGTCCTCTTTCAGAGTGATGATTTTGACAGAAAAGAGGAAGACCTTGAACTTCACGAGACTCTTCCGCACAACTATAATCCCTACAACCACGATTTTGACGTTTCCGAGGTGGAGCTTCCCTCTACAAAGCGTGCCGGTACACCGCCTAAGAGAGTTGAGATGCCTGCAGATTTCAAAATAGATGAAATGGAAATCGGCACCTATGAATTCGGCGTGATGACAGCCGGTCAGACATCAAAGACAAGCTTTTTAGATATGCCTGCAAATGTTGACGAAAATGAAGCTTTTGACCTTACTCTTTATGAAGAAGATTATGAGGAAGAGCCTGAAAAGGTGATTTCTGAAGATGAAGCAAAGGAAATTGCCGAAAAAATCGAAGCTTCCTCAAAAAAGAGCAAAAATCTTTCTTCTTCCGAATTAATACGCCGTGCTATTCTCACTGTTTCTGTCGTGGCAATTATATTTGCATGCTACAGTCTCTACAATGAATACAGACTTCACAAGCAGAATCAGCAGGTTATGAGCAATATTTCCGACCTAATTATTACAGAAGCAACTGTTCCGACACCTACAACAAATCCGCAGGACAGTCTTGCAACCACCAAAAAGCCTAACAAAACAACAACGAAGCCCACCACTACAAGACCTCTCACCCCGGCAGAGCAGTGGGAGCTTCTCAAAAAAGAAAATCCCGACCTCATTTTCCCTGAAAATATGCAGCTTAAATACGCAAAGCTCTACGCACAGAACCCTGACTTTGTCGGCTATCTTTACGCAGAAGGCTCAGAGCTTGACAGCCCCATAGTTCAGGGCGAAGACGACGAGGAATATGTTGAAAAGAACTTTTACGGTGAAGATACAAAATACGCCTGTCCCTTCGTCACCGCCAGAAATGAGATTCAGACACTTGATACAAACACCGTTATTTTCGGTCATCATATGAGAGACGGTTCAATATTCGCCTGCCTTGATCAGTACAGAACTCTCGAAGGCTACAAGGAAGCGCCCGTAATATCCTTTAACACGATCTACCAGGATTATAACTTCAAGGTAATCGCAACTATGATAACTAATATAAATCCTGAAGACGATAATAACTATGTATTCAATTATTTCTGGACGAACCTTAATACCAGCCTTAACTATTCAGCTTACCTCAACCAATTAAGTCAGCGTTCACTCTATGACACCGGTGTTGACGTAACGCCCTCAGATAAGCTACTCACCCTTTCAACCTGCTGTAACGACTTTGACGACGCAAGACTCGTTGTTGTTGCCAGACTTGTAAGACCCGGCGAAAGCCTTGAGGTTGATACAAGCCGTGCGGTTGAAAACGAAAACCCCAGATTCCCCCAGGCTTATTATGACGAAGAAGGAACAAAAAATCCCTTCGCCACCGCATACAAATGGCAGATTTCCTAAATCAAAATTTTGTTTCAAACCGGGAGGTTAAAATGATAAGATTATTTATTTTGGACGACATTTCACCGTCCGCCTCAGATGCCGTATACAAAATCGGCCTTGCCGCCGAAGAATTCGGCCTTTCTGATGACACAATCCAGATTTTCCCCACTCGCGATTCACTTTACGACGAGGCTCTGCTCGCCACAGAGAAGGGAGACTATGTTATCGTAGGCTGCGAGTGCGTGGATTATAACCATTGCAAAAGAGAGCTTATGGCAAAGCTTCTGCTTGAAGAATACGAAAGCGATGAAATCAAGGACCTCATTACTATAAATGCAGGAGATGACATTTCCGAAATAGACCTTATGGGTCACAGCCTTGTAGCAAGAGGAAGTATTTATCACTTCACAACCGACGGACTTTTCTGCGGCTTCACTACTGATGTGCTTCACGGAAAGCTCACCTATCTTCCTCTTGACTTTTTAAGAATTGACGCTGTTCTTGTATCTCTTGTTGAAGATGTTCTGGAGCCTATGGATGCTATCGCTAAGGGCGAAAGGCCTCCTATCAGAATGCCTCAGACAGATATTCTTCCCCACGTGGAAAAAATAGTATCCTGTCTTTCCACAACCGACCAGAAGCTCGCCCTTGCAACAAGCGAGGCAACAATGTGGGTTTACAACCTCTACGATCAGGTGCCCGAGCTCACAGAAAGAGTAAGCTTTGTTGAGGTTGTTGACGACGAAGCAGCAGGAGCTGAAACCACAGCAGAAACAGAATCGGTAAAAATAATCCGTCATGCTCGTGAGGCTATGCTTAATTCGGAATCAACAATGGGCGGTGCAATATCCGAGGTTTATTCAACAGAAAACGAAGAGGGCAAAACAGTTTACTTTGCTTATGCCGCTGTTGTTGACAAAGGAACAGCAAAAGCGAAAAAAATCAACACCTCCAACCCCGAGGATCTTGCAGCTATTCTTCCTCACGCTCTTGCTGTGCTTTCAGGTCTTGTGGAGGCTAAAACCGACAAAATCATAAAGACTCTTGAAGCGGCTCAGAAAAAACAGGAAGCAGAAGAGGCAGCAGCCGCAGCTTCCGATCCCGTTGAGGAAAAGAAGCTTTCTAAAAATATGATTATTTTCGCCGCTTGCGCTCTTGCTGTTGCTATCATTCTTCCAATTTTGCTTGTAATGGGTATGACTAAGGATAAAACACCTACCACCGTTCAGCCGGTAGTGAATCCTTCAATCAGCACCACGGCAAACAATCCTACACAGCCTACAAGTAATCCCTTCGGCGGTAATTCACAGCAGACTACATTACAGGGAATAGTAAACGCCGGTGTTACCGAGCCTTCCTCTCCCGATGTTTCAGCTACACCCACCGCAGCTCCCGTAGCTTCAACAAGCGGTACATTTACCTTCTATGTGTTCGGTTACGGTCACGGTGTTGGTATGAGCCAGGTAGGTGCAAACTATCTTGCAGGTCTTGGTTGGAGCTGGGCAGACATTCTCGCTCACTACTACTATGACCCCAACACTTATATTGTTACCGGCGAAACCTATCCCCAGAAGATAACCTACGAAGGTACGCAGTACGATACAAGAGAGTATCTCGCACGTGCACTTGAAGCAGAAATGCCCGCTTCATCAAACCACGAGGCTCTTAAAGCACAGGTTGTAGCAATCTATACCTTTGCAAGATACTATAACCCCAATTCAATCGCCACGGCAAATCCCATCTTTACAGAAAACCTCACAAAAAGCTCCCACGCTTTCCTTGAGGCAAGTAAAACTCCCGCAAGCTCAATTTATGCCGCAGTTGACGAGATAATCCAAATTGGTGCCTATATCTCCAATAACGGCGCTACAGCTCTCACACCCTTCCACGCAATGAGTGCAGGTGTTACTACCTCATACTACAACTGTTGGGGTAAGGACAGCGGCACAAGTGTTCCCTACTTAAGCGGTGCAAGAAGCTCTATCGGCGACTACTACGACGAGGACTTCAAGTCAACAGTAACAATCAGCAGCGCAGAGCTTCAGTCACTTGCAGCAGCCCAGGGCATTACCCTTTCAGGCGATCCTGCATCCTGGATTAACATTATTTCTCACGACGCCGCTGTAAGAGAGGATATCGGTTATGTTTCCTCAATCAAGGTAGGCGGACAGGTTATGACGGGTAACGATTTCAGAATCAAGCTTCTTGGCGGTAAAATACGCTCACATTGCTTTGCAATGACATACACACCTTCGGTTTAACACCTTGACAAAGGATATATATTTATTGTATACTTTTTAAGATAGGTAATTTATTTAATATCAATATAATATAAAGGAGTAATAATCATGGCATTAGTTACAACAAAAAAGATGTTTGAAGATGCTTATAAGGGCGGCTACGCTATCGGTGCCTTCAACGTAAACAACATGGAAATCATCCAGGGTATCACAAGAGCTGCAAAGAAGCACAACTCACCCGTTATCCTTCAGGTTTCCGCAGGTGCAAGAAAGTACGCTTCTCACGACTACCTTGTTGCAATGGTAAAGGCTGCAGCTGAAGAGACAGGTCTCCCCATCGCTCTTCACCTTGACCACGGCCCCGACTTTGAAACATGTAAGTCCTGCATCGACGGCGGCTTCACATCTGTTATGATTGACGGCTCACACCTTGACTATGAAGAGAACGTTGCTCTTACAAAGAAGGTTGTTGAATATGCACACGCACACGGCGTTGTTGTTGAAGGCGAGCTCGGTCAGCTTGCAGGTATCGAAGACGACGTTAACGTAAGCGAAGAGGATGCTAACTTCACAGATCCCGCACAGGTTTACGATTTCGTTACAAGAACAGGCGTTGACTCACTTGCTATCGCTATCGGTACAAGCCACGGTGCTTACAAGTTCAAGCCCGGTCAGAAGCCCCAGCTTCGTTTCGACATCCTTAAGGAAGTTGAAGAAAAGCTCCCCGGCTTCCCCATCGTTCTTCACGGTGCTTCATCAGTTAACCAGGAGGATGTTAAGACAATCAATGAATTCGGCGGCGAAATGCCCGATGCTATCGGTATCCCCGAAGAAATGCTCCGCGAGGCTGCATCAATGGCAGTTTGCAAGATCAACGTTGACTCCGATATCCGTATTGCAATGACAGCAGCAGTTCGTAAGCACTTCTCACAGAACCCCAAGCACTTCGACCCCAGACAGTATCTCACACCTGCAAGAGATGCTATTGAAGGCGTTGTTTCACATAAGATTGAGACAGTTCTCGGCTGTGCAGATAAGGCATAATTAAAGAACAAAAAAACAAGTAAAGTTCTTTGATTACTTTCTTTCAAGAAAGTAATGCCACGCGGCGAGCGACAAAAAAAATTACACCGTCTGAAAAATTCAGACGGTGATTTTTTATGAAAAAGTATCGGTTTGTATACTTTTCCACCCCTAAAAGTATGCTTTTTTATATTGCATTTTCAGCTTTAATATAATATGATTATATCAAAGCAAAGGAGGGAGAAAAATGGCAGAAAACAAAAAGAGAAAAAAGCCGAAGAAACGGAACAAGCCTTATCCGCCGCTATCAAAGGCAGACAGAGCTATTTACATTATTTCAGAAATTTTCGCTTTGATTATTCTTTTAGGCTCTGTTGCAGGCTACATATTTTTTGCCGATGATTTTATTTTTAAAAATCCCGATGTGCTTGCCTACGCAGAAAGATGGACCATTCTGCTTATGTTACCTTTTGTTATTATTTGCGGAATATTGGTATTTGACGCTGAAAGAAAGAAACTGCCGATTCTCGGCAATAAAAAGATTGATTATTACAACACAAGCAAACACCGTTTTATCCTTCCCCTGTTTGACAAACGGTATGAAAACATCAGCAACTATCAAAAACAAAGAAGGTCTGTTTTCAAAAAAGCATCTGTATGGTCTGTTGTGCTTGCTGTTCTCTTTTGCATAGGTTTGCTCGGCTATACAGGACATCATGAGTTTGACCGCAACGGTATTACAACCTACAGCATTTTCAACAATCCCATTGCCGAGTATAGCTATGACGAGGCTGAAAGCTATGAAATAAGCGCATCGAAACAAACAAGCACTAGTAAATACGGACGTAGCATATCTTATGAAATTTACTTTACTATACATCTTAAAAACAAGAAAAGCTTCACTACCAACTACTATTTTGCCCGTGATGCTCACGCATTAAAAGAGCTTGAAGCCTTGCTTGCAGGCAAGCCTAAAACAATCGATGATTCTTATCTTGCTGAATTTATAGACAGGCATGATTTAAGTGATGATGAGCTTGCGATAATCTACGAGCTTTTTGAAAAATAAAACCACATACGAAACAACAAGGTCACGTCTTTTTACTGACGTGACCTTTAATGTTATTTTGTTTTATGACCTCGCCGGTCGGGCATCGTCGCCGAAGTGCCGCCTGTGGCGGATGAAACGAGGCGAGGATGGCGTAGCGGTCAAAATTTCCGTGCCGCTCCAAGGCACAAGGAAATTTTGGGAACCGCAAGAGGGCTTTTTTTGAAAGAAAAGTAACCAAAAGAACTTTTCGTGTTTTTACTTAAAACTTGTATTCGTATCTCAAGCCGTCAATCCATTCACCCTTGATGAAATCTCTGCCTCTTACAACAAACATATCATCATAAAGCTCAACAACAATACCGTCGCCAGCCTCATAGTCTACGGTTTCTGTGCAACGCGGAAGATTGATACAGTCAATTCCTTCAACATTGTAGAAGTTGTCTGAGCCGAGGTGATCGTGAATGTGACCGTGTACATAAATAAGCTTGCTGTAATCCTTGCAAAGTTTAACAAGACTGTCTGAAGGTACGCCCTCAAGGTAATCGATAGGATGATGATTGAATACTATAACGGGAGCGTTCTTTGCCTTCGCCTCGTCAAGTACACCTGCAAACCAATCAAGCTGCTTCTGAGTCATTACGCTTGTATTGACGGTAAGATCCTCTAGACCGAGGAAAATCATATAACAGCCGTTTTCTACTCTGTAGTAATAACCGTCGCCAACGTTGTTGCCGAGGTAAAGTCTGTTGTTTGTAATAAAGTTGTTCTTATGCTCGGTAAAATCGCCCGTGCCATTGCCAATATCGTGGTTACCCATAACAACGTAGTTCTTCTCGGCAGGCATCACGCCTCTTACACCGAGGTAGAAGAAAAGGTTTTCAAGAAGCTGACCGTTCATAACATTGTCACCTGTGTAAACAGCTGCATCAATGTTTTCACCGCCCTTGATGCCTTCAAGAATATTTTTGAAATTGGTAAAGCTTGTGGGGTTGTTTGTTTCAACATGAATGTCTGAGACGACCGCAAGGCTTGCTACAAGCTCCTCGGGGTTTTCTGCTGTATATGCTGCACCGGTACTGCCAAAAGCCGGTGAGAGCATCATAAGCAAAGTCATCATTGTTGCAATAAGGTCCTTTGCATAAGTTAATACTGTTGAAACATCCACTTTAAATGCCTTCTTTCTTTTAATTTATTAAACCTTGAAAATCGTGAGACTTTCAAATTTTTCTCCTTTTTTGAATGTGCACTGGGGGAAATCTGCGTGGTTAGGTGTATCGGGATAATACTGTGTTTCAAGGCAGAAGCCGTAATGCTTTTCAAGCTTAAAACCGCCCTTGCCGGTTTCGCTACCGTCAAGGAAGTTACCCGTGTAAAGCTGAACTCCGGGAAGGTCACTCATAACCTCGAGCTTTCTTCCACTCTTTTCGTCCTTTGCCTTTGCAACAAGACGAAGCTTACCGGCCTCACCGTTTACACAGAAATTGTGGTCATAGCCACGACACATAATAAGCTGTTCGTCATCTGCACCGATATCCTTGCCGATTTTCTTGCCCTCGGTAAAGTCAAAGGCTGTACCCTTAACGCTTCTTAATTCGCCCGTAGGGATACTGTTAGCGTCAGTGGGAGTATAGTAGTCACAGTTGAGCATAAGCTCTGTGTCAAGCACATTACCGTTTTCTGTACCACCGAGATTAAAGTAAGCGTGGTTTGTCATATTGATGATAGTGTCCTTATCAGTAACAGCCTTGTAGTGAATTTCAAGCTCATTTCTGTCTGTAAGAACATAGGTAACGGTTACGTCAAGGTTACCGGGGAAGCCCTCCTTGCCGTCGGGGCTCTTGTAGGTGAATTCAACGGCATCGTCATCAATGATGATTGCATTCCAGATTGCGCTGTTGAACTCTCCGCCACCGTGAAGACAGGTCTTGCCTTTTTCATTCTGTGTTACCTGATACTCTTCACCGTTTACTTTGAACTTACCCTCGCAGAGTCTGTTGGCATACTGACCGATGATGTTACCGGTATATGTGCCTGAAGCCATATGGCCGGCTACGGTATCAAAGCCCATAATAATATCGCCCGTCTTGCCCTCTTTATCGGGACAGCAGAAGCTCTGAAGAGTTGCACCGCGTGTAATAATACCTGCGGAAACGCCGTTGTTGTTTTCAATAGTGAAAAGGTGAACAGCTGTACCGTCGGGCATTGTGTCAAAAAGTGTTTTTATTACGCTCATAATTTTTCTCCTGTAAAAAAATTAACCAATAGATTTCCTATCGGTTAATTTTAACATAAAATTTTAAGTTTGTAAATTAAAAAATATTTTTTATTGAATTTTCTTTTTTCTTTCAGGAAGCTGCGCAACAATAATTGCGGCAAACATTATAACGCATCCTATTGCCTCTCTCGGTGTCGGTGCAAGATGAAGCACCGCCATTGACGTAAGCACGGCAAAAACGCTTTCAAGGCTCATTATCATCGAAGCAAGGGTAGGCTCTGTTTTCTGCTGACCTAAAATCTGCAAAGTATAAGCCACACCGCTTGACATTATGCCTGCATAGGCTACCGACGGCATTGCAGCCCTGATTGCCTCAAAATCAACGCCCTCATAAATAATCGCAGGAACAAGACTTATAACACCCGCAACAAAAAACTGTATACAGGAAAGCTTTACACCGTCAACATGCGGCGAAACCTTATCAATAACAAGAATATGAACTGTATAAAGGACAGCACAGATAAGCACAAGCAAATCAGAAAGCTCTATAGAGTTGCTATCTGTAACACAAAGCAAATAAAGCGCAACAACAGATGCAGCTATACAAGGCCAGATAATCGGTCTGACACGTTTTTTCATAAAAAGAGACGAAAGAGGAACAAGCAGAATATAGAGCGCAGTAATAAATCCTGCTTTACCGGGATCTGTACCCTTGTCAATACCTGCCTGCTGAAAAACAGAGGCAAAGCAAAGCGCCGCACCGCAGCAGAGACCACCTATAAAAAGAGTTTTCCTGCTGTTTTTTCCATTTGAATTTTTTTCTTCTGTATTTCTGAATTTTCCCATAACAAATATTACAGGAAGCAGCACCGCTCCTCCGAGAAAGCTGCGAAGATATATAAAAGTAAAGGGTCCAACATACTCTGCACCCGTAGTTTGTGCAACAAACGCACTACCCCATATAAAAGCGCAGATCAAAAGCAAGGCAGAGCCGATAAGCTGATTTTTACTGTTCTGTTTCACGTGATTTTTTCCGTCCTTTGAAATTATGATAAAGCAGGAATGTATCTGCCTAAAAATTCGAACAAATAACATACAAACGGTACAAACAACAAAGCAGGCAGATAATTTGCAACCTTGAATTTACCGATACCCGTAAGATTAAGTCCGAGAGAGAGAATCATCAGTGAGCCTACACAAGTGGTTTCCGCGACAGCAGCTGCACTCAAAATCGGCTCAAGCACGCCTGCAAGAAGAACGATTCCTCCCTGAAAAACCAACACAAAAAGTGCCGCAAAGGGAACTCCGATACCGAGCGAAGCAGAAAGCATCATCGAGGAGAAAAAGTCGAGAACGCTTTTTGTAAATATCATGCTGTGGTCGCCCTTCAGTCCGGAGTTAAGGGAGCCGACAATTGTCATAGCACCCACACAGAATAACAGGCTTGCCGTAACGAAGCCCTCAGAAAGGCTGACCTTGTCGCCGTTTCCTTTTTTTAGCTTCCTTGAAAGGAAATCACCTGCCCCGTTAAGCTTGCCGTCAATATCCAAAGCAGTTCCCGCAATAGCGCCGAGCACCATAGAGATAATTGCAACAAGAACATTTTCACCTTTCAGCATTCCCTGAACGCCGATGAGTACCGTGCAAAGACCGATACCGGTCATAACTGCATCGCTGTATTTTTTTGAAATGCCCTTTTTAAAAACAAGTCCGATAAAACTGCCAAGAAGCACCGTTGAAACGTTAACAACAACACCAACCATATTACAACTTCCTTATTTTTTAAATTAAAACGTATTATATCACAGTTTTTTATCAAGCTCAACTGTTTTTTATTTTTATCCTGAGTTTTATGTATTCTTTCAAAAAATCTTCCCAAAATAATTACAGTAATGTGTTTTGAAAGGATCTTTCCGAATGAACGATAAAGAACGAATCTTTGGCATTAAAGATAAACTAGGCTACCTTTTCGGCGACCTTGGCAACGACTTTACCTTTCTTTTTTCTTCAAGCTTTCTTATGAAATTCTACACCGACATTATGGGCGTAAGCGCAGGCGTTGTCGGTATCGTTATGATGGTTGCACGTATTGTTGATGCCTTTACCGACGTTGCAATGGGCAGAATATGCGATAAAAGCAAAACAACCTCAAACGGCAAATTCCGCCCATGGATAAGAAGAATGAGCGGCCCTGTCGCCATTGCCTCTTTTCTTATGTATCAAGGCTCTTTATCAGATATGCCCTATTATTTTAAGGTTGTTTATCTGTTTGTAACATATATTCTTTGGGGTTCTGTTTTTTATACGTCAATCAATATTCCCTACGGCTCAATGGCTTCTTCAATCTCACCCGAGCCCGGTGACAGACAATCACTTTCTACCTTTCGAACCCTCGGCGGTATGCTCGCCGGTGCAATCGTCACAGCAGGTGTTCCTCTCATCGCCTTCAAAAAAGACACTGCTCTGGGCATTGATGTTATAGACAGCACCCGTTTTACTATTGCCGCGGCAGTTTTTTCTCTGCTTGCCGTAATCTGCTATCTTCTCTGCTTCAGCCTTACAACAGAGCGAGTGCACTCAACCCCTACAGCAGAAGCCTCAGCTGACAACAATGTCTTTGTGATGCTTAAAAACGCACTGAAAAACCGGGCACTTATTTCAATCATTGCCGCTTCAGTTGTTATGCTGCTCGCTCAGCTTACAATGCAACAGATGGCAAACTACGTTTATCCCGTAACCTACAGCAACGCAAAAATGATAAGCCTTTCCACAGTGCTTATGACAGGCGGTATGGCTATTGCCGCAATTGTTGCCAAGCCTCTCGCCCACCGCTTCGGCAAAGCCGAGGTGAGCGTAATTTCAAATCTTTTTGCCGGAGTTGTAACTCTCCTACTGTATTTTGTCAGACCTGAAAATGTTTATGTGTTTATTGCCTTTCAAGGTGTTTCATGGATAGGTCTCGGCGTTTTTGCTATGGTGAGCTGGGCTCTTATCACCGATGTAATCGACTACAGTGAAATCAGAAACGGTATACGTGAGGACGGTTCTGTTTACGCCCTCTATTCTTTCGCAAGAAAGCTCGGTCAGGCTGCATCCTCCGGTGTTTCGGGCGCACTTTTATCTTTTATAGGCTACGATGCCGAAAACATTACCGCCAAGATTAAGGACGGTATTTTTGATATTGCCACTCTTGTTCCTGCAATAGGACTTATTCTGCTTGCAGCCATTTTATGGTTCTGGTATCCTCTTCATAAAAAACAGGTTGACGAAAACGTACGAATTTTAAAGGATAAGCATCAAAACAACCAATAAAGGAGATTTACTATGCGTCAAGTTATCAGCATCAACAGCAAATGGAGCTTTCGTAAAGGCATTACGGAGCCTCCTGAAAAAATTGACAAGGAATGGTGTTTTGTTAATCTGCCTCACACCTATAATGCCATTGACGGCCAGGACGGAGGAAACGATTATTACCGCGGATACGCCTGTTATCAGAAGGAGCTTTTAAAATCAGACCTGCCTGAAAGCGAAAAATATTATCTTGAATTCAAAGGCGCAAACTCCTCAGCAGAAATATTTATAAACGGAGTAAGCATCTACCGACATGACGGCGGATACAGCACCTTCCGTGTTGATATCACCGACAGAATCCGCGACCGTTTTTTGATTTCCGTTATAACAGACAACAGCGGAAATGACCGGGTATATCCGCAAGTGGCAGACTTTACCTTTTACGGAGGCATTTACCGTGATGTTAATATAATATGTGTGCCCGGAAGTCACTTTGATCTTGACTATTACGGTGCTCCGGGAATTGAGGTTACACCCGAAGTAACAAAAGAAAAAGCGGAGATAAAGCTTGTTTCTCATATTAAAAATGCCGACGGACTGAAAATTATCTTTACCGTTTCTGATAAGGACGGACAAGAAATTATCCGAACAATGGCTGACAATGACGGCTCTGCACTCATCGCCATAGACAACCCTCACCTCTGGCACGGAAAAAAAGACCCCTATCTTTACTCTGTAAAAGCAGAGCTTATAAAAAACGATACAGCCATTGACGAGGTAAGCACCCGTTTCGGTTGCAGATTTTTTGAGATTACTGCCGACAATGGCTTTATTTTAAACGGAGAAGAATACCCCTTGAGAGGTGTTTCACGTCACCAGGACAGACTTGGAACAGGAAATGCTCTTTTACCCGAGCATCACCGCGAGGATATGGAGCTTATCCTGGAGCTCGGTGCAACAACGGTACGTCTTGCACATTATCAGCACGATCAGTATTTTTATGATCTGTGTGACGAAAAAGGCTTGCTTGTCTGGGCAGAAATTCCTTATATTTCACAGCATATGCCTACTGCAAAGGAAAACACAGTAAATCAGATGAAGGAGCTTATTGCACAGAATTACAACCACCCTTCAATTTTTGTGTGGGGGCTTTCAAATGAAATTACAATGAAAGACGATAAAGATCCCGATCTTATTGAAAACCACAGACTTCTGAATAATCTTTGTCACGTAATGGACAAAACAAGACCCACCACCGTTGCGGCGGTATCTCCATGTCCCATAGATTCACCTTATATAAAAATCCCTGACACCATAGCCTATAACCATTACTTCGGTTGGTACGGTGGTGACACATCGATGAACGGACCGTGGTTTGACAATTTTCACCGAGAACACCCTGATATACCCATCGGCTGCAGTGAATACGGCTGCGAGGGTCTTGACTGGCACACCTCAAGTCCGCAACAAGGCGACTATACAGAGGAATATCAGGCATATTACCATGAGGAGCTTATAAAGCAGCTTTTCTCACGCAAATATCTCTGGGCTACCTATGTGTGGAATATGTTTGACTTCGGAGCAGATGCCAGAAACGAAGGCGGAGAAAACGGACAGAATCACAAGGGACTTGTAACCTTCGACCGCAAATACAAAAAGGATGCCTTTTATGCTTACAAGGCCTGGCTTTCCGACGACCCATTTGTTCACATTTGCGGCAAGAGATATGACGAAAGAGAAACAGATACAACCGTAGTTACCGTCTACTCTAACTTGCCCGAGATTGAGCTTTTTGTAAATAAGGTAAGCTTTGAAAAGAAAAAATCAGATGATCACTTTTTCCGTTTTGAAATACCCAACAAGGGAACATCACATCTTACAGCAATTTCAGGAAGCTATATGGACGAATGTGTTATCCGTAAAGCGGACACCTTCAATGAAAAATACCGCTTAAAGGAAAAAGGAGCAATCCTCAACTGGTTTGACGTAACCGAGCCTGAGGGCAGACTTTCCCTTAACTCAAAGATCAGTGATATTATAGCAACAGAACGAGGCAACGAAATTTTCAACGACATTATGAGAGCTTCTCTTGCCGCAAGCAAGGAAAACTCCTCTGTTACAGCCGCGGCACTCAAAAGTGAGAGTATGTCACAGATGCTGGGTTCTTTCAGTCTTTTGAGAATGCTTAATCTCGCAGGCGGTATGCTGGGTATTGAGCTTGATAAAAATCAGCTTTTAAAGTTAAACGAAAACCTTAACGAAGTGGAAAACAAGTAAAATTATTTGATTCTTTCTTACAAGAAAGATTGGCTCGAAGTGAGCGCTTGAATAATTGAGCCCATAAAACAAAGGTCACGAAAATCGTGACCTTTAATAATATATGAATTTGTTTTATGACCTCGCCGGTCGGGCGTTACCTTTCTTGAAAGAAAGGTAACCCTAAGAACTTACCTGTTCTTGCTTACCATCAGCTTGTTTGTCGTAATTGCCTCAGCGCCTAAAAGCACCATTACATCCTTATAAACCGTATTGTCAACAGTCCACGCCGCAAGACGCAAGCCCTTCTCCTTTGCGAGACTGTATCCTTTTATACCCTTTATAAAACCGAAATAATAAAAATTAATAGTGTCAACGCCGTTTTCAACGCACCAGTTAACGTCATCTTCGGTAATAACTCCTGTAAGAAGCATCATTTCCGCCTGAGCGTCAAGCTCTTTGTAGGCTTCAAGGTATTCCCTTGTAAAGGAAATAATCTCAGCCCTTTCACTAAGACTGTGCTTTTCAAGCAATGCCTTAAGGTCAGGAAGATATTTAACGTCACACTTTTTTATTTCAATAACAGGTATAATCTCGCTTCCGGCTATGATTTCAAGCACCTCATCCAAGGTCGGCACCTGAAGATTTTCATACTTTTCAATTCCGTTTCCGTTATCAAGCCTGAGCTCACGGATTTCCTCGAGGGTGAAATCCTCCACATTACCCTCGCCGTCAGTCATATCATCAACAGTATCGTTGTGAATAACTACCCACTTACCGTCTTTTGTCGTGTGAATATCAAACTCACATCCGTCATAACCATACTCTATAGCCTTTTCAACAGCAGGAATTGAATTCTGCGGAGCAATGCCCGAAAGGCCTCTGTGCGCAACCATAAGGGGCTGATGTGACGTATGGCTTGAAATTGAAAGCGAATCGCTTATCTCAGGAATATACATATGTGGCACCATAATTGCTGCTACCCCGAGAGCCATACACAAAACCGTAATAAAAACAATGAGCAATACTTTTTTTGCTTTCTTTTTCATTTTTCTCTTCTCCTTATCGGCTTGAACTAAGCTTTTTATAATTATACATCATATTTTAAACATAGTCAAATAAAGGTGAAGCGAAAATAATTACGTCACTTTCTGTATACAAGCTTATAAGGGTCGGGATAGTTGCTCATCACCTGAGCAAGGGTATTTCTTGATGTTGAGCCCGGATCGTGCACAAGAAAGGATGAAGCAGAAAGAGAGCCTCCACTAAAGCCGTAAACTGTAACCCAGTGCTGATTTCCTCCGGAGGTCTTCATTCCGAAAACTACGGGTTTCCCTTTTGAAAGAATGTTGTAAATTTCACCAAGATATCCGTTACCGACAACACTCACACTATAAGTTGACGGCCAATAAAGTGAGCCTGACGTCGAGTATGAAAGAGTTTTTGCCATTTGCGGCGGTGTTACGGTGTAGCCCTTGTGATAGGATTCTGTCATCGCCAATGCTGTTGTAGTGCACCCTATAGTACCTATTGTGCCTCCTGTTGTACCTATAGGATAATTTTTCCATCTTGAATCAGTCTGCTTGAAGGATGGAACATCAAGAGCTATTGCCTTGTACCCCGAACTGTACTCTTTTCGCAGATACTCCTTTGCAACATAACCGGTTTTATTACCGCGATAAACTATTCCGCACCATTCACCTTTAAGCTTTACTGCAATTACCTTTTCGCCGTTCACAAGACGGTCTCTGACAGCGTAATTCTTTCCTGCACCCACGCGCACATTGAGTGTACCCGAAGAAAGCTTAACGTAAGCCTCCTCACTTGCTGTGTAGTGGGTAACATATCCTGCATTCACATACGCTTCTTTACCTTGAGCATATTCAGCGCGGAACCAATCGCCATTTTTTTCCTTAACGGTAAACCAGCTTTTATCAGGTATACTGCCCACAACAGAAGCAGAAACCGATGGTCCGCTTCTGAGATTAAGGCGTCCGCCCTCAGTTGCTACCTGACCTGCTGTATCAGCCGCTGATACAGAAAACGTCATAAACAGCATTATAGCTGTCATCAGCAACATAAAATTAATCAGTCTTTTCATTTTTTACCTCCTGTCTGATACCTTCGGTATCCTGTGAATTATACCATGTAATACCTCTGTTTTGTTAAGGTAAATAATGTAATAACAAATTGTCAACATTGTCCTCTTTTTTTTCATAACACTTGAATATTTAGAAAAAATGTGGTAATCTATAAAGGAACATATTTTTATGAATTTTCACCGAAAGGATGAACTGATATGCTTGAACAGGTTGAACTTAAAATTCAGGAATTAAAAAAGCTCCGCGCAGAAGAATATTATAAGAAAAAGGACGAGGATCTTAAGGCCTGGGGTCTTACAACAAAGGTCGACGGTAAAAAGGTTACACCTATCATCGTTACCGATGAAGAATACGAGGAGCTTGTAAAAGCTTCAAACGGTGTAGGTAAGGCAGGCAGAAATGCCGTTGCTAATCTTCTTAACGTTCTTTCTCTTGTTATTGTTGTTCTCGGTGTTGTTGCCGGCGTTATCGCAGGTGATCTCAATGAAGGCTCTGCAATCATCAGCTTCACTATTTCCGTCATCATCGCATGTATCGTAGCTGTTTTGTTCAGAGGTATCTCTGAAGCCATCAGACTTCTTCAGCAGCTCATTGACGGCAGAACCCTTGAAAGACCCGATCCCTCAGCAATGAAGAAGCCCCAGATAAAAAAGACAAGTGCAAAGCAGCCGGCTCAGGCTCCTATGTATGTGGCATATCCCGCACAGGGACAGAGCTATTCTTACCCCTATCCCGTTTATGCGGCTCAGGGTAACATTCCTCCTCAGGCTCCTCAGATGCCTGCTTATTCTCCTGAAAATATTCAGGCCTACTATCAGCAGTCTTACCAGACTCCCGAAGCAAATAAGCCCGAAGTATAAAATCAAATATTTTTATTCTGCCTTTGTATTCAACCGAAGGCAGATTTTTTTTGTCACGTGAAACCCTTATTCATTTATCATCTCCCCTCTTCATAAAATAAATGGGGTGATTTTATGAATTGTTCGATTACTGAACTGCGTAATAAAGAAGTTATAAATGCAAAAACCGGTTGCAGACTCGGTTGCGTGAGTGATGTTGAAATCGATACCTGCTCAGGCTGTATTGTTTCAATAATAATCTGGGGCAAAGGTAAATGCTTCGGTCTTATGCCGCGTGATGACGATATAAAAATCTGCTGGAAAGATATCGAAGTAATCGGAGATGACACTATTCTTGTCTGCTGCGATGAAGCTTTTTCATGCTGTTGTAACAATAATCGCAAACGAAATTTTTTTGATATGCTTTTCAAGTGACACATTTATACTTGACCCGTTAATACATTAAAGCTATAATAAGAGGGAAGAAAACTCACAGGAGGTAAAATATGAAACATCAGGAGCTTTTGAAAAAAATGACTCTCGAAGAGAAGGTCGGACTTTGCTCCGGCAAGGACTTCTGGACGCTTAAGGGCGTTGAACGTCTCGGTATACCCGAAATTACTCTTACCGACGGTCCTCACGGCTTAAGAAAAAAGAACCCGGACAGCAATAAATCGAGCCTTTCGGATTCCGTGCCCGCAACCTGTTTTCCTACAGCGGTAACTACAGCTTGTTCATGGGATGAGGACCTCCTTTATAAAATGGGTGAAGCTATGGGTGAGGAATGCCTTTGTGAAAGGGTAAGCGTAATCCTCGGCCCCGGAGTCAACATCAAGCGTTCTCCCCTTTGCGGCAGAAATTTCGAATATTTTTCCGAAGATCCTCTTCTCGCAGGTAAAATGGCAGCCGCACTTATAAAAGGCATTCAATCAAAAAACGTGGGCGCCTCTCTTAAGCATTTCGCCGTCAACAGCCAGGAGAAAAAACGTATGACCATTGACAGCGTTGTTGACGAAAGAGCTTTACGTGAAACATATCTCACAGCCTTTGAAATTGCCGTTAAAGAAGCTCAGCCCTGGACAGTTATGAATTCCTATAATAAAATAAACGGCACTTACGCCTCTGACAACGGATATCTCCAGAACAAGATTCTCCGTGACGAATGGGGCTTTGAAGGCGTTGTTGTATCCGACTGGGGTGCAGTTAACGACAGAGTAACGGGTATGATAAACGGAAACGACCTCGAAATGCCTACCTCCGGAGGTTACAATGACGCAAAGGTCTGCAAAGCAGTACGTGAAGGCAGAATGAAGGAAGAAAGTGTTGATATCTGTGCTGACAGAATGCTCGATCTTATTCTCAAATCAAAGAATGCTTTTACCGTAAAATCCTACGACAAAAAAGCCCATCATGCAATCGCCGCTGATATCTGTAAGCAGAGCCTTGTTCTGCTAAAAAACGAAGATAACACCCTTCCTCTAAAAAAGGATAAAACCGTTGCTGTAATCGGAGAAATGGCACGTTGCCCCCGTTATCAGGGCTCAGGAAGCTCAAAAATCAATCCTACACAGTTAGACGATGCATTTGATGCTCTTCTCAGCAAGGGCTACAAGCTTAATTTCGCTCCCGGTTACAACAAAAAGAAGGATGAGATAAACGAAATTATGCTTAAGGATGCGTGTATCGTCGCTGAACGAGCAGACAACGTGCTTCTGTTTATTGGCCTTACCGAAGAATATGAATCAGAAGGTTATGACAGAAGCAATATGAAGCTGCCTGTTTCTCACGTGAAACTTCTTGAAGAAATTCTTAAGGTTAACGAAAACGTGACAGTTGTCCTTTACGGCGGCTCACCCGTCGTTATTCCTTACCTTGATAAAATCAAGGCCCTTGTCAACGGTTATCTTGGCGGTCAGGCAGGAGGAAGCGCTGTAGCTAAAATTTTAAGCGGTGACTTTAATCCTTGCGGTAAGCTTGCAGAAACCTATCCCCTTTCCCTTGAGGACACACCCTGTTACAAGCTTTACCCTGCGACAGGAACAACGGCAGAGCACCGAGAAAGCATCTTTATAGGCTACAGGTATTATGACAGCGCAAACAAGGATGTTCTTTTCCCCTTTGGCTACGGACTTTCTTATACAGAATTCAAATACAGCGGACTTAAGCTTTCCAAGAAAAAAATCAAGGACACCGAAGAGCTTGTTGCAAGCTTTAAAATCAAAAACACCGGAAAACTCGCAGGCTCTGAAATTGCACAGCTTTATGTAAAGGACTGCGAATCAACTATATTCCGTCCGGAAAAAGAGCTCCGCGGATTTAAAAAGGTTTATCTTGAGCCCGGTGAAGAAAAGACCGTAGAAATCAAGCTTTCCAAAAGAGCTTTCGCTTATTACAACGTAAATATCAGCGATTGGCATGTTGAAAGCGGCGACTTTGAAATTCTCGTAGGTGCATCCTCACGTGATATCAGACTGAACGCTAAACTTAAGGTAGAAAGCACAGTAGAAGCTGTTATTCCTGATTACCGTGAAACTTCATCCTGTTATTATGATGGCAGAGCAAACGAAGCTACTGCTGAAGAATTTGAAGCTGTTCTCGGCAGAAAGCTTCCCTCTTCAACCCGTGACAAAAGCGCTCCGCTTACACTTCTCAACACTCTCGGAGATGCTTATGATACAAAATGGGGTAAATTTATCAACAACTTTATTTCAAAAGCCTTCTATAACACCTCTGACGATGAATCAATGAAAATGCTTGAAGTAATGATTCTTGATGTTCCCATAAAAAACTTCGTCTCAATGAGTTCAGGAGTGTTCAATGAAGAGATGTCTAAGGGATTACTTATGATTCTCAACGGCGAAAAGGCAGCTTATGGTTTAGGTAAAATTTTAGCAGGACTCGTCGGAACCATAAAAAAAATACCCGACTTATTAAAGGCTATATAATCAAGAAACGGCGTTGAACAATATAACATTAACACACGGCAGAATTTTTCTGTCGTGTGTTTTTTTCTATATTTGTTTCACGTTATTACAGCAAACTTAACATTCACTTTTCATTAAGATGCTATGCCTCCTGAATACCGTGATATTTAATTTTTTATATACAAAAACTCCCCACCTCTTTCGAAGTGGGGAGTAATTTTGTTTACCGGTTATTACTTACCGTGAAACTTATTTGAAGATACTGAAAATCTTATTGAAGAAGTCTTTAATCTTCTGGATAAGTCTCTGGAACCAGTTGAGTGACTGTTCGCCTTCTTCAACTGCATTATCGAAGTCTTCTTCCGGACCGACTGTATCATTCCATACGCCTGTAAGATCCTGCATGATCTTAGCAATGCTTGCATATGAGCATGTACCGCTACCGATCTGACCGAAGAGATCCTTGAAGATCTGCTGTACTTCTGCTACGCCGCCCATAAGTGATGCATCAATAACGATTGCAAGACCGAGTGCGGAGAAGAGACCGCTAACGATAATGTCGGGAGCACCGTAGATCTGAGCTGTAAGGAAGAGTCTGTTGATGCCGTATTCAACAGCCTGTCTTGCACCTGACTGGAGATTGAAGGTTCTTGCAATCCAATCTACGAGTGCCTTCTGGTTGTCAGGATCCTCGAAGAGCTCGAAGAGCCATGTGAATACAAGTGTAATTGTGTCGCCCTTATCAGCTACGATGAAGGTCTGAGATGTCTTATTAGCTCTGTTGTTATAAGGTGACTCAGGATATGTCTTGATGTACTTATCAAGGTCAGCCTGATCCTTAATGCGCTGTGCATTTACAAAGGAGTTAGCAGCCTGTGAACGTGAAGTTGAAATTTCAACGATGTCTGCTGCGCCCTGCTGTGCAAGCTTCATCCAATCAATATCGGGAAGGTGTAGACCAAGCTTCTCACCAAGGAGATTGATGGGTATCTCGATACTGCCAAGGAGATTGTTCAGGTTGAGCATTTCCATAAGGTCAAGTCCGAGTACGCCAAGGATGGAGTAAACAGGAGCTATAAGGTTTCTCACGATAAGTCCTATGCCTTCGTTTGCAATGAAGTATGCAACGTTGGGAAGGATTGTAAGAAGTCCATCAACGGGCTTGTTGAGAAGGTTATCAGCGAAGAAGCCGATTCTCTCAAGGATGTAGCCCATAAGCTGTGATCTGTTCTTGAGGTAAGCATTTCTGTAATCGGTTACATTGTAAACCTGTGCAGCCTTGAGACCGAATGCTTCAAGGAGAGGAATGATTGCGTAATCGTAACCATTGCCGCCTTTGATGTTGAGTGCGCATACGGGCATGCCGTTTTCATCTCTTACATAATCCTTGCCGTCATCTGTTCTGCCCGGAAGTACGCCGAGAGTCTTACCTTCGCCGAGAAGGAGAAGTTCAAGTACACAGTTGAGCGGGTTGAGGATAGATGCAAGTGCAGACGCAAAGCTTGTTACTGTGCCGTTGATGTTCCAGTTGATGTTTTCAACCTTAACATCAGCCCATGTGCCGCCTTCCTTAACAACTCTGTTGAGTTCTGCGGTAAATGCGGGATTTGCATTGCTGTACTTAGCGTACTCTGCTGCATAACCTTCAAGTGAAAGGTCAAGGTTGAGAGGCTTAGCATTACCTGCTGCATCGTATACGATGAGGATTGCTTCGTCGCCCTTAGTGAGGCCGGAGATGGTATCGAGGATACCGCCAACGCTGTCACCACCAAGGAGACCTGTAATCATACCTACAAGGTTGGATGCGAGTTTATTGGTAAGAAGACCGCCTACAAGGTTCTTGAGTGAGCCGAACTCTGTCATGCCGAGAATGTCATTGATGAGCTTATCAATATTAGCTGCAATGATGTCAGCGTTCTGCTCTGTCATGTACAGATAGGTGTTGTAGTTAACGTTGAGGTTTTCTACCTTTCTGTTCTGTACGGGGATATAGCTTGCGGAGCCACCCTTAAGAAGCTGTGCAATAAGACCTATGAGTGATTCAGGCTTCTCAATGATACCGTTAACGATATCGTTGAAGTCGCCGAGGTTAATGCCGAGAGCGTTCTTGAGGTTGTTCCAGTTTTCTTCTGTAAGAGCTGTCTTAACGAGGGTTACAAATGTATCTGCGGGATCACCCTTAAGATTCATATAACCTGCACCGTTGTAGATATCCCAAGTGGTTTCCATTACGGAGTTGTTGAAGTCAACTTTACCGTCACCGTTTGAGTCTGCACCGGCCTTAGCTGCAAGCTGGCGCCAGTTAAGATCAACCTTAAGATTGAGAGCCTTGCCGTTGATTTCGATACCTTCAAGAATATCTTCAAGAAGCTTTGCAATATCGTCACCGTTGAGCTTGAAGGTGATACCGGCTTCAATATTGGGATGTTCTTCACCAAGATATACCTTAAGCTCGCCGCCGTTGATGAGTGCACCAACATCGATGGGGATAGCAATCGGGAAAATCTCGTCAACAACCTTAACTACATGGTTGATGGGAGCGATAAGGTTTTCTACGATCGTTGCAACACCGCCTGTGCCAAGTACATAGCAGAGATTTGCAAGCATCTCGAGAACATTACCGATGGGAGCCTTGAGAATTTCGTCAACTCTGTCGAAGATTGCAGTAAGTACGTAGTGGAGCGTACTACCGTTATGACCGGCTACGTATGCATCGTACTGAGCCTGAGTGAGCGGCTTGATACCAAGGAGCTCAAGGAGAGGAACGATTGCATAGTTGTAACCGCTACCACCGCTGATTGCGATGTCTTCGAATACTGCAAGGGTCTTGCCCTTGAATGTATTGTTCGGATCATCAGGATTGAAGTCGGCTCTGAGCATACCGCCCTGGAGAAGGAGACCGAGTACGCAGTCAAGAGGCATCAGGAAGTCAGAAACAAGGTTGATGAGGTCAGTTGTACTTGCAATGCCCCAGTTGTAAGCCTTTGCAACTCTTTCTGTTTTACCTGTTTCTTCATTTACCTTATCTTCACTGTGGTACATCCATACGTCGTTCCAGGTAAGCTCAAGTGTCTGTGTACCGGTTACTGTGCCGTTTTCGTCCTTAAGCTCTTCTGTTCTCTTGGGAACAACATTGATGTATTCTGCAAGCTTAGAACCGAACTTGCCGTTTGTAAATGTAGCGGGAGCAATGCTGAATGACTTGCCGTCTGCACTGTTGCTGAGGCTTGAAAGGTCGCTTACAAGATCTTCAACTGTGCCGATTGTATTATCGGGAAGTCCTGCAAGGAGCTTAGCAATAGCACTTACAAGAAGGTTTGCAATATCATCCTTGACGAAGAGCGGGTAAACAAGATCGCCAAGATTTGTGGGCTTGTTGCCGTTTTCGTCTGGCTTGATAAGAAGATCGAATACTACGGGAAGGAGACCGTCAAGGTTTGAGATAACCTGATTGAACTGTCTGTGAGCTGCTTCTGACTCGTAGTCTGTGGAAATCTTATCAAGAGCTACCTGTGAGTATGATTCGTACTCTACAAGATATCTGTTGAGAAGCATGAGAAGAAGGTTAACCACTGTATCTGCACCGTCAGCAAGTGACATGAGAATCGTGTAAACCATATTAGCGCTTTCGGTACCGTCATCTTTCTTAGTAGTCGGTTCAATCTTGAGCATATCGCAGAGGATAGTCAGGAAGTCAACTGTGAGTACGGTTGAAAGAACATACATGATAGCGCCGCCATTGTCTGTCTTCCACTCAGTTACATCTGTACCGTTAACATTCTTATCCTGTGCTGTAAGTTCACCTGTGGGCTTAACCACTCTTACGGATGCCTTTGCAAGATCAAGGAAGAATGTCTTGGGAAGAGCGTTGATTACGCTGATTACATTATTGTTTTCATCCGTGATTTCAAGAGTGGGAAGAAGACCGTTGATGAGGTCAATAAGGATAGCGCCATTATCGCCGGCAATGTTAACAATGTTAGTGATGTTAAGCTTCTTACCGTTGGGAAGTGTAACATTTACAAGTTCGCCAATAAGCTGATCGAGCTCTGATCTGCTAATTACACCACCGAGAGCATCAATGATGCCGAATACAGGAGCAACAAGGTTCTGGATTACAACTGCAACATCGTTATTTGCAATGAAGTAGCCGAGGTTTGCAACAACAGTGATGATTGTTGAAAGAGGAGCCTTTTCAATTGCATTTACAAGGTCAACAAGGATGTAATCAAGAGTATTCTTGATAGCTTCGTTTGCTGTTGCAGCATCCTTAGCACCGCTGACTGTTGACTTGTTAGTACCGGTGATAAGCTCTTCAAGGCCGAGACCCTGGAAGAGGAGAGGAACGATTGCTGTGTTGTAAGCATCGCCGCCCTTAAGGGTAAGTGTTGCTTTTTCGTTGCCGTTCTTAACAGTAACTTCAAGGTCCTTACCGGTAAGGATGAATGCAAGCACGTTTTCAAGAGGCTTGAGGAGATCGAGAATTGCATTTACAAATGCATCCTTCTTTTCATCTGTTGTCTTGATTTCGTCCTTACCCTCAGCATCAATGCCGGTGAATACAGGAGCAATCTTACCGTTTGCATCGGTATTTGCTGCTACTACAGCTGCCCATGTTACGGCTGCCTTTGCTTCTTCCGTTGCGTCAGCTGCATATGCCTTGGCAACGTATGCCTTAAGCTCTGCATTTTCTGTTGCTTCTGCGAAGGCTACGGGAGCAAGATCAACGCCGAGGAAGTCCTTAAGAATGCCTGTGATATCTGAACCAAGGTTCTTAAGTACACCAAGGAGTGCACCGGTGATGGTGCTCATCATGCTGTCAGTGAACAGTAAATCACCAAGCAGGTAATTAACGATGTTCACAAGTGTTGCGTTCTTGCCTGTTCCGTTGTAAAGCTTGTAGAGGAAGTCAGAAGGATCTGTCTTATCCTTTGCAAGCATTTCGATAATTACAGGAACAGCCTTAACGAGAGCCTTATCAAGGCTGTCTACTGCTGTTGCTGCATTTCCTGCCTTAGCAAACTCAAGAATACCAAGATATTTGAAGATGTAGGGAAGTGATTCAACATCGTACTGACCTGTAAGGATAAGTACAACTGCTGCAACAATACCCTTGATGGATGCGTCGCTACCTACAATTTCAAGAATGAGGTTCTTGAGAGTTGCATCGAAGTTATCAGGAAGTATACCTTCAACAAGGTTATAGATATTCTTACAGTTTTCTCTTGTAAGAACTGTGTCAAGGAGCGTTACGATTGCATTTGCTGCATCGCCTGTGATATTTACAAGATCAGGTGTATCAGGATTGCTGATTGTACCCTTAGTGTAATCCTGCTTTGAGGCTGTTGTGAGAATGTAGCCCTGCTTATCCTTCTTAGCCATCTTAGCTGCGATTGCTGTCCAGTCAAGATCAAGCTTGAGCTTAAGAGTTACGTCGCCGATCTTAAGGTCGCCAATAAGACCGTTGATGAGCTCTGCAAGGTCAGCGCCTGCAACATTTACAGTGATACCTGCGGGAACGCCTTCATGTTCCTTAAGAAGGTAGAGACCTATGCCTTCACCTGCTGCAATCTTACTGATGTCAATATTGATTGCAAGAGGAACAAGGTCGTCAACTTCTTCAATAAGAGTATTGAGAGGAGCAAGGAGGTTATTAGCAACTGTGTTGATTCCGTCGCTACCAATGAAGTAGAAGAGGTTTGCAAGTCTTGAAAGAAGCTCATTGAGAGGTGAAGCAAGAATCTTATCTACTTCGCCGATAAGTGCTTCAAGCACATACTTGAGTGATGAGCCCTGTTCTTTTGAATAAGTATCATATTCAGTCTGAGTCTTAAGACCTGTTGCACCGAATGCTTCAAGAAGCGGGATAATAGCGTAATTGTAGCCTAAGCCACCCATGATTCTGATGTCAGCACGATCTGCTGAAGTATCTTCAAGAGCCTTGATATTTTCGCCTCTGAGAAGAATCTGGAATACGATATCAAGAGGCTGGAGAAGGTCACATACAAAGTTGATGAGTGTTGAGTCAAGACCGGTGATATTCCAGTTGAACTCGCTGTACATCTTCTTGTTGCGTGTGCTGTTTCCGGTGTAGGTTACTTCAACGTCTGCTGTAGCCTTATTGTTGTCTACATCGGCTTTTGTAAGACCTGCCGTGGTTGAAGTGTACTTCTGAATCTTATTATCAGCATCATTATAATAGTACTCATAAGTGTATACAGGTGTAAGCTCATAGCTTTCGGTACCAACCGTAATTGTTGTTTCACCTTCATCAAGGAAGACTGTTACTGTCTTAGCCTCTGTTGCGGCTACAAAGTCCTTGTCGCCCTCTTTGCCTACTGCTTGCTTAGCAGGAATTGTGTAGGTGTATTCATACTTGGTGTAGAATTCTGCTACATCCTTCCATGTAAGAGCAAGCTCCTTACCTGTCTCGTCTGTCTTCTTGGGAACAGCGTTAAGGAAGTTCTTAAGTTCTGAACCGAACTTAACATTTGCATTATCTGTCCAGAGTGAAGGATTAAGAGTTGTAAGCTGAATGTTTGTAAGCTCATTCACGTATGCAAGAATCTCATCAATTTCAAGAGTTGCGAGTACGGGAACAAGAGCGTTCATGATAAGGTTTGCAACGTCAAGATCTGCTATAAGTCCGTCAACAAGACCGCCGAGTGACTTGCCGCCGGCAAGCATTGCAACTACAGTGTTGATAATAGGATCAAGTGCTGCAACTGCATTAGATGTATTCTCATTATTGAGAAGGTTCTCATTCTGCTCATTCTTACCGAAGGAAGCATAGGGAGCTGCCGTCTTGGTAGTATCAGTGGGAAGCTGAGCCTGCTCAATCTTTGAGTATACAACATCGTAGTTATTAAGGAGCATTACGATTACATCGATAAGCTCATTTTCCTTATCAGCCATTGATACAACGATTTGACCGATACCGTCACCGAGATTAAGACCAATCTTCTTAAGGATAGTTGAGAAGAAGTCATAATCAAGAACTGTTGAAAGGACATACATAAGTGCTTCAGCAGCATTGATAGTCCATTCGTCAACGGGGTCGCCCTCGTCGCCTTCACCGCGGAAGGAATCCTCATACTTGCTGTTTTCAACTACGTATCTTGAAAGATCCTCGAAGAAGTCTTCAGGAAGAATGCTGATGTACTGAATTACTCTCCAGTAAACCTTTACAGGAACATCTTTACCATTTTCATCCTTTACGGTAACAACCTTACCGTCAGCGTCTGTCTTATCGCGTTCTACAAATTCAGCATCAGGATACAATTCAGTCTGTGCCTTAGTGTATTCAACAATCTGACTGGATTCAAGTACCTTTGCATATTCGTTAGTGAGGTTACCTTCTTCATCGGTAAGCTCGATGTACTTGTTATCCTTGTCTGCTTCCTTTTCAGCAAAGGTGTACTTAACGATGTTGTGGTCTGCGTCAAGCTCAAGACGAGTCTTTTCATATGCCTTGAGAGTGCCGATGAGCTCATTGATAAGAGCTACAAGACCTTCACCCTTTTCACCTGCGATGTTGATAATGTTAGTAACATTGAGAGCCTTACCGCCGGGAAGAGTAATCTTTGCGAGACCTTCGATAATCTTGTCAAGCTCGCCGATGGGAAGGATAGGCTTGATGAGATCAAGGATACCCATTACAGGAGCTACAAGGTTTTGGATAAGCTCGTCAAGGTTACCGTTAGCAATGAAGTAGCTGAGGTTACCTACGATTGTGAGAATTGAGGTAAGAGGTGCTTCGCAGATTACATCTACAACGCCCTTGATATGAGTGATCTGAGCTTCGTCATCAAGACCGCCTGTAATTGCTTCGTCCTTACCGAGGAGAGCATCAACAATGTAACCGAGAGCGGCTGTTGTGTTAGCTGCATCTGCAGGAAGATTTACGCCAAGCTGCTTTGCACCGAGAGCGTTAAGAAGAGGAACGATTGCATTAGCATAACCGTCTGCACCCCAGAGTTCAACACCGTCGATTTTGAACTTAAGGTTCTTGCCTGCGAACAGGAAGTCAAGAATCGGGTTGAGAGGCTTGAGAAGGTCGATGAATGCACCGATGAATGCATCCTTACCGGAAATGTTCCAGCTTGTTGCATAAGTCCATTCTGTCTTATCGCCGTTCTTCTTGCTTGTTGCATTTGCGTCACGTACATCTGCCCATGTTACTGCCTTCTTAGCGTCTTCTGTTGCGTCTGCTGCATATGCCTTTGCAACGTATGCATGAAGAGCTGTATTACCTGTAGCCTTTGCGAATTCGTAAGGCATAAGGTTGATGGGAAGAATTGTTGAGATAATACCTGAGAGATCTGCAGTAATGTTGTCAGCAAGGATATTGTTGAGAAGAGCCATTACTGTATCAAAGTTAGCTGCTGTGAAGGCAAATTCTTCAAGGAGCCATGCTACGAGGTCAGCAAGAGTATCGTCAGCTTCAAGAGCCATTGACATCTTGTTAAAGAATGTCCACTTGGTCTGATCTGTTTCAGTTGTGTCACCGAACATCTTGATTACGCCGACTGCCTCACGGGCGATCATAGCATCAAACTTACTGATTGCACTGTTAACTGCAGCTTCGCCGCCATTAATTGTGCTGTAGTTGTAGTTAAGCTCGCCAAGGTACTTGAATACGAAGCTTAAGGGATAATCCTTCATTGCGCCTTCGCCGGTGAGGAGAAGAACAACTGCACCGATAAGCTCTTCGATAGCATCGGGATCTGAAAGAATGCCGTCGAGGATATCCTTAACCTCCTGAGGTGCATCCTTAAGGAGACCTGTTACAAGGTTACTGATAGCTTCTGTATTATCTTCAGTGAGAATTACCTGAAGGAGAGTTACAAAGGTGTCAACTACGTTACCTTCGATGTTATAGTACTTGCCGTCTGTGTATCCGGTTGTACCGATAACGTTTTCGTAAGCTTCGTAATCCATGCTTGATTCAAGCTTGGATACTTCTGCACCGGTAGTGTTCTGTGAGTCGGGAAGCTTTGTCTTAGCCATCTTTCTTGCGATTTCGATCCAGTTAAGGTCGAGGCTGAGACCAAGCTTAGCACCGTTAATCTCTATACCTGCAAGGAGGTTGTTGAGAAGATTTGCAAGTGCACTTGCTTCTACATTTACATGGATACCTGCTTCAACGCCGTCGTGAGCCTTACCGAGGAAGAGCTCAAGAACCTTTGCACCCTCTACACCAACCTTGCTTACATCAATGTTGATTGCAAGCGGGAAGATGGGATCTACTTCTGCAATAAGAGTATTTACAGGAGCAAGAAGGTTATCTGCAAGAACGTTGATTGAGTTGTTGCCGATGAAGTAGAAGAGGTTTGCAAGTCTTGACATAAGTTCTGATACAGGAGCATTGAGAATTGTCTCAACCTCTGCAAAGAGTACATCAAGGATATATGCAAGGTGTGAACCGACTTCAGGCCTCTTTGAGAATGCCTCATATTCAGCCTGAGACTTGAGATCCTTTGCACCGATAGCCTCGAGGAGAGGAATGATTGCAAAGTTGTAGCCGTCACTACCTCGTACGGTGATCTGAGCCTTATCGTCTTCAACGTCAGTTGTATTGTCAGGAGCAACGATGATGTTTGCACCTGCAAGGAGAAGCTCAAATACTACGTCAAGAGGCTTGAGAAGGTCAACTGCAAATGTCTTAAGATCATTGAAGGTCTTGATATTCCAGTTGTATTCGCTTACCATCTTTGACTTCTGGATATTTCTGTTGAAGGTAATTTCAACATCCTTATTGTCAATCTTTGTTGTGGTAAGATCTGCTTCTGCAAGAACGATAGTCTTTTCTTCTTTCTTTGCAGCTTCGCCTTCACCTGTTGTTACGGTGTATTTGTATTCGTACTCGTAAACAGGAGCAAGTTTGTACTTAACAGCATTTGTGCCTTCGCCTACAACGATTTCTGTTGTGCCTGCGGGCTTATAAACTGTTACGTTCTTTGCTGCTGTATCTGTTGTAGCGGGAATTGTGTAAGTGAATTCATACTGAGTATAGTATGCCTCTACTTCCTTCCATGTTACCTTGCCGTCTTCATCTGCATCAGCCTTAAGGATGAACTTAGCAATTTCGCTGTTAGCGTTTGCTGTCCATGCTGAAGGATCAAGCTTAACATTGAGGTTGCTGAATTCCTTAACATAGCCAAGGATTTCGTCAATATCAAGACCTGAAAGGAGAGGAACAAGGAGATTCATGAGAAGGTTACCGAGATCTGCGTCGGCAACAAGGTTTTCAACGAGCGCCTTGAGTGAGTCTGCATCCTTAACGAACAAGCCGATAATTGCAGGAACAAGACCGTCGATTGCCTGGATTGCCTGTGCAAGATTTTCGTCAGTGAAGGGTTCTGTGGGAACAACATCAATCTTTGTAATATCAATCTGTGCATACTTCTTGTATACAAGCTTATAGTTGTTAAGAAGCATTGAGATGATGTTGATTACAAGATCTTCGTCACCGGAGAGACCGAAGATAAGATCACCGAGGATTGTGCCTTCCTCTGCCTTAATAAGGTCACCAAGGAATGCGAGGAATTCGTCGGAGCAAACTGTTGAAAGGAGATACATAAGCACGTCTGCCTTATCAACTGACCATCTCTCTACAGCAAGTTTTCTGATGTTTGCATCAACCTTTTCATCCTTATCAAGGCTGTCGTAGTTGATAGCATACTTGCTCATGTTTTCAAAGAACTTAGCGGGAAGAGGCTCTGCAAGTCTGATTGAACCGTCCTCGCCTTCAAGGTAAACCTTGGGAAGAAGACCGTTAATCATTGATACGAGCTTGCTTCCGTCAGCGCCTGCAATACCTGTGATGTCGTTAAGATCCATCTTGATGAGGCTCTTAAGAAGCTTGTTGATATCAGTCATTGTGATACCTTCGCTCTTAACCACAGTTTCACCGTCTACGATTTTGCTTGTCTTCTTTTCGAAGATTGAAAGCAGACCGAGAACAGGGCTGATGAGGTTGTTGATAACAAGTGCAACACCGTCGTTTGCGATGAAGTAGGATGCACTGCCGAGGAGTTCAAGAATTGTTGAGATGGGTGACTTTTCGATATCCTTAACGAGATCGAAGATACCGTTTACAACTGCCTTGAGCATTTCGTTAGCATCTGCATAATCATCTGCATCTTCATGTGCAAGCTTGATATTGAGTGCCTTTGCAAGAGGAACGATAGCATTTTCGAAGCCGTTGTTACCCTTGAGGCTGAGAGTATCAACAAAGAGATTGATGTTTTCACCCTTGAAGAGGAATGCAAGGAGAGGCTCAACAACTGCGGTGATTTCGTAGACAATCTTGAGGAAGTCGTCCTTATCGGCGATGCCCCATGCTTCTTCGATAATAAACTTAGTTACATGCTTGTTGTCCTTTGTTACCTTTTCAAGGTCATATGTTGTGCCGTTTACGGTGTAGGTTGTTTCCTCTGCACCGTCAAGGTATACGGTTGCATATTCTGCAGCCTTATAGCCTTCTGTATCAGGTGCGCCTTCAGCTGCCTTTGTCATATACCTGTATTCATACTTAGTATATGCTGCTGCGATTTCAGCCCATGTGATTTCCTTAACAGTCTTGCCTGCTTCTTCAGCAACTGCTTCGATGAGGCTTGCAACTGCACCGATTTCACCGTAGGACTTTTCAGCTACGCCGGCAGGAGTAAGGTCAATACCAAGAATCTTGTTAACAAGATCAGCGATTGTATTGAAGGTCTTTGCTTCAATACCGCCAAGCAGACCAACGATAAGACCGAGGAGTGTATTCATCATATCATCGTTGAATACGAAGTCATTAAGGAGATAATCCACTACATCAGCGATGTCAGCATCTTCTGCATCTTCGCCAAGAGCTACATAGATATTCTTAATGAACTCAACGGGCTTTTCAAGTTCATTACCGAGGAGCTTAAGAAGCTTCGGAATGAGGTTGTTGATCATTCTGTCGAACTTGCCGATAGCCTTGTTAACGGCATTATGTCCGCCTTCGATATTCTTGTAATCATACTCTGCTTCGCCAAGGAAGTAGAATGACATTTCTTTGATGATGCTTGTGATATCGTAGTTAGAAGCAAGGAGCTTAATAACTGCACCGATGAGAACATCAGGAGAATCAATTGCCTTATCAATAAGCTCAGTTACAGCAACGGGAAGTGTGCTGAGGTCAACCTTGAGCATCTTAAGAAGTGCGTCAATGTTTTCAGAAGTAATAACTGTTGCGAGAAGAGTTATTATTGTGGCCGCTGTATCGCCCTGGATATTCTTACCGGGTGTACCGAGGCAGATATCCCACACAGGATCTACCTTGGAGTTGTTGTATTCGATGCCGCCCATTTCGTCACGCTTTGCTGACTTAGCAGCGATTTCTGCGAAGTCGATTGTGATATCAAAGCCTGATACGAACTTAGCGAGAACCTTTGCAATGAGCTCTTCAAGAGTTGCGCAGTCAAGGTCAAGAGTAAGACCTACCTTAGCCTTCTTGAGTGCTACATCGTTGCCAAGGAGGATTTCAGCAATGCTGCCGCCATCCATAAGAGCCATAAGATTGATCTTGATAGCTACGGGAAGTACGCCTTCGATTGCCTCGATTACTTCACTGAGAGGAGCAATGAGGTTGGATACGAAGGTTGTTGCGCCGTCCTTGGAGATTGTGTATGCAAGGTTTGCAAAGAGACCGAGTACGAAGTCAAGAGGCTTGTCGAGGTTATCGTTTACAGTATGGAGAACAGTCTCGAGAATGTAACCGAGTGTACCCTTTGTTGCGATTGTATCTTCGTATTCTGCCTGAGTCTTGATGCTTTCAGCAGGAACGCTGAGAGCTTCAAGAAGCGGGATGATAGCATAGTTGTAGCCGCTACCGCCCATGATGTTGATTTCTTCAAATGCGCCGAGTGAATCGCCGTATGCCTTTGTTTCTGCGAAGTTGTAGGTACCGCCTGCAAGCAGGAGTGAAAGTACGCAGTCGAGAGGCTTAAGAAGGTCAGTTACTACCTTAACAAGCTTATCAGCCTTTGCATTAAGACCGTCAGCTGAACCGATACCCCAATCGAAGTCTGATTCAACCTTGGAGTTATGAGTAACATTGGTTTCGCCTGTCTTTGTTACGGGATATGTTGTTTCGCCAACCTTTGTTTCGGTAAGCTTGTCGTCAGTTGAGAAGAACTTCTTAACTTCGTCCTCCTTACCTTCTTCAGTTGCAGGAATTGTGTAGCTGTACTCATATTCGGTTGTTTCACCCTTGATGAGTTCGTATTCAGTACCTGCATGGTCACCTTCTGCAGGTGTGTACTTGGTTGCATTTGCATCTGCAAGCCATACAGTTTCAAACTTAGCGGGAACTGCTGCCTTATAGCCTTCTTCGCCTTCAACACCTTCAGCTGCCTTAGCTGCTTCTACTTCGTACTTGTATTCGTACTTGGTGTAGAAGTTAGCAACGTCTGACCATGTAAGATCTTCAACGGGAATACGTTCCTTACCGGTTACTTCACCAGCGTCGTTCTTAACATCTCTTTCAACATTTACAGCATCAATAAAGGGCTTGAATACATTGTCTTTTACAGCGTAAGCTGCAGGACTGATGTCAATGTTCAGACCAACGATATCCTTGACATAGCCGAGGATTTCGGTGATGGTGTTCCAGGTCTTATCGTCAAGGCCGCCGAGGAGACCTACAAGAAGACCTACAAGAAGGTTTGCGATATTATCTGTGTAGAGATTGTCTGCAATAAGTGATTCAAGTGAACCAACGTTGAGAAGTGCAAGGATTTCAGGAATGAGAGCCTGGATGTTGTTAAGAGCGAGCTGTACTTCAGCCTTTTCAACACCGTACTTACCGTATTCAACAGCATTGTTGAAGTATGTAAGTGCTTCGGCAATCTGGTCAAGCTTTAGCTCATTATTTTCTTCAAGCTCAGCATAGATTTCCTTAGCTGTCTTTGCTGTGTAATCATCCTCAGCTTCAGCCTTTGTATTTTCTGCTGCTACAAGAGCGTCGAGATATTCAGCAAAGCTCTTGCCTTCTGTGTCAATACCTGCAGGTTCTTCTATAGCTTCGTATGTGATTACATACTTGTTGAGAAGCTTGATGAGAATTGCAGCTACATTTTCTGTTGCGTTGGGACCCATTACGTTATCAAGGATAGTCTTGAGGATGCCTTCCATCTTGGAGGTATCAACGAAACCGCTGACAAGACCGTCTGCAAGAGCAAACTGAAGAAGACCTGTAAGTGTGTACTGAGTATCACCAACGATTGTTGTGATCTTGCCATCCTTATCTACAGGCTTATTTACAGTGTTGCCTAAATCGTCAACCCAGAGCTTTCCTTCCTTCTGAGCAACGAGGATTGTAGTATTCTTTCCGTTTACTTCAACAACACGATAATATGCTTCTGTTTCTGTATCGTAGAGAAGTGAACCGGCTGTTCTTCTTACAGTGCTGATTACCTCAAAGTCACCAAGGTAGCCTGCAAGCTTAAGAAGAAGAGTCTTATTAATGAAGTCAGGCTTCTTAATAAGGTCATTGATCATTGAGCAGAGACCCTTGACTGTGATGAAGCCATCTTCCATCACTGCTTCGATTTCAACGTCGCCGTTCTTTGTAAGACCTGATTTATCAAGGTAAATCTCAGTCTTTGTTTCGTCGTTCTTAGCGATGTAAGCATATTTACCGTCGACATTAGTCTTCTGAACCTTACCGGGAACTGTTGAGTCGTCAAGCTTGAGCATGAGGAGATCAAGAGGAAGACCGAGTGTGTCAGAAAGCTTAATGCCGTTAGGTCCGATAAGGGGCTCAACAACTGCTATGAGACCGTTTACAAGCTGAAGAACTGACTGTACTGCATTGTATACACCGTCACTGCCGATGAAGTAAAGGAGTGAGGGCAGGTAATTTGCAAGATATGTTACGGGGCTTGCTACAAGATTATTTACGAATGCGAATACAACGTTAACAATGTAATCAAGCATATCATATGCATTTGCAAGACCGTTGAATTCATCAGCAGTCATAATGCCGTCGGGATTGTTGTCTTCATCATAAGCCTTGAATGCTTCAAGACCGCCGAGTGCATCGAGAAGGGGAACAAGGAGCTCTTCGTAGCCGTTTACACCCATAAGCTCGATGTAACCGTTACCGATTTCTTCACCTGTTCTTGAATCGTCTTCGATTGTAATGTGTGTGCCGTCAGAATTGTACTCAACCATATTAACAGGTGTGTACGATTTCTTGTTGTGACCAACTAGAGTAAGAATCTTGCCCTGAAGTACAAGCTGGAGTACGGGGAAGAGAGGCTCAATGATAACTGAAAGAGCCTTGATGAATGCATCCTTCTTATCTTTTGCGTTATTTACGCCCCAGTTGAGCTCTGCAACCTTCTTGCCGTCTACAACATTGTTGTATTCAGCCTTAACAACTCTCTTACCGTCTTCGGTAAGTACCTGTGTAAGAGCAACTTCGTCCTTAACTTCCTTAGCTGCTTCGCCTTCACCTACGGTCTTTGTAAGCTCGTAGGTTGTTGCGTTTGCATCAGCAAGGTATACAGTTGCCTTCTTGGGATTACCCTTGTCGTCATTTTCTCCGGTTGCATACTCGTAAGCATAGAGAGGTGTTGTGTCATTTCTTACAACATCTGCCCAGGTTGTAGCTTCACCGATGATTGACTTGAATGCAGCTACAGCTGTCTTCATATCATCGACTGTATAAGCCTTTTCAACAGTTGCAAGATAGCTCTGAGGATCAAGCTTGATACCGGTGAGACCGAAGTATTCGATAATAGTTCCAATGATGTCAGTACCGCCGATAAGATTTACGATGAGAGCTGCAAGAGTATTTACAAGCTCATCGGAAAGCACAAGCTCATCAAGGAGATACTGTGCTACTTCGTAAAGGTCAGCAACTTCGTCTGTTGTGTTAGCGATTGTGTCGAATTTATCAACAATATCGTTGAGGATTGTGGGTTTCTTACCGTCCTTGGGAGCAAGGAGCTTGGAAAGGATGGGAGCCACTGCGGGAAGTGCGTTCTTGATAATCTTATCAAGCTGACCGGGAACTGCTGCGGCCTTTGTCTTGTCTTCCTCAGTCTTGAGGTTGTCAAGATGACTGTGGTCAGGTGTGAAGAACTCACCGTAGAGTTCGTTGTATTTGATTGTGTAATTTTCAAAGAGCGCTGTGATGATGCTTGTAATTATAAGACCGGGATTATCGTTATTGATAAGGTTCTTGATAATTGCAGCAAGGATATTATCCTCGTCTGTAAGATCAATCTTTGCGAGCTTTGCAATTTCTCTGAGGAGTGTCTCTGAGAGAACATTGTCAAGAAGGAATACTGCTGAATCAGCAATGTCAACCTTGAACCAGTCAACAACGTAGTGAGTTTCCTTGATTGTGCCCATTTCGCTCTTGTAGAGGAGGTCTCTTACCTTAATCCAGCTACCGTCTGCAGTTTCAACGAAGTAGTAGAACTTTGCTTCGTCCTTCTGCTTATTAACTGTAAGTGCTTGTGCGGCATAATCTGCAAAGAATGTATCGTCAAGAAGCTTGAATGCTGCGAGTTCTTCTTCTGTAGCGTCCTTACCAAGAAGGAGAGGACCAACAAGATTATTGATAATGTTAACAAGGTTTTCACCGTACTCACCGCAGATCTTGAGAAGGTCTGTGAGAGCATAAGCCTTATATGTGTTGAATACGGGAGCCTGTGCAGCTTCATCATATTCTACCACATAAGCATCAGCGATTACTTCACCTTTTCCGTCACCGGCGGTGATGTAATATGTCTTATCTTCATAGGTAACCTTTTCACTTGTTGTAGTTGCCTTAATCTTAACTTCTGTTTCAACACCGTCTACAACTTCTGTAGTGGTCTTGTATACGGGAGACTTCTTATTAACCTTTACGGTGTAATTGATAGTGTCGGGCATGAAGTCGCCGAAAATATCACTGATGGATGCACCGATAAGATCGTCAAGAAGGTCACCAACGATGGGATATGCGAGGTTAAGGAGTGCAAGTACGGGTGAAAGGAGGTTATTGAGAACGGTTTCGGGACCGTTACAGCTGATGAAGTATGAAAGTGAGGGAAGAAGTGTGAAGATATACTCAAGAGGATTGAGAGTGATAGCTTCTATGATTGAGAAGATACCTTCTGTGATCGCATAGAGAGTCATATCTGTGCCTCTGCCGTCTTCATAGTCCTTAGCAGATACGATTGTGCCGCCGATCTGGTCAACACCGAGTGCCTGGAAGAGAGGCATAATTACGTTTTCGTAACCCTTATTACCGTAGAGCTCAAGAACTGCGCCGTCATCACCCTCGGGAAGAATTCTGAGTGAATCACCGCGAAGGAGGAAGTTGAGAACGCCTTCAAGAGGAGTTACGATACCTGCAAGAATTTCGATAAATGCATTCTTCTTGCCCTGGTATGTGTCAAATCTGTCAAAGTGCCAGTTGAATGCTTCGTCGCCTTCAGGCGCAACAACCTTTGTTGCTCGAACGGGAACATCAATTTCTTTAGTAACAGTTGTACCGTCAGCATTCTTCTTGGGCTCGCCTGTTTTTTCGTCAATAACATCAACAGTCTTCTTCTCTGTCTTAGCAAGAGGTACACCGGCTGCTTCGCCGCCCTTTGTTTCATCCCAGAGAAGGTTTCCGTCAGCATCTGTTGCCTGCTCATAACCGAACCATGTCTTGCCGTCCTTACCCTCAACAGGTGTACCGTGGAGAGTAGCGTCATTGCTGTACATGTAGTTAGTGGTGTATGAGTAGAAGGTCTTTGTGCCCTTAGCTTCAAGTTTTACTTCCTCTTCGTCAACAATAATCTTAAGATCATCGTCTTCTTCTGCAGAGTAGTAATTTACAATCTTACCGTCCTTATCGGTGTAAGTGTAAGCAAACTTGGTTTCTGCTGTTACGTCGTTGTATGAGTATACATATACTGTGTAGAATTCAGCAACATCCTGCCAGGTTACGTTTTCTTTACCCTTGAGGACTGCTTTACCGTCTTCGTCTACTACGGGCTTTCCGTCCTTATCAACTACCTCCTCTGCAGCAGCTGCATCTATAGCAGCGCCGAGGAATGCCTTGACAGCCTGTGATGATGATTCAGCTGCAAAGCCTGCAGGTGTTACGTCGATACCAACGATATCCTTAACGAGAGGAAGAACTGTGCCGAGAGTGCCGGCAAGGTTTTCACCGCCGAGGAGACCGATGAGAAGACCCATGAGCTCATTGACAGTCTTGTCGTTGAATACATAAGCGTTCAGGAGCTCATGAACGAGGTCGTTGAGACTCTGACCCTGCTTATAGCCGCCAATCTTGTCAAGGAGTGTTCTGATAAGATCTACATCTTCGAGCATCGGGATAAGCTCAGGAACAACTGTAAGGAGTGAACCGTCAAGCTTCTTGATAGCCCTTCTGAGCTTACGCTTTGTGAATCTTGAGCCGTCGATAGCCTCATACTCATATTCCTGCTTTTCGAAGGACAGGTATTCCATGAGCATTGTTTCAACTTCGTATTCGTTGAAGTACTTAAGGAGAACCACGAAGATTACATACTTGTTCTCGCCTGTTACAGCCTTAAGGATTGTGTCAAGGATTTCGCCTTCCTTAATTTCAACACCGAAGGATGCAAGAAGACTTGTAAGCATATCACCGCCAAGGAGAGTTTCAGAGATAATCTGTACAAGAGTGTCTGCACGATTAGCCTTAACGCCCCATACCTTGCCGTTTACTGCATCAAATTCACGGAGAGTTGCAACTTTTTCAATCTTACATGTCTTTTTAAGGATCCATCTGAAGATGCCTTCAATGGGCTTCTCGTCAGCGCCGCCGACACCGTCCTTATCAAGACCGAGATTGATAACCTTCTTATCTTTATCAGCTGCACGAGTGAGATTAAATGCTTCGTCAGGCTTTGTCTCATCGGGAATATATGTGCTCTGATTTTCAGAATCAAGGTATACTGTCTTAACCTCAGCTTCTTTACCCTCTTCAGCTGCGGGGACTTCATATGTGTATGCATAAATATATGTGTTAGCCTTATCAAGAAGACCCTGAAGAAGAGTTTCAAGACCTTCAGCTGTAAGAAGTCTTGTAATAAGACCGTTTTCGCCATAGAAACCATCTACTACGGGAAGACCGTTGGGCTTCATAAGGCTGTCGTTGATAAGGTTGGTGATAAGTCCAACGATATCAAGAGCTACAAGCTTGTCATCTCTGCCTTCGATTACAACTTCCTTAGCTGTGATATCGTTAACCATGTCAACAAGAGTAAGGAGAGGAGCAACGAGCTGTTCAACAGCCTGTGCAAGACCGTCAGAGTAGATGAAGAATACAAGCTCAGGAATAAGATCAACGATTGTCTGAATGGGAGTGTTAAGTACCATTGAGATAAGAGCGTCGATATAAGCTACAACCTGTTTTGTAAATGCTTCATTGTCAAGTGCTGCAAATGCTTTCTTGTTAATGAACTTGTAGCTACCTTCATAGCTTGAATCGCTATCATTCATATAACTGTCAACACCGAGTACCTCGAACAGAGGAATGATGAAGCGATCATAGCCGTCACCACCTGTTACATGAACACCGTCAAGTGCTACGAGGTCAGCCTCTGTAAGAAGGAAGCGGAGTACGGGTGCGAAGGGAGCAAGAATCTGTGATACAAGCTCAAGAATATCATCATAATCTTTGATACCGAAGGAGTTGGTATTTGTAAGCTTGAGTTCATACTGGTATGTATAAACAACCTTGCCGTCCTTTGTAGCAACAACATAGGTATTTTCGAGAGGCTGCTCATTTTCAGTCTGAGCAGAACCTGCATCTGTGTAATACCTTGCACCGAATGCTTCTTCATAGGGAGCGTTTTTGTATACGGGAATCTTTGCTCCTTTTTCGTCGAGCTTGAACTCGGGAATGGGCTTACCTGCATCGTCAACTGCATAGAGATTAAGTGTATCTGCCTCGTATGCGGGAGGAACATAGCCGGCTGCGGGATTTTCAGGTGCAACATACTTCTTGATTGTCTTGAAGTATTCGTATGCTTCTGCCCATGTGTTAAGTTCTGTGCCGTCAGTCTTCTTGAAGTAGCTGTTGAATGCAGCATTAACTTTCTTAAAGTCCTTAAGCTCTACATCAACGCCATCTATGATAGTGGGAAGAAGACCTACGATCATTGAAACTGTTGCGTTACCGCCGAGAGCACCTACAAGAAGCTCTACAAGCTGAGTAGCAAAGCCGTACTTCATTGTCTTTGTGCCGTCTTCGTTGGTGATTTCCTTATCAGCCATAAGACCAACGAGAAGGTTGTGTACCATTTCTTCAAGGTTTGCACCGGTGAGAGTAAGGTCACCAAGTGTACCCTCAGGAAGCATACCGATTACAGCAGGAACAATCTTACCGATAAGGCTGTCAAAGTCTTCGGGAAGCTTTTCCATCTGCTCCTTATCAAGACCGTTACCCTGTTCGCCATAAACGAGTTCATCTCTGCCTTCATTAAATGAATCAAACTCTGTTACATTTGAAGCAGAAGATACACGTGCATCCTGATATTCAACATCATACCATGAAAGCAGGTCAATAAGAAGTCTTTCAAGAGCTTCGGGATCTTCAAATACACCGTAGAGAAGAACTGTAAGGAGATAATCCTTGTCAGTCTCTGTAAGTGTTGTCATTGCCTTATTGCTGAAGTCAAACTTGAGGAGACCGCCGATAAGATCGCGGATACCGTCAGTAAATACGATATCGTTGAGAACCTTAATGAGAACTGACTCACGGTCAACAGTGTATTCAGTTGCGTCATATCTGTCAATGCTGCCGCCACGGCCTGAAGCATTCATTATAACTTTCTGAACTTCACCGGTTGATTCAAGGTTGCCCTTCATTTCTGTAGGCATCCATGCAATGGATGAAAGATTTGTGAAGATGTTATCTACATCAATAATACTTGAAAGTGATGTACCGTTAATGGAAAGACCCTTTACAAGCTCCTTGATAAGATCAAGGAATTTGTAGTTTGCTCCGCCTGCACCGCTGAGATCAAGTGCAGGATCAGGCTCTGCAAGAGCAGCAATTGCAGCTTCTCCGCCGGTCTGAGTGTTTTCTTCAGCTTCTTCTACTTTTTCAAGGAGCAGTGCAGCTGCGGCTGCAGCAGTTGAACCCTGATCTTCATAATCAGTGCTGTCAGAAGGTACGCCTGCCTTGTCATTAAGATCCTTGATAAGACCTCTGAGGAGATCCTTGATTATACCAAGAATGTTAATGCTGTAGATATCTTCAATCATACCTGTAATTGTTGTTACAGGAACAAGAAGGTTTTCGAGAATTACATCTATTCCGTCACTGTCAATTGCATGAGCAAGATAGGGAATAATTGTAAGAAGAGTGTTTACAGGTCTTGCGCAAAGTGAATCTACGAGAGCAAAGAGTGCATCAGTGATGGTGGTAAGCATAACCTTACCGTCTGTATCGTTAAGATAGCCGTGCTCATCAAAGGTGAGCCTAGCATCTTTACCGTAAACAGCAGTCTTATATGCATCGTAATCTGAGATATACTTATCTGCTGTAAGATAACTGCTACCGTCAGTTTTCTTAAGAGCAGGTATACCAAGAGCATTGATAAGAGGAAGTACAAAGCCTAAGTAGCCCTTTGAACCTGAAAGTGCAATCTTATCAAATACTCTGAGCTCGCCCTCTGCAAAGAGCATTGCAAATACAGGAGCAAGAGGCTTAATGCAACGCCAGAGAGTGTCTACAAACTCATCACGTGTATTTATATTCCATGTAGCGGAAATCTTAACTGCAGTCTTCTGCTTGTCGGTATCACGCATAACTGCCTTAACAAGATGCTTAACCTCTTCGTTTTCGTCTGTTTCGGGATCATCTGCAACTTCAACCCATTCAGTTATACCTGATTCTTTGAGCTCAACAGGTACATTCTGAAGTGAGTCACCTACTGATACCGAATAAGTATACCTGTAATATTTAACCTGGATATCCTTTTCGTTGTTATCCTGTTCAGTCTTGATCACATAATCCTGTTCCTGAATCATATCAGCAGAAACAACCTTACCGTCAAGAACAAGAGCACCTTCATCATTCTTGTCAAGCTCAGCAGGAGTCTTTTCGCTGTAAAGGGTTTCAAGAACTTCATCTTTTTCATTCTTAACAACATACTGATACTGAGAGTTAGCCTTTGCAACCTCATCCCAGGAGATATTACCGTCACCGTTAAGGTCGGTTGCCTTATCAATTGTTCCGGCAAGTTCAGGTACGTTATTCTTAAACGCATCAGGATTGAGGTTCATTGTGGGTTTACCGTCAACATCCTTACTTGCGCCCTTAAGAATATCAAGAACAATGTTGATTATCTGTGATGCACTTTCTCCACCGAGAAGACCTATAAGCATATCCATAATACTGTTAAGACCCTTATCGTCGTAGAGATATGTTTCAAAGATAGAATCAACAAGAGCCTGGAGAGTAATAGTATCATCTCCGTTAAGACCAAACATATTGAAGATACCCTGCTCATTCTCAGGAGTTGTAAGGTCATCAGCCCTAGTAAGCGGCTCTTTAATGAGTGAGAGATTAAGGATTTTACCTACAAGTGCATCAAGGTTATCTATTGTTGCAGAAGTCTTAACACGAGAAATCTCTGTGATAAGCTCCTTATTCTCAGCCTTAAGCTTTTCGTTCTCTTTAAGAACATCCTTGTGATCATAGAATCCGTAATCTTCATAGAATCTGAAGTGGTTTTCCTGATCGATCGTCTTAAGCTCAAGCTCTAATATATCGTTTGCTGTGTAACCGCTGAAGAGAGCAACAATAACATCAACAAGTGCATTGTAATCTGTAAATACATTAGTGAGAATTTCATCAAGAAGCTCTGCATCACTGGTGTTTTCATCAGTGATATCATAACCGAGAAGGTTACCGATAACCTTCTTAAGTGTTTCATTCTGGAAAGCAAAGTCAAGAATGAACATAAGAACTTCAGCCTTGCTTACGGGAACCTGACCGTCCTTGGTTACATATACATAATCAGCATAATTCTCAGCAATATATTCTTCGGCGGGGTCATGGCCGTGACCGCTGCCGCTATGCTCACTTACGGGGTCGCCGAGAGCTGCGATTGACTTAAGGAAATCACTGAGAGCTGTACCGCGGATATTCTTTGCTTCCTCGGTAAGCTTAGCAATCTCAGTTGAATTGTTGATTTCATCAACCTTAAGAGCCTCTGCTTCCTTAAGCTTTGCCTTTGCTGCAAGTTCAGCTTCTTTATTGATAAAGAGAACTATACCGTACTTACCGCCGTAAGGATCATCTTCACCAAGTATGCCTGAAAGATCAAGCTCAAGCAATGTTGTAAGAAGAGCAAAGAGAGACTTTGTGAGTGAAAGACCGGTATCAACACTTGTTACAAGGTTACCGTTCTCGTCAATCTTCATGAATGTTTCCAGAGCAACCTGGAAGTTCTTCCATGAGCCTGTTGCAAGCATGTCAAGAAGACCTGCACCTATAGCATTAATGTCAATGTTCAGAATTGTTGCGAGTCTGTCAGTAAGAGTTGTAATAGGAACAAGTATGTTACTTACAAGAGTTGTAATACCGTCTGCATAGAGGAAATATGCAAGAGTGGGAAGAGCAACTGCAAGTGTTTCTACAGGATAGTTACAAAGAACTTCAACAAAGTAGAATACATAGTTAATTACATTCTTTACTGATGTTCCGAGACCTTCAGGATTAAGAGTACCGTCTGCATTGTAAACCATTGCCTTATACTCTTCTTCTGTCATAAGGTGCTCAATTACTTGACCATTTGCATCCTTTGTCTGGATTGCTTCTTTTTCTTCGGCTGAAAGCTGTTCAAGAATAGCATCAAGACCGAATGCATTCATCAAGGGACGGATATAGTTGATGTAACCCCAACCGCCTTCGATATTGAGTGTTCCGTCAAAGAGTGTAAGAGCATCGCCTGCAAAGAGTGCTGAGAAAATGTTAGCGAAGGGTTCAAGAACACTCCAGAGAGTATTAACAACGGCAACCTTCTTAGCCGTGAATTCATCTCTTAATGTACCATCAGGTTTAACAAGGACAGGATCATCAATACCCCAAACCCATGCACGGTCGGTGAGTGTTTCAGAGTATACAGGACTAAGGTCGAAGAAGATTTTCTTTCCGTCCTTTGATTCGCCGCTATCAAGTTTTGTTTCCTGCTGGTAATTTGATAAGTATGTCTGCTCAACGCCTTCGGCATCTTTGTAGCTATAAACATACTTACCGTCCTGTTTAAGCTGCGGATATGCAGTTGTAAGAAGAGCTTTTTCATATACCTTGCGTGTTACAGGTTCACCGTTATCATCAAGAACTACTTTGCCGTTTTCATCAAGTACATTCTCAAGCTTATCTGTTTCAACAATAGACAAGCTATAGGAGCTTGGTCCTACTGTAACGGTGCTTTCACCGGACTTATCAAGCCAGATTTCTTCCTTGTCTTTCTTGACATAGGTATAAGCATACTCTGTGTTTCCGGTTTCTTCATTTACTCGTGATTTATGAGTCTTATCCTCATCCTCACCTGAGTAAACCTTTACAAGATCATATTCAATACCGTTTACGGTATACTTGGTACGCTTATCGCTTTCAAGCCAAACTTCTGTAAATGTTTCATTGAAGTAATAGTAAGCGTACTGTGTTTTCATAACGGGCTTATTGTTTTCATCAACAACAGGAGCGCCGTCCTTTTCATCCTGAACTTCTCTGGTTTTCTGTACTTTAACTGTCTTGAACTGAGGCTCGCCATTAACTATAACAAGCTCTCCGTCTTCGTTTGTTTCGTATACATCATAGCTATGGTTCTTGTAAACCTGAGCCCAGGTGATTTCAACTTCGTCACCTTCATCGCCATGAGTACCGTTATTATTAAGGTCGTCAATTAAACCGTCACCATCAGTATCAAGGTAGTACATATCGTATCCACCTGAAGCACCGGGCTTAAGGCTACCGTTTTCCTTGTAGAAACCGTATGTAAAGTAACTGTAAAGTTCGGACTTTGTTTTGCCGTCTGCTTTATAGAGGAACGCATTGAAGGTGATATCAAAGCCTGCTGACTTAAGAACCTGCTGAATAACACCTGTTGTGCCTGTATCGCCTGATGCGCCGAGAAGACCGCAGATGAGGTTAGCAAGCGTTGTAAGGAAATCGTCCTTGAGGATAAAATCACCTAAAAGACCCTTCACAAGACCCCAGAGACCTGCATCACCTGCAAGATTTGCATCAAGTCCGTCACCAAGGATACCATTAGCCTGAAGAGTTGCAAGTACTTCAGGAACAGCATTCTTTATAACATAGTCAAGATTTTCAATTGTTGTATTAACTTCTGCTTCTGTGAAAAGAAGGTTGCCTTCATCATCCTTAGGCTTGTTCGCCCAATCATAACCCTGATGCTTAACGCCGTACGCATTCATAGCTTTGATCTGATCCTCAAGCTTAATAAGTTCAGTATCTACACGGTTAATGATTTCATAGAAGTAGAATTCACCGTCTGAAGGAAGGTAGTCTGTAAAGATATCGAGAATTATACTTGTAAGATAGTCAACGTACATACCACCTTCAAGCTCATTTTTCGTATCAGGCTTACAAAGGTTAGTCTGAATCATCTTTACAATATTTTTAATTCTCTCTGAAGCTTCCTTCTGTTCGTCAGTTACATTCTGAGTCTCATCGTTTACACCAAATGCATTTGCGATAAGACCACCGATAGCACCAACGATTTCGCTTGTAAGAAGAGTTCTGATAAGAGTGATGAAGAGCTTACCGGGTGAGCCTTCAAATTTGGTGAACTTAGTGAAGTTATAACGGTTCGTTGTAGCGTTTCTGTTGATTACTGAAGAGTCGGCAGCAAGCTTAGCGAAGTCGAAAATCTTCATACTTGTACCCTTACTGTCAGCACCACCAACAAGACTACCAACAAGATTATTTACGAGAGCTTCAATATCAAGGATGCTGTCAAGCAGTTCATTGATATCAAGCTTAAGAAGTCTGGAAAGAACAGGATCAACAACATCAAGAACCTTTGTTACGGGAGCAATAAGGTTCTTAACAGCGATTGAGAAGTTATAGGTATTCTTAACCGTCTCTTCACCAAAAAGGTCTGTTTCTACAGTTTCAAAGAGATACAGGTTGTAAGCAATGTTGGGAAGCTTTGAGAAGAGAACTGTAAGAGGTGAATCAAGAAGACCGGGTTCAACAACTGTACCGTTTTCTTCAATACCGAGAAGAAGCTCCTTAATAGCAACGATAAGAGGCTTGAGAGGTGAGTTTATTGTTTTTGCAAATCTTCTTTCTACAACCTTACCGTTAAGAGTGATTTTTTCTTTTGAAAGGTCATCAACGCTAACATCGTTATCATATGCACTATTATTACTGTTCATATACTGATGAAGCTTTGAGCCTGTTTCACCTGTATTTGCAGGTGCCTTGTATACAAAGTTATCGAATCTGTTCTGACTCATACAAGCTGCATCAAGACCAAGAGCTTCAAGAATTACAACAATACCTCTTGAATAGCCATTTTCACCCTGAAGCTTAAGCTCGTCAAAGAGAACGATATCCTGACCTGAAAGAAGGAATGCAAGTACGGGGTTAATGGGAGTAAGCACGTCGCAGATGAGTTCACCGAAACGGTCAAACTTGAGATCCATATCTGTAGTGTTTTCATCAAACCACTTTGTACCCTTCGGTGCACGAAGGTCACCCCAGGTCATAGTCTTAAGTGTTGCCTCTACATTACTGTCAGCAAGAGCTGTGCCGGCAAAGGCTTCAGCCTGTTTCTTCATCCAAGCTGCAAGCTCTTTATTGTAGCCGCTTATTGTAGTATCAGTATAAGCCTTATAGAAACCTGCAGGACTAAGATCAAGATTAAATTCACCAAGAGCCTCAAGAACCTTATTAAGAATGCTTGTAGGATCAGCGAAAAGACCACCGAGAAGACCTTCATTAACTACAAAACCGATGATATCGTCTGTGAACTGGCCTGTCTCCTTGCCATTTTCATCAAGAACGGGTTTGTACTTAACCTGACGTACGATTTCAGGATCGCCGTTTGCGTCAAGAAGAACATCTTTATCCTTATCACCCTCTGTGATATAGAAGGTAAGTTCCTTTGTTGTGCCGTCACCGTAGGTGTAGTTCATCTTCATTGAGTCAGCACCTTCGTGAGCCTGGATAGCTGTTCCGGCAGCATCCTTAGCCTTTGTGGGAAGACCGTTACCGAAGAGAAGATTCATAAGCATATCAACCAGATTATTACCGATAACTGTATCAGCAACAACATCTTCAAGTGTAACCTTATCAGCAGGGTTATCACTGTTGATTGAAGCTTTCATTCTTTCGATAACAGGGCCAAAACCAAGGTCGCGAACTGCATCAATACCCATAAGGGTTCCTTCAAGTGCAACAAACAGCGTTGTGGCAAGTGAGTTGATAAGCTTATCAGCATTGGCGACTGCAAGGTCAGCCTTTGCAATAAGTTCGGCTTCTGTGTAATTACCGCTTGTTCGCTCTTCATCAGTTATGTTGGCATTTCCTTCAGAAAGATATTTTTCAAGTATTGTACCAACAGCAAACTTAGAGGAGCCGTCATCATTAATATAAGATTCGCCTGCAGTACCGTCTGCATTCCAGTTTTTCCAATCTTTGGGATTCTGAGCGGGATCTTCATATGTTGTGTACTCGATTACATAGTCATTAAGTAAGCAAATAACAATAGCCATAATGTTATCTGCCTGACCGTCAAGCAAGGGTAAAATTGTATCAAGTATGCTTGGCTGTGTTTCGCCGGTTTCTTCATTAACAGTAGGTTTGATAAGACCGTTAAGAAGAGGCATAATTACATCAATGGTACCTTCATTAAGGAGCCAACGCAAAAGAGTAAGAACAGACATACCGGGTTCTGCATAGATATGATAGTTCTTAACTGTGCCGTAAACACCTTCAATAAGAGTAACGTTACTCTGTTGATTAACAGGAAGCTTGGGATTATAAAGCGTACCTGCTGACATGAAGCGGTTTACAGGAATGTTAAGAGGTACCTGAGATTTCTCACCTGAGGTTGTGCTCCAGAGCCAGTCAAGGAAGGAGTTCTTTGTAACGTCATCCTTATTAAGGAACAAGCCGTACATTACCGAAGTAAGCAAGCCGGGATTCTTAATATAATAAGTCGTATCTCCCGATACCCATTTAGCAGGATTTTCCTCGCTGGTTACTTTAACCTCCTGCATAAGAGGCTTACCGTCATCGCCGAGAACAACCTTACCGTTTGCATCTTTTACTTCCTGCAATTCGGTTGAAACTTCCATCAACCAGGTTACATTTTTATCGCTGTTAGGCAGTTTTTCATCTTTGTTGTAATATGTAGTTCGTGTACCGCCCATCAGAGCCGTAAGAAGACCGTTGATACCGCCCGAAAGAGCATCACTTGTAAGACCGAGTCCTTCAAGAAGAGGAACAACGATATCTGAAAGGTTGAGAATAAGAACGTCAAATCGGAGAGTAATACCAATAGGCTTAACAACAGCATCAATGTCAGCCTGAATATTCTTGAGCTTAGGCATAAGCTGATCATACTCAAGCATAGCAAGCAGATTGGGAAGAAGCTCAGCTATTGTCTTTACAGGAGAAACAAAGAGAACGTTCTCAAGCCAATAAATAATAGGCTCGAGTACATATTTCCAAAGTGTAAAACCGGAATCCGTAATTGATGATACATCAACGAAGCCGTTTTCATATGAATAGGTACCGCTGGCATAAAGAATGTCCTGTCTGCCATGGTAGCCGCCGGGATTGGAGTTTACATTGTAGTAATCGCTGATACCAAGCAATCTGTAAAGAGGAATGAAAAGTCTGTCATAAAGAGCGTCACCGGTATTCTTAAGAGGAACCGTAACGTCAAGACCGAGAATATCAGTTTCACCGTAAATACTTGATGCAGCTGACTTCTTGGTAACAAGTTCTGCAAGAGGAACATGAAGTCCGCAGGTTGCAGTTGCGAATGTACGGTAGAAATCATCCCAGTCATTAATATGCCAACAAGCAGCACTGTCGAAATAAACAGGTTCATATCCTGTCAGTGCTTCATCACTCTTTGCGCCTGAAGCGTTTTGATAATAAAGGGGAAGCTCGCCTTTGAAATATCCGGGATCAAGAGCGTTACCTGCATTTGGACCTGCAACAATTACATCACCGGGCTTATAGTTGCCCCTTTCATCTGTTGAAATTCCGCCGTAAGTAAAGGGTGCCCAATACGATCTTGAAAGAACGCCGGTACCTACCTTTGTATCAATAGGAGCCTTATCAAGAACATGAAGAATCATGGTATAGTCATATTCTGAATTTCCGGAGGCACCGTAGGCAGCACCTGTAAAGAACTTATACCAGTCAATTGTCCAATCAGAAATTTTACTGATCTCTTTATTAGTATCACCGGTTACGGGGTTCGTCCAGTTCTGAACATAGTCATGGGGCATTGTGGGAAGACCCATATGAAGAATCTGGGGAAGGAAGTACCAAAGGTCTCTCTTTGCTACTTTAAGGTCAGTTGCTGATTGCGCTGCCATATTGTAACAAGCAGGACCAACAGCACCGTTAAGTGCTGTGAAGAGAGTTGTCTGAAGTGAACCGCCCCAAAGAAGATCAACGATAAGGTTGATAAGGAATTCACGAAGGTTCTTACATTCGTCACCGGCCTTTACCGATGTTGTTCCGCCACCCGGATTCTTAAATGTATAGTCACGGCTCCACACGCCAAGGAAGCCCGTGGTTTCACCGGTTTCTTCGTTCTGCTTAGCAGTAAGGTCGTTAAGAAGTGTACCAAGGTCATCTGAAAGAAGAATTCTGTCAAGATCCTCAACTGCTGCAGTCATAAGCTTTTCAATACTTCCTGTTGTGATGATTTCTCCATCATATTCAACAAGACCGTCTGCATCGAGAGCAAGCTCAATCTCACTTACATACTTCTTGATTTCGTCAACAGAGAATTCACTGCCGAGGCAAGATTCCCAACCATACTGAGATTCCTTTACACGTTCAGCTTTAAGAATGTAAGCAAGAATTTTCTTATCGCGCTCAGTTTCACGAACCTTGCTCGTATCATAAGCAAGATTCTTAAGAGCCTGAAGACCATCTTTGAACTGCAAAGCCTTTGTATAATAACCGCCGACACCAAAGACCTTATTATACATATCCTCAAGCTGCTTTATTGTATAATCGCCGGTTTCAGCTACATAGTCAATGCCGTATTCTTCACCGCCGAGAAGGTAGTTACCTATAATTGAGTATATTACCATATTGCCGCTGTTATCTTTTTTGGAACCGGTTTCAAACCATGTACCTTCAGCTCTTGCAATAATAGATTCAAAGTTATAATATGTAACCTTACCGCCATCCTTAAAGTAGTTTTCGATGGTCAGCATCTGATTGTAGAATCTTTCGGCAACAGCAGCCTTCATCTCATGTATAAAATCGGCATACTGATCAATACCGTTGGGATATACGGTATTGTAAACATCTTCCATCGTTGTGTCTTTGCTCAAATCAAGAGCTGCGGTATAATATGTTTCAAATTCCTTTGAAAGCTCAAAAATAGCATTATAACCCTTACCGGCAAGAATTGTCTTGCTGATAATGGTGTCCATCTTAGACTTCTGTTCATAATAATTTGAACCGTAGATGTCAAGAGCAACTACAGACAGCTTACCGTTAACCTTGTCATAATTCTCTTTTGTAACAGCATTACCGGAAGCGGTAGTTGTTTCCTTAAGATCATCAAAACCGGCATTGGAAATAACATAGCTATCAATTAAAGTCAAGAGAACTGTAGCAGCACTAAGCCAGTTAACATTATCCTTATATGCCTGTGTTTCTTCCCATACAAAATCCTTAAGCTCATCATCTGTCTTACCCTTTGTAAGATCATCAATAGTCTGCAGTGTGTCAGCTGCAGCAGCAAGCTCGGCAAGCTTATCAGCAATAATAAATGTACTACCCAATACACCGCTAGTAAGTATATTATCGGACAATTCCTCAACAGCGTAAGCTTGGCCTACTTTAATGCCAAGATTCTTAGTATAAGTATCTACTGTGCTTGTTGCTTCACCGATATAATCTTCTGCAAGCTCATTGATAATTTCGTATATGAGTGAAGAGAACTGATCATAATTCATTTCCTGAATAACAGCCTCTATCGCTTCTTTGACAGCATTAAGTTCTGCTGCTTTCTTTCCTTCAAGAGGGGTAGCCATAAGAGTGTCAAGCTCTGCTTTATAAGCTATTGCTCTTGAGTATGCCTCTGCACGAGCACCTGAGGTTTCATACCAGGCTTTGGTTTCTGTATATGTTTTGTTGATACCTGTTTCAGGCGCAACATAGTGATCCCAGATTTCAGCCGGTGTATAACCGAGACCTGCGATTCCCATTGTCATATCAAATAAAGCAAGAAGCTTTGTAATCTGACCAAGCTGATCTACAGTAAGAGTGTCTGCAGCAAACCAGGTTTTGAAGGTTCCGCTATCAAGAGTCCAGTCCTCAGGCTGAACCTTAGTGTTACCTACACACCATTCAAGAACACCCTTAATTGTCTTAAGATCAGTTGCATAGTTATCTTCAACCTCAATATAATCTGTTGAGGTAAAGCTTATATCCTCAGCAGACTTAAGGCTGTAACCGGTAGCAAGCTCACCTTTGGGGGTGAACTTAAGTACAGCTGTAGAATATGTCTGGTCAGCTTTAATATCAGCAACACTATCCCATGCAAGAAGATCAAATCCATGACCAATCTGAAGAGTTACCGATGCCTGTGTACCGAATGTCTCTCCTTCTGAGGTGTCACCAAAACGATAGTAACCAAGGATTTTTTCATAATCCTGGATAGTCTGACCGTCAGGGAACGTTGCTGACACTGCTTGTAATTCATCAAGCATATCGTCAACAAGCATGTTGTAAGTTTTGTTTCTTGCAACTGTGTTTTCAGCATAGTATGACACAGCTCGAGAAACAGCAACCCAACCTCCGTTTATAGTGTCTCGTCTAATAACCCATTTGCTGCCATCCTTGACGGGCACACTATCAAAAGCAGGATCGGAATAATCTGCCTTATCCGCTCCTCCTGCCTTTGCTATTGCTCCCTCGCTTCTGTCAATAGCAACCATGAGTTCTTTAAAGTACGTTGAGAGAATGCTGTATGCATAATCAATGTCACCTTCAGCAGCAAAAACGCTGAAAGACACTGATACGCTGGACATGAGCATAATCACGGCCAGAAGCAGACTTAACGCTTTTTTACCAACTTTCATAAAATTTTCCTCCTTAAATGAAAGATTGTATATATTGCTGAAAATAGGATTTTCTATGGAAAAAAGCACGATTTTTAGTGATTTTCCCTAAAAAAGGGTGCAAAACGCCCATAGAGACACCTATAACTATCGTAAGTATATCATTTAAAGTCAGTATTTTCAATATATTTTTTAATTTTTTTTTAATTCTACATTTTGCATATATATAGCTTTTTTTATTTGTTAAGTTTTCCTTGCTGCGTTTTTATTTCTTTTTTCTCATTATATTTGCACAGAAAAATATAATAATCATATATAGTGTTTCAAATTTCTACAGACACAATATGTTCTGCAAAGAAAAAACAGAGACTCCTTTAACGGGAGTCTCTGTTCAGGATTAACTTTGTATTTTAACCATACATGGGATCAGGGTTAGCGCAGCACTTGAATTCTCCTGTAAAGAGCTTGATAATCTTATGGAAGAATCTGAAGATAGCGCCCCATACATTGTTACGGTGACATGCACAGCCACAGCTGCCATTACCGTTGTTGTCTGCAACTTCAATGGTGTAAACACCGCTGATGTTACCGTCTGCACCAACTGAAAGTGAAACAGGAAGCTTTTCACCTTCAATTTCTACCCAAGCAACATAAGTCTTGCTCTTATCGATTTCGAAGCTTGCAACACCGTATGCATTTGTTGTGCCGATTACAGGTGCATCTTCACCGAGAGGCTGGATAATAACCTTAATGCCTGATACCTTTTCATCGCCGCGAAGAACAGTAACAGTTGCCATTGCCTTTGTTACAACTTCTTCTTCATCTTCCTCGGGAGCATCAACAGGCTTGCTCTCTGTATGGTCACATCTTGTGCATTTATAAATGATATAGCCTTCTTCTACACCAACCTCTTTAAGGTCATGACCGAGAGCTTTACCGGTATCTTCATATGAATCACCGCAACCGCTACATGTGAACACATATCCGGCGCCCTTTTCACAAGTAGCTTCTCCGATAGTATCCGAAAGAGTATAGCTATGTGCTTCCTCTTCAAATTTAGCATAAACTATAAGATCTTCGGTGATTGAAGATGTGTCAGCTGACCAGCCCTTGAAGGTATAGTGATTAAGCTTAGGCTTGTAGCCGGGATCGGTATCCTTTGACTTTTCAGGAGTTGCTTCGGTAAATACAGCGGATTCACCGTATTTCACAGTTAAAACCTGAATAGCCTTACGTGAATGTTCGTAAGCGAATATAACTTTGAATACACGCTCAATTTCATCAAAGTCGGCTACGAAGATATAATCTTTTGTAACTTTAAGCTTTGCAATATCTGCACTGCTTAAGAGAGTTCCGGTTTCATCGCCCTTAATCTTCCAACCCTTAAACTCGTAAGTATACTGTTCATTAGCATCCTTTTCAGGATCGGCAGGAAGTCTTGTAGAATCAACTGTTGAACCCCAGTAAATATTGTTTACATCGTCATAAGTCTTAGCATTTTCATCAGCAGGCTCTTCAAGGTAGAACTTGAATGTAAATGTACGTGTATCAACTTCAGTTGCACCGCAGCCTTCTATCTGACAGGTTACAGTGTTCTTGCCTGTTGTTTCATCATACTTAGCCTCGCCCCAGCTATGTCCAATAGCTGAACCGGGTTCTTCCTTATCGTAGCTGCGTCCGCAACTGCATTTGTAGGTGTAAACTGCATTTTCTGTACAGGTTGCTGCAGTTTTGATTACCCTGTTTTCAACAGGATAGGTGTGACTCACTGCTGTGAATTCAGGTGATGCATAAATATTGCTCTTAACATTGCTGAGCTGATTTGATCTGTTCCAGCTCTTGAAGGTATAGTGATACTTGCTGTCTGCATCCTTTTCAGGCTCTATTGCACAAGCACGAGCCTTTGTGTTTGCTTTTACGTAGAAGGTTTCAATAAATTCGCCCGAACCGTCAGCATAAGTAACTGAGTAACACCTGTCACTTGCAGCATATACTGCATAAAGAACAATATTCTTTCCGTTGATCTTTACTGTATCACCTTCAACAGGTACAATCTCTGTAACAGTCTTTTCAACAGTTGTAGGATTACCGTCTGCGTCTTTTACTTCTTCAGTTACAACCTTCTCAACCTTTTCGCCCCAACCGACAAATTTGTAAGTCTTGCTAACTGTTGCAGCCTTTTCAGGACCTTCTTCAAGTTTATGCTCAGCAGCGTTATTAAGATAACCTACCTTTTTGTACTGTGTGATCTGATCGTCATAATAATATGTAACTGTGTACTTGATATTCTTCTTTGCAAATACAGCATAATATGTTGCACTGCCTTCTTCAACAGTGATGGGGAACTTAACAGCCGTGTATTCATAAGGACTTTCCTCAGTACCTTCACCTGTTCTTGTTGCCCAGTGTGAGAATGTGTACTTATAGTCAACATCAGAAGTCTTTGTAGGAACAGCGACATCAGAAGCAAGTATTGTTTCGCCAACTGTCTCATCTGCAAAGGTTGCAACAGTTGCGTCCTCGTTCTTGAATATTACGGTACCCTTTGCCTCTTCCTCGTGTTCAACTTCCTTTGTTACCTCATAGTCACAACCATCGGTAACACATTCAAAAATCTGATACCATTTAGTGTCAGTTCCTTCACCCTGGAAAGGAACATCCTTTGCTACAAGCTTGTGACCTGTTGCAGGAACTACTACAGCTTCGCCCAGAGTTGCATCACATTCTGTGCACTTGAGAACCTTTGAACCCTCAGTTGTACATGTAGGAGCAAGTGTAACTACATACTCGCCTTCGGTATGTCCGAGAGCAGGAATGGTATCAACAGTTCTCTCATAACTGCAGTAACGGCAGGTTTCTGACTTGATACCGTCCTTAACACAAGTTGCTTCATCGCCGTCTTCAACTCTTGCACGGTAGAACTTATGACCGTTTTCAGTATCCTTTTCAATAGGTTCGATTTCTCGTGCGCCGCAGACAATACAGTCCTTATGCTTACTACCTTTAACCATACAGGTAGCAGCCTTATCAATTACCCATGCATCCTGAGAGGTTTCCTTGCCATTATCATCAAGAACCTTAGCATAGGTATGTGTCTTTGTTGCTAAGAGATGCTTAAGCGTATCAGCGGAAGTAATTCCTACAGCCTTAAGCTCATCTTCACCGGAAGCAGGACCAACTGTGAGCTTTTCGCCACAGTTATTGTCACAAACATAGGTTCTGGTACCGTCGACAATACAAGTGGGAGCAATTTCAGTATAGTTGTCAGTGAAGCTGTGTCCCTTTGCAGGAAGCGCAACTACATCATTCTTTGTGCCGCAGACTGTACAGAGGTTATATCTTGAACCTTCGTTTTCACATGTTGCTGCTACCGTATAATTTCTGTAGCTGTGTCCGTTCTTGATTTCAAAGCTCTTTGTTGACTTGTTACCGTTCTTATCAACTACAGTCAAGGTGTGAACGCCAACCTTGTTATTAGTAAAGGTTGCGGAAATTACACCTGTTGATGTTACAGTAATATTCTGCTTTTCACCGTCAATATAAGCTTCAAAGCCTTCTGTATCGTCAGTTATTTTAATTGTAACCGCTTCACAGAACTTTGTACCGTAGCCTTCACCGGACAGAGTGATTTTAGCTGCCTCAGTGCCGTAATGAAGTCTGCCGGTGCTCATATAAGAAATATTTACGTCACCGTTAATTTCGATATCAGAAAGTCTGAGGTAGATAACGTACTCATTGCCGTTTTCAAGATTAAGTCCGCCAAGGATACCTGTTGCATTAGCATTGTATCCGGCAAGAACAGTCTTAACCTCGCTGTCAATTTTATTCTTGAGAGCATCTTCAAGATTATTATAATCTGACAACTTCTTTCCGTTATTTGCAAGAACAGCTTCAAGAACTGAATTATAAATGTTCTCGTAATTATAAATTGTTGTCCAGCCTTCGGATATATCTGTATGAGGATTGAAAGTTGCAAAATTTTCAATATCATCTACATTTACAACAGCATATTCAATCTTACCGACACCTCTTGAAAGCTTTGCTTCAGGATTGTTCTTACCTCTTGTACCGATATCAACAGCGTTTACGATTGTTGAAGAACCTGCATTAACATAAACCATTTCGTCTTCGCTGTAGTCAATTCCATCAGTATAGTTATTCATTGTCCACTTTTCTGTACCGATATAAACTGTACCTTCGGGAGCACTTTCGTCAGCGATTCTGTCAAGCTCAATATAGCCAGGCTCTATAGTACAATACTCATATGTGCACTCATTTACTGCATAACCTTTTTCAAGACAAGTAGGAGCCTTAACAATCTCGCCTGCTTTAAAAGTATGCTGTTCAATTTCAAATTCCGGATAAAGCTGTACCGGACCGGTAATTATGTATTCACCATTTTCATTCCGCTCAAGCTCTCCACCTCCAACGGGTAACCACTTAACGAATACATAATGGTAATCATCTGTTGACTTAGGAATTCCGACAGCTTCAAGAGCGCCGGGGGTATAATCGCTTACAAGAGCGTTATAGTTAATCTGCTCGGTTGTTACTGCCTTAAATTCACCGTCAACCATTTTACCGAATGTTACCGCGTTCTTTCCGGCAACTGCTTCATAAACGGGATAAAAATACATCTCACCTTTTTCCATTAAGGTTTCACGGCTGTACTTAATCTGTTCTCCGTTTACAAGAATATCATTACCGTATTCATTACAGCGAATCCATTCCTTCAGCGCCCAGGTGTAACCTGTAGGAGCAGCACCTAATCTTTCTGTTTCAGGTGTTGAGGTCTGCTGAATTTTTTTACCGTATGCAACTCGTGTTGTTCTGTAAAGATTCTTGGCATCTGTAAGCCATTTAACTGTATAGTAAATAGGTTTTTTCTTAAAGACTGCTCTATAAGTTGCGTTACCGTAACAGTTTTCTGATACAGCAGGATCCCACTGCCAGAAAGTATAGGTATAATAATCATCTGCCTCTTTTTTAACGTCTGCATCAGCAGGAACGGTTATCTTGTCACGGTATTCATAAGTTTCTTTAGAAACAACTAAATCCGGGTTGCCTTCTTCACCGGGAATTACAAATTCAACTGTATACTTATGTTTGGTTATTTCGTATAAAGGTCTGAGTATGGTATTTCCGGTAAGCACTGTTGTACCGGGAATAACCTCATTACCGTTCTGATCTTCCCAACCTACCCACTCATACGAACCGATTTCATCGGCATTCTTTTGGGGAGCGCCGTAAGTTTCTTCATCATATTCAGGTATAACATCACCGACAAACTGGCTGTTTTCTTTACCTGACATGCTGTAAATAGGAGTTCCGTCAGCTTTTTCAAAGCTGATATCCGCATAATCTTTTTTATCGTAAATTGCCTTGTATTCCGCATCAGCCTTTGCCTGAACAGCAACTTCTGATGACCAGCGGTCAAATACATAACGTGAAGTTTCGGTTTCAATTGTTATAGGGATCTCAGGTACGGTTACACTTGCGTTGTGAATATATTCATATTTAGTAGCGTTAATAAGGTTTCCTTCGTCATCATATTCTGCACCGATAAGATTATTATCCTTATCATAGAATTTGATGGTATAAACAGCATCCGCGCCATTATCATAAACGGGGTTTAATGACATATTTCCGGTAACGGTAATTTCGTCAATATCAACCTCATTAAGGCCCTGCTTCCAGCCTGTAAGATTATATCTCTTTCCGTTATAAGTGTAATTTGTTTTTACGGTTTCGGGTACAGTAATATGATCACCGTAATGGTAACCGTCAACTACAACCGACTGGGTTGTATAATTCTCGCCGATGTTTCCTCTGAAATTAAAGGTTACCTTATAGGGTATCTTTGTCATTCTGAATACAGGAACATAGGATGCGTCCTCTGTTACAACAAATTCGGCTGTATCGTAAGGCATATAAGGAATGAAAGCTCCTGTTTCGTCCTTACCCTCAGCATCAACTGTGTAGAATTTTTTTCCTACATTCTTTGCCCAGCCTGCAAACTCATAAGTATACTTAACATCAGCTTCCTTATCCGCGATTACGGGAGCTTTTGCAAGAGAACGGAAAGGAAGAGTCTCCTGCTTTGCTATTCCGCCGTTACCGTCATAGAAGGTTGTTGTATATTTCTTTTCCGCTTCATCTCTTGTTGCAAAAACAGCCTCAAAAACTACATCGCCGGTAATCACTTCGTTCTGAAGATCTAAAAGGCTACCGTCAGACTTTAACATTCTCCAACCTACAAAAACATTATCCTCAAATACGGGAGCTCGGCCAAAGTTAGCAGTATTTTCAAATTTAATTGCGTCCTTATCTGCTGATTCATATGCAGATGCAAGCATACTGTTAATTGCAGCCACACTTTCATACATTCCTTCATCAAGCATGGCCTTGCCGTGCTTTGCGTCAAGCTGTCCGAGCATATTTGTGTTTACTCTGAAGGTAGCTTTATATGTCTTTGCTTTCCAGGCTGCATACCAATGTGAATTACCCTTATCATCAATCTTAGAGTTATCGGGGTCATATTTGAGCTTTTCATCAAAGTGAGTCTTCAAAGCTCTTGAGGGCTCATATTTCTGGCTGTAATATCCGTCAAGCTCAAGACCCTCTGAACTTCTGTCAGCATATTTGGGTAACTGCTTTATAAAAGCGCCGTAAAGAATATTTCCGTATTCGAGAGGCTTAGCGTCATCGGAGGTATTATTTGTTTTACTTGTACCGATAGTACCGCCGTTAGGATAGAAGTAGGCGGAGTATCTGGGGAAATGTAACATTATCGGTGTATGTATAACACTTTTTGTGTCACTGTTATAATAAGACTCAAGATAAATTTCTGTAGAACCGGTAACTTCAAAAAGCTTCTGAATCTCCGGATAAACAGTTACTGTTACGGGACTTGCTCCTGAAGCACTTGTAATCCTGGCATACTTGGAATCAAGAGAAACCATATCGCCAAGATTTGTTGTATACTTTAATGTATGCGTATAGCCTGTACCGGGCTTTGTACCATCATATAGTACACCGTACTGGTCAAGACCGCCGGTAACGGTTACGGTAGATGTTGATACTGATGTTGAAGGATATTTTACTACATCTACATCTGTTGCGCTCATTTCAGTGAGAGATTTAAAATAGGGTGCTTTCCAATTTGAAAAAGTCCAACTTTCAAGGGTGCCGCCGGCTTCGATAACCACATCTTTGTGAGCCACATACACATCCGTGCCCGCACCAGTACATTTCATATTATAAGCATCGGCAAAAATCTCCACACCGTTGATTGAAATATTGGTAATCCTAACAGCAGCAACATTTTTAGAAGCAATATGGAAGCCTATTTTTGCAGGCCAATAATCAACCTCAAAAATTTCCGGGCCGGTTTTTCCATCTTGGGCATTTACCCAGTTAAATTGCTTATAGTTTCCGCTTTTGTCATAAATATTTACGTAATGCTGATTTTCAGCCGGATTCGGATACTCATTTCCCTGAGAGCCTGTCGTAACAACAACAGTATACGCACCGGCCGCCTCAGCCTTCTCCGGTGCTACCCACACCCAACAAGACAGTATCATCAACACTGCCATTACAAAAGATAAACTTTTCTTTAATTGATTTTTCATTAAGATTTCCTCCTTAACAAAAATTGTCGTTATATAAAACGGCTTTGAGGTCGCAGCTGCGACCTTTAAAATATTAACCGTCTGAACGAAACTTATGTGCCCTTTTTCTGCCCTATAAACCCTTTTGCCGGTCCCTGACCTGACCGTGTAAAATGCAAAATGGGCGCAACAAGGCATATTGAGTCACTTTTAGTTAGTATCAGTATATCATTCTAAAATCAATAAAGTCAATATCAATCTTTAAAAACTTTTATAATTATTAAAAAATTGTGTCTTGTGACGAAAATGTTAATTTGCCTTTGGTTAAATTGACATTGACCCCTCCACCGCTTTCGTGGTCCCCCTTCTCTTTCAGGAGAGGTAAAAAAATTGCTCCCCTGAAAGGGGAGCTGTCAGACCGTAAGATCTAACTGAGGGGCTATTCATCGCCCGTTTATCATTTCCGTGTAAATTTCACAGATTTCATTTACCTCACCCTCGGCAACAAGCTGACCCTTGGTGAGAATAATTGCCTTATTGCAGATGCGCTTTACGGACTCTGTGCTATGTGAAACAAAAAGCACCGTAACACCCTCTGTCATCATGTCGAGCACTCGCTGTTCACTCTTTGCCCTGAAAGCAGCGTCACCTACAGAAAGCACCTCGTCAAGAATGAGCACGTCAGGCTGAACCGCTGTAGCTATGGCAAAGCCGAGACGGCTTCTCATACCTGAAGAGTAGCTTTTAAGGGGAGCATCCATAAATTCTTCTAATTCGGAAAATTCAACAATCTCGTCAAACTTTTCATCTATGAATTTACGAGAAAATCCCATTGTAGCACCGTACAGGTAAATATTTTCCGCTCCGGAATAATTGGGATCAAAGCCGGCTCCCAGCTCAAGCAATGGAGCAATTACACCGCTGACCCTGACACTGCCTGTTGTAGGCTTGAGAACGCCTGCAATAGTCTTGAGCAATGTACTTTTACCGGCTCCGTTAAAGCCGAGAACTCCTACACGGTCACCCTTTTCAATCTTGAAGGATACATCCTTAAGTGCCCAGAATTCAGTAAAGGTAAGTCTTCTGGTAAGAAGTCTTACAAAATATTCCTTGGCATTGTCAACACGCTCTTTGTTAAGATGAAAAAGCATACTAACATGATTTACTTCAATAGCATATTCTTTCAATGTTGACGCCTCCTTTAAATGTGAAGAATGAATTTATCCTGATTCTTGTAAAATACGATGAAGCCGAATACAAGTGTAACAATAGCTACCGCTGACGTGTAATAGAGCTGGTTCATACTGAAATAAGCCATAAACTTATCGCCGTGAATAACAGCGGCACGGAACATTTCAATCATTCCGTAAAGAGGATTAGCCTTAAGCATAAGTGCCTGCCATGAGCCCTTTGGAAAACCGAGTCTGTCCACAGTATAAACAATGGGAGTAAGATAGAACAGAAGCAAGGTGAAAACATCGTAAAAGTTCTCTATATCCTTAAAGAAAACATTGAGTGTTCCGAGAAACATACCTACGCCGAGAGAGAAAACAAACATTATTATAATAGGAATGATTGCATAAAAGACGTTGTATGTAACAGGAACGGGATTTTTCTTAAGAATGTTAAAGAAAAGAATAACAATCGCAAGAACGGAAAGGGAGATAAGAAATGTTACAAAGGTTGAAATTACCACCGAAAGGGGGTAAATATACTTAGGAACATAAACCTTTTTTATAATAGATGAATTTGCACGGATTGAGCGCATAGCGCGCTTTGTACTCTGGGTGAAAAACTCATAAAGCAAACGACCGGAAAGAAGATATACAGGATAGTTAACTACCTGTGACGAATTTTTTCCGAAAAGATTTGAGAAAACAACTGCAAGCACCACCATTGTAAGAAGGGGCTGTAAAAATGTCCAGAACATACCGAGTACGGAATTTCTGTACTGAAGCTTGATGTTCTTTATAACAAGCTCCTTCAGAAGGTAGCGGTATTTTAGAAAATTGTCTTTATGTTTTGTGATTGCTGACAATCTGAATACCTCCCTAAAATTTATTTGATAATATCAGTACCCATATAAGGAACAAGCACCTCAGGAATTGTTACTGTTCCGTCTTCATTCTGATAGTTTTCGAGGATTGCAGCGGTTGTTCTGCCTACAGCAACGCCTGAACCGTTGAGTGTGTGTACAAGCTGAGCCTTTTCCTTGGGACCGTTCTTAAAACGGATCGAAGCACGTCTTGCCTGGAAGTCCTCGAAGTTTGAGCAGGAGCTGATTTCAACATATCTGCCGTAAGAAGGCATCCAGACTTCAATATCATAAGTCTTTGCCGATGAGAAACCGATATCACCGGTTGTAAGTGCAACAACTCTGTAGGGAAGACCGAGAAGCTGAAGCACTCTTTCTGCATCGTTGGTAAGCTTTTCAAGCTCAGCATAGCTTTCCTCGGGCTTTACAAACTTAACAAGCTCAACCTTATTGAACTGATGCTGACGGATAAGACCTCTTGTGTCTCTGCCGGCAGAACCTGCCTCTGCACGGAAGCAAGCTGAATAAGCACAGAAGCTCATAGGAAGCTTGTCTCCCTCGAGGATATCGTCTCTGAACATATTTGTAACGGGAACCTCTGCTGTAGGAATGAGGAAATAGTCGTTTGTAAGCTTGAAAGCATCTTCTTCAAACTTGGGAAGCTGACCGGTACCGGTCATTGATGCACGGTTAACCATAAAGGGAGGGAAAACCTCTGTGTAGCCGTGCTCAGTGTGAGTGTTAAGGAAAAAGCTGATGATAGCTCTTTCAAGTCTTGCACCAAGACCCTTATAGAAATGGAAGCGTGTACCTGTTACCTTTGCAGCAGTTTCAGGATCAAGAATGCCGAGATCTGCACCGATTTCCCAGTGTGCTTTTGCTTCAAAATCAAACTTTCTGGGCTCACCGTAACGGCGGATTTCTACGTTTTCGCTGTCATCCTTACCAACGGGAGTTGTTTCTGAAGGAACATTGGGGAATTCGTACATCATAGTCTTCTGCTTTGCGGCAAGCTCGTTCTTTTCAGCATCAAGGCTCTTTACCTCTTCCTTGATTTCATTCATACGAGCCATAATCTCGCTGATATCGCCACCCTCTTTCTTAATCTGAGGGATCTTTTTGCTTGCTGCGTTCTGCTCAGCCTTAAGAGCATCTGCCTTCTGTGTGATTGCTCTTACCTGAGCATCAATTTCAAGAATTTCGTCAACAACAGCATCCATATCCTTATTTCTTGTTTTCATGGCTGCCTTAACTTTTTCGGGATTTTCTCTGATAAGCTTAATATCTAACATTTTAATTACTCTCCTTTATATATCAGTTACCTGCAAGAGCTTCAAGAATTGACTGAAGATCTACCTTGCTGAAGAACTCAATTTCAATAGTGCCTTTGTTTGCGGATTTGAGGTGAATTTCGGCCTTTCTGCCAAGCTCCTCGCGGATAGCAATTTCACACTCATCATAGAAGGGATCGCGCTTCTCCTTCTTCTTTTCCTCATCCTTTTCCTTGTGCTTTTTGTCGGAAAGGATATTCTTTACCATTTTTTCAACATCTCTTACGGAAAGACCTTTTCTGATGATTTCATCAGCCACAAGGTTGATTCTTGCTTCCTCGTTAAGAGGAAGAAGTGCCCTTGCGTGACCGGCGGAAATCTTGCCTTGTTTCACGTAATCAAGAGTTTTTACGGGAAGGGCGAGAAGTCGCATTGTATTTGCAACTGCAGGGCGGGACTTACCTACCCTTTCTGCTGCCTCCTGCTGAGTAAGAGAATAATTGTCCATAAGCACGCGGAAGCCCTCTGCCTCTTCAATGGGATTAAGGTCCTCACGCTGTAAATTTTCTATTAAAGCGATTTCCATTGTCTCGTTTTCAGCCATTTCCCTTATAACTACGGGAACCTCCGTAAGACCTGCCATACGGGATGCTCTCCAACGTCTTTCACCTGCAATAAGCTGATAACCGCCGTCGGAAATAGGTCTTACAACAAGTGGCTGAATAACACCGTGAATTTTAATGCTGTCACAAAGCTCCTGCAATGCCTCATCATCAAAATGCTTTCTGGGCTGATCTCTGTTAGGCTCAATTTCAGTAATCGGAAGTCTTAACGGCTTATCACCGTCTGTTGTCGAATTGTCAAGGAAAAGAGCATCAAGACCTTTTCCAAGACCGCTTTGTTTTTTTGCCATATTATTTCACCTTCTTATTATTCTTATTTAGAAATTCAACCGCAAATTCATCGTATGCAGTACTGCCTTTTGAGGCTCTGTCATAATAATATACCGGCTTACCGAAGGACGGAGCTTCTGAAAGACGCACGTTACGGGGAATTACGCTTCCGTATACCTTCTGCGGAAAGAAGCGTTTAACCTCCCCTACTACCTGCTGAGTAAGATTAAGTCTGCCGTCATACATCGTCAGAAGTACACCCTCAAGCTCAATTAAAGGATTATAGAGTCTTTTTACCTGTCGGATTGTATTCATTAGCTGTGACAATCCTTCAAGAGCATAATACTCACACTGAATCGGAACAATAACGCTGTCACTTGCGCAAAGCACGTTAACCGTAAGCAATCCAAGCGAGGGGGGACAATCGATTATGATAAAATCATAGTCTGCCTTCAGGGGAGCAAGTGCATTTTTTATTCTTACCTGTCGGTCGTCCATATCAACCAGCTCAAGCTCTGCACCGGCAAGATTCATATTTGAAGGCAACACACTAAGATTGGCATAAGGTGTGGTTTTGAGTATTTCTGCCGCTTTTGTGTCCCCTACTGTCATATCATAGGTAGATTTGACAATTTCTCTTTTATTTATACCAAGTCCGCTTGTCGCATTACCCTGAGGGTCCATATCTACAAGCAACACTTTATATCCATAATAACCGATAGCTGCAGCAAGGTTTACCGCAGACGTGGTCTTTCCTACGCCACCCTTCTGGTTAACAATAGCTATAGTTTTACCCATTGTTTCACCCTTTCTTATCAGAAATATTTGTTTAGACAAGTATTATATCACAATATATTCAGTTTTTAAAGAGCTTTTTATATTTTTTATAAATTGTTTCACATGAAACATTTACGAAAAGAAGAAAACCGCACCATAAAGATGCGGTTTTCCTCATTGTGGGGTGTGAAAGAGAAAGATATGATTATATGGAATCACCACTTTGGGTGTTGCCATCAGCTTGTACAGGAGGCTTGTACATTTCCTTTTTAGGTATTTTTATATGATAGACATAGCTTTCTTCTTGCTCCTCTTTTTTGATGTCGGCCTTTATGCCTGCTTTTTTCATTGTTTCAACTGCATGGTTAATGGTTTTGAGAAAGATTTTAACATCGCTGAACATTGTTTTTGTAGTTCTGTTTCCCTGCTTTTCTGAAAGAATCTCTTCTATGTAAGCTTCAGTTTGTGTAACATTAAGCTTTCTTTCAATAACTTTGTTAAGCACAGGCAATATTTTATCTTCCGGTAAACGTAATAAAGCTCTGGCGTGCCTTTCCGAAAGTCCGTGCTCACAAAGTAAATTCCTTGCTTCACTTTGCAAAGACAAAAGTCTCAATTTGTTTGAAACTGTTGAAGGAGCTTTACCCAGCTGCTTTGCCGCTTCCTCCTGGGAAAGACCAAAGTCCTTCATCAGTCTTTCGATCGCTGCTGCTTCTTCAAAATAACCTAAATTTTGTCTTTGCAGATTTTCAATAAGAGCATATACCGCTGACTTAAAGCTGTTTACATCAATAACAATACACGGTACTGATAACATTCCTGCGAGTCGCGACGCTCTTAGTCTTCTTTCTCCGGAAACAACTTCATAACCGTTTTGCGTTTCTCTTACGGTTATCGGCTGAAGTATTCCGTTCATTCTTATGCTTATCGCAAGATTTACAAGCTCCTCCTGATCAAAACTTCTTCGCGGCTGATTGGGATTGGGATAAATTATCTCACTGGGTATAAGCAAAACCTGTCCTGCCGACCTAGGCTTTTCAGTTATCATATACAACCTCCAAACAAAAAACCTTTCCTTGCTGTAAAGAATACCACAGTAAGGAAAGGTTGTCCATAAAAACCGTTTTACATTATTTTATTATAGCTTATCTTTTTCGGCATTATCTTATAGGATTCTTAACCATTTTTGCCGAAGGTCTTGGATATTTGCCGGGTGTTGACGAAAACTTTTCGATTAAAATTATTGTTCTCTCCCCTGCATTATCAAGCGAAAAGGTTTTCTTTTCTCTGATTTTACCGCCAAGAACTGAAATTGCCTTTTTAGCCTCTTCAATCTCTTCATCAGCCTTTGCACTTTTCATTGAAATGAAAGTACCTCCTACCTTTACAAAGGGCAGACAAAACTCTGAAAGATCTCGAAGATTTGAGACTGCTCTTGCTGTCGCAAAATCATACTGCTCCCTGAAATCCTTGCTCTGACCCGCTTCCTCTGCACGCTTATGCACAACATTTGCCTCAAGGTCCATATTTTCGAGGATGTCTCTGATTACATTAAGCTTTTTGTTTGTACTGTCCATAAGGGTAATATCAAGGTCAGGTCTGGCTATAAGCATTGCAACACCGGGAAAGCCTGCACCTGTACCTACATCAATTACCTTTGCGCCTTTGGGAATATTGATTGAAGAAAATAAAGTTAATGAATCCACAAAATGCTTTATAACAATCTCATCAGGCTCGGTGATTGCAGTAAGGTTGATTTTTTCGTTCCAATCTACAAGAAGTCTTGCGTAAATATCAAAGCGGTCAAGTGCCTTTTCATCGAGCTCAACACCAAATTCATCCGCTTTTTCTTTAAGCAAGCTTTTTGAAATAAAATCTGCCATAGCTTTTCTCCTTAATTCAATCCGTTTTTTGCAAGGTAAATAAGCAATACCGATATATCAGCAGGGCTTACACCGCTTATTCTTGAAGCCTGACCGAGGTTTTCGGGCTTGATTTTGTTAAGCTTTTCCTGTGCTTCGCTTCTTAAGCCTAAAACCTCTTTATAATCATTTATCATTTTTAAGCTCTTTACCTCAAGTCTTCTCATTTCCTCAACCTGGGCAAGCTGACGTTTTATATAGCCTTCATATTTAATCCCAATTTCGACCTGCTCGAAAATCTCATAGGGAAGGTCAGGTCTTTCCGGATCAAAATCCTTGAGCACCTCATAATCCAGTTGCGGCCGCTTCAGAAGCTCGGAAATTCGACAGCCTGTGACAAGAGGTGATGTTCCACGTGAAACAAGAAGCTCGTCGATTTCCTTACTCATAGGAACGGAAACAAGGGATATTCTTTCCTTTTCCTCTTCTACAAGCTTCAGCTTTTCCTGTAATCTCTGCCATTTTTCCTCGCTCACAAGACCTATATCATAACCGTACTTTGTAAGACGGATATCAGCATTATCCTGTCTTAATATAAGGCGGTATTCTGAACGGGAGGTCATCATTCTGTAAGGATCAGAGCAACCCTTTGTAACAAGGTCATCAATAAGTGTACCGATATATGATGAAGCTCTGTCAAGGATAAGATAATCCTTGCCAAGACACTTCTGCGCTGCATTTATACCTGCAACAAGACCCTGAGCAGCCGCTTCCTCGTATCCGCTAGAACCGTTGAACTGTCCGGCACCGAAAAGTCCGCTGAATTCTTTAAATTCAAGACTGGCATTAAGAGTAAGAGGATCAACACAGTCATATTCAATTGCGTAAGCTGTACGCATAACCTGAACATTTTCAAGTCCGGGAATTGTGCGAAGGAACTTAAGCTGAACATCCTCAGGCAAAGAAGACGACATTCCCTGAAGATACATTTCCTCTGTATTCTCTCCGCAAGGCTCAATAAAGAGCTGGTGTCTCTTCTTTTCAGAGAAGCGGACAATTTTATCCTCAATGGAAGGGCAGTATCTGGGACCTACACCGTCAATCTTACCGCTGTAAAGGGGAGATCGATGAATATTATCAAGGATTACCTGCTTGGTTTCCTCATTTGTATATGTAATATAGCATGGCAATTTGTTTTCAGGCTGATATTTTCCGTCAAAAGAGAAGGGGACAACCCTCTCGTCTCCGTCCTGACGTTCAAGACCTGAAAAATCGATGCTGCGTCTGTTCACACGTGATGGGGTACCTGTTTTAAAACGTCTTGTTGAAACACCGAGCTTTTTAAGAGATTCTCCTAATCTTGTTGCCGCAAACATACCGTCAGGTCCGCCGTCATATACAACATCTCCTACGTATATCTTTGAAGCAAGGAAGGTGCCCGTTGCAAGAATTACACACTTTGCCTTGTAAACAGCTTCCAGCATAGTTGTAACCTGCCATTTACCGTCCTCGCTTCTTACAAGGTCGGTAATTTCAGCCTGAACTATTTCAAGACCCTCCTGCAGCTCCATTACGTGCTTCATATATTCGCTGTAATGTCTGCGGTCAATCTGTGCACGCAGGGAGTGAACGGCAGGTCCTTTACCGAGATTGAGTATACGGCTTTGTAAAGTATTGGCATCTGCTGCCTTACCCATTTCACCGCCGAGAGCATCAATCTCACGTACAAGGTGACCCTTTGAGGTTCCGCCGATTGAAGGATTGCAGGGCATATTACCAACCCAATCCATATTAATAGTGAATACACCGACGCTTACACCGAGACGTGCCGCCGCAAGACCGGCTTCAATACCGGCATGGCCTGCACCGATTACTATTACATCATATTCTTTTGCAAAATATTTCATAAAATCACTGACCTTTAATTGTCTCTGAATTCAAGAAAGTTTTCCACAACAGATGTGGAAAACTCTTAAAATATTACCTTAATTTTATTGAATAGATTTTTTTACAATGATACTTATATCATTTTATTTTTTTCTATCAAACAGAAACGAATATGTGAAATATATTCACATATTTTACCATTTTTGTTCTTTATAAGAATTATAAAGCTATTAAATCAAGCTAAGTACATCTGACGGCAGGGAAATTATAAAATCGGCATTATGGGCCTTGAATTCTTCCTCATTACCGTAACCCCAGAGTGCTCCGCAACTTTTTACTCCTGCACCTGCCGCACCGTCAATATCAAAGCATCGGTCACCAATCATAAGGACTCTGCTTTTGTCCATTGCTCCCAGCTTTTTCATTGCATCGAGGACAAGACCGGTTTTTGTACTGTGGTTGCTGTCATCAATTTTAACACCGACAATCGCATCAAACATATCTGTAATTTTCAGATAGTCTGCAACACTGTAAATAAGATGCTCGGGTTTACTGGAGGCTATACCAAGCTTGACTCCCCTGCTTCTCAGCTCGCTAAGAAGCTCCTTCATACCGTCATAAAGCTCACACTCATAAATACCCTTCACTTTATAACGCTCACGGTATTTTCTGATGTACTCACCCACCTCGTCCTCACTTACACCGTAAAAATGGGTATAGCTGTAATAAATCGGGGGACCGATGAATTTTTTCAGATCTGACATATCAGGAATCTCTCTGCCCATCTGCTCAAAAGAATATTGCAGACTTTTTATAATTCCCTCTCCGGTATCAACTACCGTACCGTCAAAATCAAAAATCACATAATCGTACCTGGCCATTTTATCAGCTCTTTCTTTCAAGTGCCTTTTTCATGAATGATTCAATCTTTATAGTGAATCGCTCGTGAGTTCCCTTGCCTATAAGACCGAGATCATCATATGCCTCAACATCAAAGCTTGCCTTTCTGCCGTCAAAGGCTGTAAGGGTAGCAACGGCCTTAACCTTTCCTCCTACAGGTGTAGGTGCAAGATGAGAAATATTAAGCGCAGTTCCTACAGTTGAAATTCCTTCAGGAACAAATTTATCACAAAGCTCGCTTGCAGCCTGCTCCATAAGGGCTACCATATAAGGTGTGGCAAGTACCTCAAGAGAACCGCTTTTCATTTTCACTGCGGTAACATCAGTTGTAACGGTTATAGAAACCTCATGCTTTGTACCTATTGTCATATCCATGGTTTCTTCCTCTTTTCTTTGTTAGTCTAACTCATCAACAAGATAGAAAATATTCTGTCTTTCCTCATCAAGAACAATATTTGTGTCACCGTAAACAGCATTCTGTACTCTCTGTGCCGCAAGAGGGAAGTCCATAATAACAACAGAGGATGAACCTACATAGCCGGTACGGTAAATATCGGCCTCACTTAAAAATGAATGCTGAACAATTTCATAGTTGAGCCAGCCGTTTGCAAGAGCCTGAGTTGCATAGGATATAATCTGCATTTTACTTAAGTCAGTTTTAACATACTGGAAAAGTAAATCAAGAACATCGTTAAGCTGACTTATTGATGCATTTTTCACGCTGTTGATAAGTGAAGTTATAACCTGACGCTGTCTTCTTGTACGGCTTACATCAGAGTCAGAGTCACTCTGTCTTATTCTTGCAAAAACAAGGGCTTCGCCGCCTGAGAGGGTAACATTTGTACCGTGATTTATGGTATAGCGGGTAGTAGCATTAATATATTCTGCCTCGTATTGTTGAACCTCAACGGTAAGTCCGCCGAGAGCGTCAATTATATCCACAAAGGATGAAAAGTCAACAGCAACATAATAATCAATATCAATCTTGTAATTTTTTTCAATTGTATTAATAACACCGCTGGGTCCACCGTAATAATAAGAAGCATTCATTTTATTGAATGTATCATATCCGCCTGCATTTGTATAACACCAGGCATCACGGAAAAATGAAATCATATTGATCTGACTTGTTTTCTTGTTAAGTGAAACAAGAATCATACTGTCAGAGCGTCCTCCGTTTTCAAGGGCATCTTCTGAGTCCAGACCGATAAGAAGGAGATTGATAACATTTTTACTTGAATATAATTCACCGCCGTTTTCAGACCACTGATAAAGAAAATCGTTAAGAGATCCGGCTTCGCTTATTGCTTTCATAAGCTTAAGCTCTTCTTCATCATAAATAATCGGCTGTGTAACAGGCTCAGTAATTTGCTGTTGCTCAATCTTTGTTGTGGTTGTAATATCATCCTGGGTTTCCATCATTTCAAGCTTACTATTTACAAAGCCCAGAATAACAGCACTAATGACGACAAATACGGTAAGAATAAAATTGAAATTCTTCGCTCTGTGTTTTTTATCTTTCCATAAAAAGTCCAAAACAGAAGTTTTTTTCTTATTCATCAGTTCACTTCCTTGAAATTTTTATAATCCGATTTATTCTTCACTTGAGCTTCCTTCTGAAGCTTCAGCGCCTTCATCAGTACTCTCCTGATTTTCTTCTTCGTCCTTTTTGTCTGCTTCCTTAACTGCTATTGCGGAAACTACTCTTTCGCCCTCTGCAAGACGCATTACTCTTACACCCTTGGATGTACGTGAAACAATATTAATCTGTGAAGCGGGAATTCTTATAAGAATACCGTCAGAGGAAATCATAATAATATCATCCTCAGGTGAAACAAGAGCCACAGAAGCAACCTTACCGTACTTTTCAATATGGTAATTAAGTACACCCTTACCTGCTCTTGACTGAAGTCTGTATTCGCTGTGCTCACTGAGTCGGCCTAAGCCTGTTTCAGCAACGGTAAGAACCTTCTTTTCGTCGGTTTCGTTTTCACCTATTACGCACATACCGATAACTTCGTCTTCCTCTTTAAGCTCAATAGCCTTAACACCTCTTGCAGTTCTGCCGATTGGGCGGCAATCATTCTCATTAAAGCGGATTGACATACCGAGTCTTGTTGCAACGATAATATCATCATTTCCGTCAGTAAGCCATACCCATGAAAGCTCATCGCCTTCGTCAAGGTTAATGGCAATAATACCGCTCTTACGGAGATTCTTATACTGCTCAAGGTCTGTTCTCTTGATAATACCCTTTCTTGTAACCATGCAGAGATACTTGATTTCTTCTCCGCCAAAGTCGGGAACTCTTATCATTGAGCTTATTTTTTCGTCGCCCTCGAGGGGAAGAAGGTTAACAACGTTCATACCCTTGCTCTGTCTGCTTCCCTCAGGAATTTCATAGCCTTTAAGGCGATATACCTTACCCTTTGTGGTAAAGAACATAATATAATCATGGCTTGAGCAGGTGAACATTGTTTCGGCAACGTCCTCTTCTCTTCTTGTCATACCCTTGATGCCCTTACCGCCTCTTCTCTGAAGGGTATAGGTTTCAACGGGCTGACGCTTGATATAACCCATAGTCGTAAGTGTATAAACACACTCCTCCTCGGGAATAAGGTCTTCAATATCAACCTCACCTGTGATTGCGGCAATTTCTGTTCTTCTTTCATCTCTGAACTTATCGCAGAGAGCCTGTGCCTCTGTTTTAACAAGCTCAAGTACTCTGTACTCGTTTGCAAGGATATCCATAAACTCTGCAATCTTTTCCTTGAGTACCTTTAATTCTTCCTCAATCTTTTCTCTTTCAAGACCGGTGAGCTGTCCGAGACGCATCTTAACAATAGCATCTGCCTGCACCTCTGTAAGTCCGAAGCGCTCAATAAGCTTCTGCTTACCTGTTGCCTGGTCCTTTGATGCACGGAGAATTGCAATAACCTCGTCAATGAAGTCAAGGGCAATTTTAAGACCCTCTAAAATGTGAGCTCTTTCCTGTGCCTTTTTAAGGTCAAAGCGTGTTCTTCTTACAATAACCTCCTTCTGGAAGTTGATGTAATGGTCAAGAATCTGCTTAAGGGTAAGTATTCTCGGTACACCGTCAACAAGAGCGAGAAGAATAATACCGTAGGAAATCTGAAGCTGTGTATATGAGAAAAGCTGATTTAAAACAACCTGAGGATTAGCATCTCTCTTAAGGTCAACAACAAGGCGCATACCCTCACGGCTTGAATAGTCGTTAATGTCTGCAATACCCTCAATTTTCTTATCCTTTACAAGGTCAGCCATAGCTTCAATAAGACGGCGCTTGTTAACCTGATAGGGAAGCTCGGTAACAACAATCTGGAATCTGCCGTTTTTGCCCTCGACAATTTCCGTTCTTGCTCTTACAACAATCTTTCCGCGACCCGTTGCATATGCGGCTCTGATACCGGCTCTGCCCATAACAATACCTGCTGTGGGGAAGTCAGGACCCTTGATGAACTGCATAAGCTCGTCAAGCTCTGCTTCAGGGTTATCGATATAATAGCACATACCGTCGATAACCTCACCGAGGTTATGAGGCGGAATGTTTGTTGCCATACCAACGGCAATACCTGTTGAACCGTTTACAAGAAGGTTAGGAAATCTTGAAGGAAGTACGGTCGGTTCCTTAAGACGGTCGTCATAGTTAGGAGCAAAGTCAACAGTATCCTTATCAATATCAGTGAGCATCTCCATTGAGATTTTACTCATCTTACTTTCGGTATAACGGTAAGCAGCAGGGGGGTCACCGTCAATTGAACCGAAGTTACCGTGACCGTCAACAAGAATATATCTTGTTGAGAACTTCTGTGCAAGTCTTACCATTGCATCGTAAACTGATGCGTCACCGTGAGGATGATATGAACCGAGCACGGAACCAACGGTATCGGCACACTTACGGTATGCCTTTTCGGGATAAAGTCCGTTTTCGTGCATTGTGTAAAGAATACGGCGATGAACGGGCTTAAGTCCGTCTCTTACATCGGGAAGGGCACGGGCAGTAATAACTGACATTGAGTAATCAAGGAAAGATTTTCTCATTTCTCTGTTAAGATCAACGTCAATTATGGTCTGATTTTCGTAGGTTAAATTTTCCATATTATCACCATCAAAAAAATACAAAATGCAAAATTTTTATTTTTTAAACTGTCATATACACATCAGAAAAATAATTTTCTATAAGATTTTTTATCATTGCGTACTTTTCATTATCAAGAACTCTCTTCGGGATAATAAGCATTTTTTCGTTCATATATGAAAAGTAAAAGTTTGTTTTGCTTTCGGTTACATTTGTAAAGCCGTTCATTTTTAAATGCTTTTCGGTTGATGCCTTGCTTTTTTCACTTGCAGGAATATGAATTTCAATGTGGTCAGAATAAAAATCGTAAATATTTTCTTTTCTGCTGTTTCTTGAATCAAGCATTAAAAGAGCAATTTTCTTTGAAAACACAAGTGGCATAATGCAGGCAATAAAAAATACAAACATAAGTGTTACGGCATAACATACTGTATCACCTGATATTACAAACATCGCCATTGCCGCAGTGAAAAGAATCATAATCAACGAACGCTTAAGCTGATTAAAAAGCATTGCTTTTCCGAAGTCCTTGTAGTAGTTCTTATAATCGTCTTTTTCAATTCTAAAATTGAGGGAAAAATATTTCATAATCAGTTCTCCCCTCTCTTTTCATATTTTCCGGGAAGCTTACTTTTTAAATGTGAAACAAAAACATCATAATTTCCCTTTTCAAAATGCATTTTTGAAATTGCAATGGGAAAACTGTATTTATCACACATCAGAACCACAACAAAATTTTTTTCAAAGCAAAGATCAATTTCCTCATAAGGTACAACCTCTTTTGAAAACTCTGTTGTAATTTCAATTACATCCTCTTTTAAAACTAACTGTATTCTGTCTTCCTTCATAGTTGCGGCATATTCTCTTATAGTTTTGATTGCATTTAAAAGCATAAAGGTAACTATAAGTACAGCATTGAGCAAAAGCTCAGAAACAAACATCAACGGTGTAAGACCCTCTGATGTAAAATAACTTACCGCAGAAAACAGTACCGTAAAAGCACAGATAAGAGGAACAGCTGTTCCTAAAAATTTAGAAGGCTTCAGAATTCCGAATTTTTTCTGCCATATTACAAGAGAATTCTGCATTATTATTCTGTTTTGCTTAATAATAATTCCGTATGGTAACATTAAAACAAGTCCTTTAAATATTAAACATCAAGATTCTGAACGTATTTTGCGTTCTTTTCAATAAATTCACGGCGAGGCTCAACCTTATCACCCATAAGAATTGAGAAGGTTTCATCGGCAACAATAGCATCCTCGAGAGTAACGCGGAGCATAATTCTGTTTTCTGGATTCATTGTTGTTTCCCAGAGCTGCTCAGGGTCCATTTCACCAAGACCCTTGTAGCGCTGAATATCCGCACCGGGCATTTCCTTAAGCTTTTCGTCTCTTTCCTCGTCAGAATATGCATACTCGTGCTTCTTACCCTTACTTAATTTGTAAAGGGGAGGCTGTGCAATGTAAACAAAGCCGCCGTCAATAAGAGGACGCATATAGCGGAAGAAGAATGTAAGAAGAAGCGTTCTGATGTGAGCACCGTCAACGTCGGCATCGGCCATAATAACAACCTTATGGTAACGGAGCTTTTCAACGTCAAAATCCTCATTGAAGCCTGCACCGAGAGCTGTAACAACGGGAAGAAGCTTTTCGTTGGAAATAACCTTGTCAGGTCTTGACTTTTCAACGTTAAGCATTTTACCCCAAAGCGGAAGGATAGCCTGAATTGTTCTGTCACGGCCTTCCTTTGCTGAACCACCCGCAGAGTCACCCTCTACGATGTAAATTTCTGTTTTTGTAGGATCTTTTTCAGTACAGTCGGCAAGCTTACCGGGAAGGGAGTTACTTTCAAGAGGTGACTTTCTTCTTGCAGCTTCTCTTGCACGTCTTGCAGCTTCTCTTGCTCTTGAAGCATCAAGTGATTTTGCAATAATAGCTTTTGCTACTGAAGGATTCTCTTCAAAATAGTCTGTAAGCTTTGTATAAACTGTGTTTGATACAAGCTTTGTAATATCTGTATTACCAAGCTTACCCTTTGTCTGTCCTTCAAACTGTGCTTCGGTAAGCTTAACTGCTATAACAGCAACAAGACCTTCACGGCAGTCCTCACCGGTAAGCTTTGTATCGGCATCCTTTATGTAGCCGTACTTTTTACCGTACTCATTAAATACCTTTGTAAGGGCTGTTTTAAATCCTGTTTCATGTGTACCGCCGTCAACAGTATTAACATTATTAGCGTAAGAGAAAATTCTTTCTTTATATCCGTCGTTGTACATAAGTGCAACCTCTGCACTTCTGTCACCGTCAACAGCTGAAAAGTGAATAACCCTTTCGTGAACAGGAGTAAGACCGTAGCTTTCGCCGATATGCTCAACAAAGGATGCGAGACCTCCCTGATAGCAGAATACATCCTCAATAATATTATCTTCGTCACGCTTATCGGTAAGAGTGATTGAAAGTCCTGCATTAAGGAAAGCTGATTCACGAAGATGATTCTTAAGTGTTTCATAATCGTAAACAGTTGTTTCCTGGAAGATAAGAGCATCAGGCTTAAAGCGTATAAAGGTACCGGTTTCGTTTGTATCACCGATAACAGTAAGATCAGTTTTGATATTACCTCTTTCAAATCGCTGATGATGAATGTGGCCGTTCTGTGAAACCTCAACCTCCATCCATTCGGAAAGAGCATTAACAACAGATGAACCAACACCGTGAAGACCGCCGGAAACCTTATAACCGCTTCCGCCGAATTTACCGCCGGCATGAAGTACGGTGAGAACAACGGTAACAGCGGGAAGACCCTGCTGTTCGTTTATACCAACAGGAATACCACGACCGTTATCTCTTACGGTAATAACATCACCGGGAAGAATTTCAACCTCAATATGAGTACAGTAGCCTGCAAGAGCCTCGTCTATTGAATTATCGACAATTTCATAAACAAGATGGTGCAGACCTCTGGGACCGGTAGAACCGATATACATACCGGGACGCTTTCTTACAGCCTCAAGTCCTTCAAGAACCTGAATTGCATCAGCATTATATTCCTCGGTAACAACGGTATCCATTGTTTCGATTGATTCTGCATTTACTTCTTCTGTTATCTGTACTTCCTGATTTTCAGCGTTAGCCTTGATTTCATCCATGGCTAATACCTCCGTTTCTCTATTATAAAAACTATTATTTTACTTGTTTGAAATTTTCCTCTGACCGTTTATGAAGTGTCGTACTGGAAACAGGGGAAAAATAGATTTTTTTATCATCACATACAACAAAGGAAAGAGGAATTTCCTCAGAAACGAGAATTATATTATTTTTCTTTTCGTTTTTATTCAGAAACTCTCTTGTTCTTTTTGAAACCGTAGCTGTATCAATATCAAATATTCCTATAATTTTCTTTGAGTTTATTACTGTCTTATGACCGAGATGAAGATACATAATTACTCCTTTAGCACCTTGTACGGACTATTTTTTCTTTACTACTCCGTTTTTCATCATAAACCTCTTACCGTCCTTCAAATGCTTGACGTTAGCAGGGTCACAGCAAGTAATAAATACTTGCCAATCCTTGATGTGATTGAGTATGTAATTTTGTCTGTTTATATCAAGCTCACTCATAACATCATCGAGTAGGGCAACAGGCTGTTCTCCGCTGAAGCTTTTTATAACAGCTGCTTCACCTAATTTAAGTGCAAGTGCGGCAGAACGCTGCTGACCCTGTGAACCGAAGCTTCTTGCGGAAAGTCCGTCTATCTTTATTGATAAATCGTCTCTGTGAGGACCTATAGAAGTTGAACCTGTGATAAGATCATTTTTTCGTGAGGCATAAAGCTGGGATTTGAGATTTTCATAAAGCTCCTGCTTATTGTCACCGCCTATGATTGCCTGTTGCTTATATGCAATATTCAGTCTTTCTCTTTCATTTGAAAGTCCCGAATAAATTTCATCGGTATAAAGCGAAAGCTTATTTATATAACCCAGTCTTTGTCTTATAATTTCTGAGCCGAAAAATGCAATACGGTCCTCCCATATATCAAGGGTATCATAAAGCTCACTGTGATAAGCGACATCCTTTAAAAGAATATTTCTCTGAGCAACTGCCTTATTATACTGTGAAAGAGTTACACCGTATTTAGGCTTAAGCTGACTTATCGCAATATCAAGAAAACGCCTTCTTTCATAAGGACCTTCTTTAACAAGCGAAAGATGAACCGGAGAAAAAACAACACAAAGAAATTCACCCATAATCTGACTTGAGGATTTCATTTTTACTCCGTTCAGGAAAAACCTTCTTCCTTCGCTTATTTCAAGCGAAGCACTCTGTTCCCTGTCAAAAGCATTAAAATCCATATATATATTTGCTTTTGTGCTGTTAAAATTTATAATCTCATTATCCTTTGAACCGCGGAAGGAACGGCATCCTGTAAAAAGCCAGATGCTTTCAAGCAAGTTAGTTTTTCCCTGGGCATTTTCACCGTATATTATATTTATTCCCTTGCAAGGTTCTAAAGAGGTATTTTCAATGTTCCTGAAATTTTTTACCTCAAGTTGATTTACAACCATCTTTTATTTCTCCGCTTGCTTAATGTTATAGATTATATTCTGAAATTCGAAATTATCTTTATCCTTGAGTTTTTTTCCTCTTGAAAGGCATACCTCTCCGTTTACCTTTACAAGTCCGTCCTGAATAAGCATTTTTGCCTGACCTCCGGTACCTGCAATACCGGAAAATTTAAGCACCTTATCAAGAGGGATATTTTCTGTTTTTATAAAAATATCCTTTTCCTCTTTTTTCTTAACCTTTACGGTAATTTTCATATTACATCAACTCTTATACTTTAATTTTTATATTCTTACGGGAAGAATAAGGAAGAAGAAATGATCTCCTTCAAGAGGAGAGAAGGTAATAGGCTGATTTGCGCTAATCATTTCAATTTTTATTTTTTCAACATCGCAGACCTTGAGACAGTCAAGGACAAAACGGTTATTAAAGCCTATTTCTATGTTTTTACCTTCAATATCTGCTGCCATTTTATCACTGGCAGTACCAAGTGCTGTTACTGATGAAAACTTAAGAATACCGTTATCTACAATAAGACGAAGAGGACTTGACTTATCTGTGATAATAAGTGATGTTCTTTCAATACTTTCAATAAGTCTTTTTGTTTCAACAATAATCTTTGTTTCGCTGCTCATAGGAATTGCAGATTTATAGTTAAGGAAGTTACCTTCAAGAAGTCTTGAAATAATCTGATACTCCCCTATTTTGAAAATGATGTGTCTGTCACCTACTTTAATTTCAATCGGTGTATCATCATCGCTGGTGTTTTTCTGAATTTCACCGAGAGTCTTTGCAGGAACAACAAAGCTGAGGCTTCCGTTCTGCTCTTCATCGTAGCTTATTTCTTCACGGCGGACTGCAAGTCTCGCACCGTCAACAGCAACAAGAACAATTTTATTATTTGTTATTTCAAACTTAACACCGTTGTGTACGGGATTTCTTTCTCCGGTTGAAACAGAGAATATTGTCTTTTTAATCATATCCTTCAAAAGACCGAGCTCAACAACAACGGGTGAAAACTTATTAAGAGAAGGAAGCTCAGGATAATCATCGGCATTGGTTGCTATAATTGAATAATCAGCTTCACCGCTCTTTATTTTAGCAATGTTTCTGTCGTCTGTTTCGATAGAAATACTGTCATCGGGAACCATTCTTAAAATGTCGCAGAAATTCTTTGCATTAAGAACAATTTTTCCTTCACTTCTTACATCTGCATCAATAATAATTGTTGAGCCTACCTCAAGGTCATAGCCTGTAAGCTTTATCTTATCTTCAAATGCTTCAATAAGAATACCTTCAAGGGAAGGAATTGTTGATTTACCTGAAACTGTTCTCTGAACGCTGAAGGCTGCTTTTGCAAGTTCGGCACTGTCACAAATAATTTTCATAAAATGCGGTTCCTTTCTTTTTTTCGGATGAAATGTATATTTTATAATAGTAGTAGTAGTAGGTGCTGTTGAAAAGGTGGAAAATAGGTATTTTCCCAGATTTTACAGTATTTTAAGGGTATTTTTTTCTGTTAAAAGAAATGTGTAAAATGAAAAGTTATTAACACAGCAGTTTTTGCTGATGTTATAACTGTTGATAATGTTATGTGGAATGTCAGTTAGTTTGTGGAAAACTTACTGTTCATTTATATTTTTGATAATATCGTCAACGGTGGCTTTAAGAGCAAGATCCTTTTCAATTTTTGCTTTACTTTCCTTAAGGGAATAAATAATCGTTGAGTGATGCTTGTTACCGAATTCGTTACCGATTGCCTTAAGTGAAAGACCTGTAACGCGGTCTACTATATAAATAGCAACCTGACGGGCAAGAGATATATTTGCGCTCTTTTTTGATGAGCGGATGTCCGCTGCGGAAACATCAAAGGTTCTTGCAACCTCGTTAATAATATTTTCAACTGTAACGGGAGTAGGCTGATTGTCGTTAATAATATCGCTGATAGCTCTTTTTGCAACGGCAATGCTGGGAGAAGTGCCTTCCACGTCCCTGTAAGCGCTTATTTTTTTAACAATACCTTCAAGCTGACGTATGTTCTTTTTGATGTTTTCTGCGATGAATTTTACAACATCGTCACTTAAGAAAATATTAAGATCGTCAGATTTCTTTTTAACGATAGCCATTCTTGTTTCAAGAGTCGGCGGCTGCACATCTGCAATAAGACCCATTTCAAATCTTGTACGGAGTCTTTCCTCAAGAGTCATCATTTCTCTGGGAGGACGGTCAGAGGTAAGGACAATCTGACTGCCGTTATTTTTAAGGGCATTGAAGGTATGGAAAAATTCTTCCTGAGTAGTTTCTGTTTTTGCTATAAACTGAATATCGTCAACAAGAAGAACATCACAGTTTCTGTATTTTTCATGGAAAGCATAGGTGTTATGATTTCCTATATAATAAATAAGCTCATTTGTAAAAAGCTCACCGCTTGTATAAATGATTTTTGCATCAGGGCGTTGCTGCTTGATTTCGTTCATTATAGCAAGAAGCAGATGGGTTTTACCAAGTCCTGAGTGACCGTAAATGAAAAGAGGATTGTAAGTAATTCCGGGATTATTTGCAACATTCAATGCAGCAGCATGAGCAAAACGGTTTGACGGGCCTGTGATGAAATTATCAAAGGTATAGTCATGCTCAAATGACTGTGTTTCTTCAGCTGCTTCCTTTTTCTGTGATTTTGTTTCACCGGGAACGAGAAAAACAATTTCAACGGAAAATCCTAAAATAGATTCAAAAGCACTTGTTATAGCATTCATAAATTTATCAAGAATTATATTCTTTTTAAATTCACTTATGGAAAGATAAACGGTATCGTTTTCAAATTTAACAAACTCAAGGGGACTGAGCCATACATTATAGGCAACTTCTGTTACCTGATTTTTAAGTTCCTGTTGTACAAGTTGCCAAATTTCAGCAAAGGAATCCATATTTTTACCTCCTGTCAGATATAAATCACTTATATTTATATATCAGTAAATTAATAATATAATAATAAAATACATAATACTACACTCTATAAGTTTAACATAAAAAAATCCAACTTTCAAGCCTTTTTAATAAGAAAGCTTTAAAATACGCCCTAAAAGTTGATTTTATACTTGAAATATATTATAATAAGATTACAATCAAAAAGGAAAATAGGTATAAATATGGAAAAAATACAAAAAAATATGGTTTTGAAGGATTTTCCGTGTCTTAACCTTGAAAGGACACTTTTTTGCGGTCAGGCGTTCAGATGGATAAGAAAAGATGACGGAAGTTTTCATGCTGTTGTAAAGGATAAAATAATAGATGTAAAACAGAACGGCAGTGAAATTGTATTTGAAAATACTTCTGATGAAGAAACAAAAAAGCTTATAGAAAGCTATTTTGATCTTAAAAGAGACTATAAAAAAATATGTAATGTGCTATCCGCTGATAAAAGCTTTAAAACGGCTTTTGATGAGTATGAAGGAATAAGAATTCTTAAGCAGGACAGCTGGGAAGCATTATGCTCATTTATAATTTCACAGAACAATAATATACCAAGAATATCGGGAATAATTGACAGATTTTGCAAAGCCTTTGGTGAAAAACTGAACGGCGAAGATTATACATTTCCTACTTATGAAAGCTTAAAAGGTATAACGGCAGAGGAGCTTGCACCTTTAAGGGCCGGTTTTCGTGCAAAATATATTGCTGATGCGGTAGAAAAATTAAATAGCGGTGAGGTTTCACTTTCAGAAATAGAAAAAATGCCTATTGAAGAGGCACGTACAGAGCTTTGCAAAATAAAAGGTGTAGGTGCAAAGGTTGCTGAATGCACACTTCTTTACGGCTTCGGCAGAATGGAGGCTTTTCCCGTTGATGTGTGGGTAAAGCGTATTATGGCGGAGATGTATCCCGAGGGATTACCTGAAATTTTTAAAGGTAACGAAGGTATTGCACAGCAATATCTGTTCCATTGGAGAAGAAACCTTAAAGAATAAAGGAATGATAAAAATGACAAAAAAGCAAAGAGCCGCCTTTTGTGTTGAGGCGCTTGAAAAGGAATATCCCGATGCACTCTGTTCACTTGTTGCGTCAAACCCTCTTGAATTACTGATAGCAACAAGGCTTTCCGCACAGTGCACCGACGAAAGGGTAAATAAGGTGACACCTGCACTTTTCGAGAAATATCCTACCCTTGAAAGCTACTGTGAGGCTGATGAAATGGATATAGAAAAAATAATTTTTTCTTGCGGATTTTACCGTCAGAAGGCAAGTGATATCAAGGGTCTTGCAATAAAAATAAGAGACGAGTTTGACGGGAAAGTCCCTGATTCAATTGAAAAGCTGACCTCACTTCCCGGTATAGGCAGAAAAACGGCAAATCTTATAATGGGTGATGTTTACGGTCAGCCGGCTATTGTTGCTGATACACATCTTATAAGAATTACAAATCTCCTCGGACTTGTAAATACAAAGGATCCGAAGAAGGTTGAGCTTGAGCTGAAAAAAATCATTGCCCCGGAAAAGAGCAATGATTTCTGTCACAGGGCTGTGCTTCACGGCAGAGCGGTTTGTGTTGCGAGGAGGCCGCAATGTGAAAGGTGCTGTATGGCACAATGGTGCAAGGGAAGGAAAAAGTAAGCTGAAATCAAAAAAATTTGAATTATACTATAGTTGAAAAGCTAACGGATTTATGTTACAATTATAAAAGAATTTATAAAAAAACAGCATTATAAATCAAGGAGAAAACATTATGAACAAATGCTGGTACGACTACAAAACCGTAATAATTACAGGTGCTTCAAGCGGTATGGGTAAAGGTCTTGCCGAAAGACTTATACGTGATCACGGCTGTGATGTAATAGGAATTGCCCGCACGGAGTCAAAGCTTCAGGCCTTTAAGGAGGAGCTCGGCAGCCTCGGTCACAAATTCACATACTATCCCTTTGATGTTTCTGTCAAGGAAAACTGGGACAAGCTCGCTGCTAAGCTTAAGGAGGAAGGTATTCAGCCCGATATTCTCATAAATAACGCCGGCATACTTCCCAAATTCAATCGCTTTTCAAAAATTACTCTTGATGATGTAAACCACACAATGCAGATTAATTTCTACTCATCACTTTATGCCATCAAAGCACTTCTTCCGACACTTTTGAAATCAGATACACCGGGTATTGTTAATATAGCTTCTTCGGCTGCCCTTTGCTCACTTGCAGGTACATCAATTTATTCTGCAAGTAAAGGCGCACTCAAAAGCTTCACCGACGCCCTCAGAGAGGAGCACAGAAAAGACTGCTATGTAGGTCTTGTCTGTCCCGGCTTTACAAAAACTGACATTTTCCGCAACCAGGAGCAGGCCTCCGAAGGTGCGATGAAGGCGCTCAATATGGTAAGCACCGACTGCGACAAAATGGTTGACCTCATTGAAAAGGGTATATGGAAAAAGAAGGGCGATATGGTATTCGGCATAGATGCTCACGCAATGAATATCGGTAACAAGCTTCTCGGTACATTCTGCTCACACGCGGCAAGCAAAGTGCTTGAAATTTCAAAACTTTCAATTTTCCGTGAGGTTTTTACTCCGTAAATTAAATAAAGAATATAATAAAAGTCAGGAATCAGTGTTAAAGATTCCTGACTTGTTTTATAACAGGCCTGATACCACAACCGAAAGCAGCTGCTGTGCAAAATACGCCGCAATTGCGATAAGGATTGATGAGCCGCCGTTTTTTACGACATAAGCCATTGCGAGTCTTTTGCTCGGAAGACGTTCTGCCTTACGGGAATGGTCGATAACATATTTTTTGTAAATGTGATTTGCCGAAAAGCCGACGATAAACTGAAGAGCAAGGGTAATAAAGAAGTAAATTGCAAGGGGAGCGCTTGCCGCAAGCATTTCATTGTAAAGCGCTGTAAGCTGAGCCTCACTCATTGCCGCACCCTCCATTACGGGAAGGATCTTTTCATAAGCCTCAAGCACATCCATAAGGTATGGGGTCATAATAATGCTCAATGAAAACAGCACAGTCATAAGCACTATGCCCGCTTTGTAAAGCTTACGGTAAAATAACCAGTAGGCTCCGAAGAAAAAGGCGGCAAAGTTAAAGGAAAGCTTTTTTCCTCTCTGTATTTTTTTGAACTTCGAAATATAGCCCATTGCGTTTGTTCCGATAAAATTACCGATTGTGTTAGTCATTACCCCGTCAATTTCATCGGTTACGGGGAAAGGACCGCCGAGATTTATTCTGCCGTCACCCTCAGCGGGTTGCTGAGCATCTCCCTCAAGCACGCTTGTAATAAGCTCCTCAACCTGAGCTGCCGCAGGCTTTTCCTCAGCTTCAACGGGGGCATCGAAGCCCTCGCCCTCACCGAGAGTAAAAGGTGCGTTGTAATCGGGTATATCTCTGTTTTGGTTGTAATTATGGTTTTCCTGCTCGTGCATTGCGTCAACAACATTCTTACCGAAAATAGTGAACTTCATTCCGCAGTTTCTGCACACTTCCGTGCCCTTAGGATTTCCGTAGCCGCAGTTGGGACAGCTTATAAGCTCTTTTTTTATTTCAGGAATAGGAGCCTCCTTATTAACAATCCCCTTCCAGGTGTAGTCTTCTGTGTGAAGATGGGAGCAGACACATTTATTTTCTTTTTCATAGCACTCTCTGTGCTGGGGAGTTCCGCATTCGGGACAGACTACAACATCATCCTCGTCGGAGAAAGGCAGACCGCAACCGTCGCAGATGTTACCTGTATATTTCATAGATATCTCCTTTTGAATAGTTTTAACAGTATTAGTAAAATAATACTACTTTTATCCTATAATTGCAACAGTTTAAAAATTTTTCTCTCAAAGGTGTTGCCCTTTACAAATAAATGTGTATAATGTAAAAGGATATTTTTATATTATGATTATTTTACACGTTAATGTTAAAAATTACTTAAGTTTACGAAAGGATAAGACAAGATGGTTCAGTTTGAAGAATTAAGATTAAGACTTCTTGAAAGTGAAAAGCCTCTTAAGGAGCTTGCTTCCGCCCTCGGACTTGAGGAGATGGCAAAGGAAGTTGCTACCCTCGAAGAGCAGACAGCTGCAGAGGATTTCTGGGGCGACCTTGCAAATTCACAGAAGGTGCTTCAGCGTATTGCTGCACTCAAAAATAAAATCAAGGCATATGAGGAGCTTACCTCAGCCTTTGAAGATGCACTTGTTATGATTGAGCTTTCCGACGAGGAGGGCGACCTTGACCTTCTTCCCGACTGTGAGGAAAGTGTGAAGGCAGTTGAGGATGAGCTTGACAAGCAGACCCTTGCAACTCTCCTTTCAGGTGAATACGATAATAACAACGCTATTCTCAACTTCCACGCAGGTGCAGGCGGAACAGAGGCTCAGGACTGGTGTCAGATGCTTTTCAGAATGTACGGTCAGTGGGCAACAAAGCACGGCTTCAAGTTTACAACAGTTGACTTTCTTGACGGTGATGAAGCAGGTCTTAAATCTGCAACTGTTGTTATTGAGGGCGAAAATGCTTACGGCTATCTCAAGGGCGAAATGGGCGTTCACCGTCTTGTACGTGTTTCTCCCTTTGACTCCTCGGGACGCCGTCATACTTCATTTGCCTCACTTGAGGTAATGCCCGAAATTGATGACACCGTTGAGGTTGAAATCCGTGAAGAAGATATAAAAATGGAGGTTTACCGTGCTTCCGGTGCAGGCGGACAGAAGGTTAACAAGACCTCATCAGCCGTTCGTCTTATCCATGAGCCCACAGGTATTGTTGTTTCCTGTCAGGTTGAAAGAAGCCAGCATCAGAACAGAGAAGTTTGTATGAAGATGCTTAAGTCCAAGCTTATCGAAATCAAGGAAAGAGAACATCTTGACAAGATTGAGGACATTAAGGGCGAGCAGAAAGAAATCGGCTGGGGCAGCCAGATCCGTTCCTACGTATTTATGCCCTACACCCTTGCAAAGGACCACAGAACAGGTTTTGAAATGGGTAACATCAACGCTGTTATGGACGGTGATATTGACGGCTTTATCAATGCTTATCTTAAAAAGCAGTCACTTGATGCACTCAGCGGAGAGTAAAAATTAAAGTAATAAAAGTTTTGGTCAAGCTTTTACAAAAGCTTGTGGGAGTCAAGAGGGCAAAGCCCTCTTGGTAAAACAGAAAATTAAAAGCACAAGGTTTTTTGCCTTGTGCTTTGTGTTTTTATATCAATGCCCATATCAATACCGCAACAGTTACTAAAAATATTGCTGTATTACGAAGAAATCTTTTTAAATAAATCCTGTTTCTTTCATTAACAATATCATTAAAATCAGCATCAATTTTATTACTGTCTATTTTTACAATTTTCTTCCAATTATTTTGTTTTTTATTTGATTTATTTATCTTTGAGTAATGAGACGATAAAGCATACTACTTTTCTATACAAGGATATCTCAAAGAAAGACTATACTTACCCTCGTCGTTTCTGTAACCTGTATGGTTATACACAAAATAAATTCTGTCCGACGGTTCAGACTTTTGAAAATAATATATAAAACCTTTGTAATGTGTCAACTGCAACCCCTTTTTGCTCATTTTATTAAGCCACACTTCTAAAAATGAATACAAAAATGACGGTATGTATTTAATTTTCAAAATTATTTTATTCTCCATAAAAACACCTTGATTCATAATGTTTTCAATTCAATTATATCAGCTCGTGTTTTTTTTGTCAATATATTGCAAATTGCATCAAACAACATTAAAAATTAAAGGTCACGGAAACCATGACCTTTGCTTTGTTGTTCATTTTAATGAGCAAGGGGCTTTGCCCCATGACCCCACAAGCTTTTGTAAAAGCTTGACCAAAACTTTACTTGTTTTATTTTATCTTCTCCCTGATCAGCCTCTTGTACCTAACAAACTCCTCATCCGTCACCTCATCAATGCTCCTCGGCTTGGGCAGGTCAATTTTAATCTCATCAGTTATCCTGCCGGGTACTCCCGACAGAATATACACCCTGTCGGAAAGGAGTATTGCCTCATCAATATCGTGAGTGACAAAAACTGTGGAAAGTCCGATTTCACGCATAATATCGAGATACCATGAGTGCATTGCACTTTTTGTGATGGTGTCAAGGGCGCTGAAGGGCTCGTCAAGGAGAACAACATCGTTTCCCGTAAGGTAGGTACGCATAAGCGCCGCACGCTGACGCATACCGCCGGAAAGCTCCGAGGGATATTTTTTCTCACAGCCTGCAAGACCGAAAAGCTCAAAGTATTCCCTTGCCTTTTCACGGGCAAGCTTTTTGCTTTCACCCTTCATCACAAGAGGCAGTGAAACATTGTCAAGGATTGTATAGTGAGCAAGGAGCAGATCCTTCTGCAACATATAGCTCACCCTACCTGTTTTACCCGTAATATCCTCACCGTCAAGGAAAATTCTGCCCTCATCGACCTTGTAAAGTCCTGCAACGGCATTGAAAAAAGTGGTTTTTCCGCTTCCGCTTGCACCGAGCAAGGATACAATTTCGCCTTTTTCAAGGGTAAGATTCACTTTTTCGATAACGGGCTCATTTTCATAAGTAACCGTTACATTTTCCGCACGGAGCTTTGTCATTCAGTTATCACCCTTTATAAAATCATTGGTAAATCCGAAGTTTTCGGGAATTTCTTTTGCTATAAGACCTTCATCATAGACCCATTTGTAATAGCTGTTCCATCTCTCGGCGTCGAAAACGCCCCACTCCTCTGCATCGTCAATGTACTTTTCACTTATCCATTGCTGACTTGCGGCAACAAAATCAATTGATCCGTCGAGAGAGCCCGTTGTGTCACCCTCAACAAGAAGCTGTGCGGCATGAACAGGATTTTCAACAGCATATTCATAGCCTTTTTTTGTAGCCTGCATAAATGCCCTTGCAATTTCGGGGCTTTCCTCAAGAAATGCGTTGTTTGCAACAATCACGGGAGTATAATAGTCAAACACCTTGTCAATATCCGTAAGGGCAAAATAGTCAAATTCAAGGTCTGCCCTTTCACAGGCAACACCTGCCCAGGCATAGTAAATCCATATTGCGTCGGTGTCCTTGTTTTTCAGTGCCTCTGCCTCATTAGTTACGGCGTTGGGGATTAGCTGAAGCTTACTGTAGTCTCCGCCGTCCTTTTCCATAAGATATTTGATTGTAGCCTGCTCAATGGACCAGTCCCAGGTGCTGTAGCGCATTCCCTCAAGCCCCTTAGGAGAGGTTGCACCCTCGCCCTTTCGGGTGATTATACCCGAGGTATTGTGCTGAATTATTGCTGCAACACTTGTAATTTCGGGAGGATTTTCCGAGGAGAATAAATCGGCAAGGGTATCCTGGAAGGAAATGCCAAACTGTGCCTGTCCGGAGGCGGTCATAAGCTCTGCGCCGTTCTCGGGAGGTTGTACAATCTGAATTTTAATACCTGCATCCTCGTAATATCCGAGCTTATCGGCTACAAAAAAGCCCGTATGGTTTGTGTTGGGTGTCCAGTCAAGGCAAAGGGTGATTTCTGTAAGCTCATCGCCTTTGTTTTCTCTGCTGTTATAAAGAGCAAAGCCGCCTATAACTAAAATTACTGCCAATAAAATACAAACAATCTTTTTCATTTTAACACTTCTTTCTTTCAAGGAGAGCTTTTCTTTTTTATAGTGCAGAACGCTGTTACGAAGAAGATTTATCACCGCCATCAGCACAAGGGAAAGGGCGGAAATAAGAATAATAACCGCAAACATTTTGTCAAAGGCATAGGCCTTTTTTACCCTTGTCATATAAACGCCGAGACCCTCAAAGCCGCCGAGCCATTCGGAAATAACTGCACCGACAACGCTGTAGGATGCGGAAACCTTAAGCCCTGAAAAAAACTGCTCTGCTGCCGAGGGGAGCTTTACATGACGGAAAACCTGAAATCTGTTGCCGCCCATTGAGCGGATAAGGTTAATCTCGTCCTTATCGGCACTTTTAAAGCCGTCAAGCAGAGATACCGTAATCGGGAAAAAGGTTGTCAGTACAACAAGTGTGATTTTCGGAGCCATAGAAAAGCCCATCCAGAGAACAAGCAACGGTGCAATTGCAATTGTAGGAATAGTCTGACTTATTACGATAAGAGGATAGAACGACTTATAGAGAAAATCAAACCTGTCCATCACAACGGCAATCACAAAGCCGAGAGCCGTACCTATCAGAAGACCGTACAGTGCCTCCTGTACCGTTATAATGGTGTGCTTGAGAAGTACCGCAGTATCGGTGAAAAACACCTGTACAACCTCGGCAGGAGAAGGCAGCATATAAGCAGGCACAAGCTCCCACTCGCTAATCACGAGCCACAGGAGAATAACGGCTACGACAGAGATTATAGGGGCAGACTCATTTATGATGCTTTGTAACTTTTTTATCAATGGTAAGCACACCGCCTTCCGGCTTGAAGCAGATTTTCACATAGGATGAAACAGCCTTACAACCAGCGTTTATCGCAACCTTCTGGCAGTTTTTTACAATCTCCATCAGGTCGTCGTAGCTGTCGCCTTCAATAGTTGTTTCAAAGGGACCCACATAATAGTTATAGCCTGTAGAGGCTATATATGCAATTACCTCGTCAACAATTCTGATAAGCTCCTCGTCGTCGTGCACATCGGGTAAAACCTGAATCGCAACACTTGCGTTCATAAAAAACACTCCTTATGATAATTTCAACATATCAACATACCTTGGAGATTGTGAGTTTTTTTCTTTTACTGGCGCCTTAAAAAGAAAAAATCCACCCCTTAAAACACTACGGGTGGAAAAAGCTCATTACTTAGCCTACGTCGGTATTATCCGAATCAGGTTATGGGTATAATCTCAGCCGAAAATTCAGCACCCCCAGTAATATTCATATGTCATTCGGATTATAGCACGGTGAAGGTGAGTTGTCAAGGGGGACTCTCCTACTGCTTCGCGATCTTTCTTCACCTTTTTAAGGAAGTAGAAAATTTCCCCTTGACAAACATCTGCTTAAATGTTATATTATACATAGATACTCGAGGCATAGATAGTCGAGGGTGACATAAATATAATTTTAAAGGAGGCGTTTTTTCGTGAACATAAGCAAGGAATTAGCCAAGGGAAGCACCGCCATGCTCGTTTTAAGCGTGCTTTCCAAAGAAAATCTTTACGGCTATCAGATTATCCGCACCGTTGCAAATTTGTCCGACGATGTTTTTCAGATGAATGAGGGCACACTTTATCCCATACTCCACTCCCTTGAAAAAAACGGTATGCTTGAAAGCTACTGGAGTGAAGCAAGTGAAACCGTAAGGAGAAGGAAATATTACAGAATCACAGAAAAGGGCCTGAAGGAGCTCGCCAAGCAGAACAAAGAATGGAAGGAGTATTCCACAGCCGTTTCCAAAGTGTTGGGAGGTGCAGCTCATGTCACAGCCTGACTTTTCCGAATATGTAAACAATATCTGCAAGGGTATAAAATCACGTCCCATGCGTGAGGATATTATGGAAGAGCTGACAAACCACCTTGAGGACAACTACGAGCGTAACCTTGCCGTAGGTATGACCGAGGAAGAAGCAAAACAAAACGCCATTGATAAAATGGGGGACAGCGAGGCCCTCTCCTACCGCCTTTCGGCTGTGCATTCATATTCTCCGCTTAATGCAATGAGTTCAGCCTTTTTTTCGCTTATCGGCGGATACATATGTATGAACTTTTTTCTTAAGGGACCCGTCAAAGAAATACTCTTTATTTTGGGTATACCCATTATATTTTCTGCCCTTTTAAGGATAAGAAAACTGAACGGCAGAACAGAAAAAGCCTTTCACTTTTTTAACTTTTCTGTCATTGCAAGGCTTGCCATTTACTGCATGAGGCTCGGCAGAATACTTCCCGTTCACTTTGAATGCGGATTTGTTGCCACCATATTTGTTCTTCAGGGATTTTTCTGGTTTTATCTTTTCACGGGACTCCATAATTTCTGTCAGCCCTACCTTACCGAAGACAAGAAAAAGCCTCACCTTTATTTCTGCGGTGTTTATCATCTGATGCTTTGCTTTTTAAACAGCTTCCTTGTAGCTCTTTCCGAGGGTGAGGAGGTTAATTTTGATGCATATATACTGCCGTTCTTTATGATTTTTATGTATTTTTACAGCTTTGTTCAACTCCTCCGTATGCGTAAAATCCTTTGGGATGCCGACGGAGAGTACGGCATTTTACCCGCTGATAAAAGGCACTTTACCGTTTACACCTGTGTTCTTGCAATATGCGTTGCAACGGTGCTTGTTTTCAACTACGCGTCAGCAACTCAGAATCCTGTCAAAACGGAGCTTGTAATTCACGATGTTTCCGAAGCCGAGCAGGCCGAGGCGGACAAGGTGAGACAAAAGCTGCTTGACTGGGATGTTAAGCAGCAGATTGTTGAAGATTTGCCCGATAGCGAGATTCTGCAGTATAAGGATGCGGCGTTTGTGACATGGGGAGCTGACGGGGGTTCCATGGGCGGAGCAACTTCGACTTTTGGTGCAGACAGTACCGTTTGGTACTATTGGTTTTTTATTCCCGATAAAGAATACAAAGGTAATTACAATGTAAGGTTGCTTTGCTATATTGAAAGCCAGTATGCGGACAGTGTAAAAAGCTTTTACCGCAAGGGCTTTTACTATATGCCTTGGGGAAAAGGTGTTTTCCCTCTTAATCTTGAGGATGAATATAATGGCTCATATATTGGTATTGTTACTGAAGAAAAGGGAAAAAAATACAACGCTGAGCCGTTTTTCACCTACAGGCTCAAGGATCTTGAAGACGGATATCCCACTGTTTTTCCTAAAGGCTTTGATTATAGAGAAGAAAAGGGTCAGCGAGTGTATTATGCAACACAGATAGGTGTTGCCAATCCTGAAGAGAGTACCCCGAGCATTTGTTGTGCTACAGTAAGAATGCGTTGGTTTTCCTCTTTTAATTATAAGACATCTGCTGATTTTATCAAAACAATACTTAAAGGTGAAACTATACATATTCCGCAGGACAAATATCTGCCATATTATTATCGTTTACATCGTATTAACGCCGAATCCTATTTATGACACAATAAAAGAAAGACCACCGATTTTCCGGTGGTCTTATTATCTCTCGCTCGCCGCGGGGCGTTCTTTCTTGTAAGAAAGAACCAAAGAACTTTGATTTTTTAGAACTCTAACTTTGCCTCAATATAAGCAACAAGCTCGTCAATCTTAACTCTCTCCTGCTGCATTGTCTCACGGTCACGGACTGTTACACAGCCGTCCTCTGCTGACTCAAAGTCATAGGTAATACAGAAGGGTGTACCGATTTCGTCCTGACGGCGGTATCTCTTACCGATTGAGCCTGCATCGTCAAACTCGGTCATAAACTTCTTCGAAAGCTTTTGATAAACTTCCTCAGCCTCAGCGTTAAGCTTCTTTGAAAGGGGAAGAACTGCTGCCTTGATGGGAGCAAGTGCGGGGTGGAAGTGAAGCACAATTCTTGAGTCGTTCTTCTCTGCGTCAACAACCTCTTCGTCGTAAGCCTCGGTCATAACGGCAAGGAAAAGTCTTTCTACGCCGAGAGAGGGCTCGATAACATAGGGGATATATCTTTCGTTTGTGGTGGGATCGAAGTAGTCAAGTGCCTTACCTGATGTGTTGATGTGCTGTGTAAGGTCGTAGTCTGTTCTGTCGGCAACGCCCCAGAGCTCGCCCCAGCCGAAGGGAAAGAGGTACTCAAAGTCAGTTGTTGCCTTTGAGTAGAAGCAAAGCTCATCCTTATCGTGGTCACGGAGGCGGAGGTTTTCTTCCTTGATGTTGAGTGAATAGAGCCAGTCACGGCAGTATGCTCTCCAGTAGTCAAACCATTCAAGGTCTGTGCCGGGCTTACAGAAGAATTCAAGCTCCATCTGCTCGAACTCACGCACACGGAAAATGAAGTTACCCGGTGTGATTTCGTTACGGAAGGATTTACCGATCTGTGCAACACCGAAGGGAACCTTTCTTCTTGTTGTTCTCTGAATGTTTGCAAAGTTTACGAAAATACCCTGTGCGGTTTCGGGACGGAGATAAAGCTCATTCTTGCTGTCCTCGGTAACGCCCTGGAAGGTCTTGAACATAAGGTTGAACTGACGGATATCAGTGAAGTTGTGAGCTCCGCAGTCGGGGCAAGGAATATTCTTTTCATCTATGTAGTTTTTCATCTCATCGTTGGACCAGCCTGCAACGTTTGTACCGTCGAAGTTTTCGATAAGGTTATCGGCTCTGTGACGGGTTTTACATTCCTTACAGTCCATGAGAGGGTCGGAGAAGCCGCCGAGGTGACCTGAAGCAACCCATGTCTGAGGGTTCATGAGGATTGCTGAATCAAGGCCTACGTTGTAGGGATTCTCCTGAACGAACTTTTTAAGCCATGCTTTTTTGATGTTGTTCTTAAGCTCTACACCGAGAGGGCCGTAGTCCCAGGTGTTTGCAAGGCCGCCGTAAATTTCACTGCCTGCATAAACGAAGCCTCTGCCCTTACAGAGTGCAACGAGCTTTTCCATTGATTTTTCTGTGTTCTTAAGCATATAAAATACTTCCTTTCGGTCTTCTCCCTTTCACCGATGGCTTCGGCGTGGTAAGAAGGTAATTTTAAGGATAAGGCAAAAGCCTTAAACTGTTCGTAATATAATAATACAAAAGGGAAATAAAGTCAAGTAAAAGAAAACAGAAAACAAAAAACAGGAAAAGTTTTGGTCAAGCTTTTACAAAAGCTTGCAGGGGGTGAGGGGGCAAAGCCCCCTCAAAAATCCCCTTGTAAATTTCCCTCACCTGTGCTATGATAAACTCACCATAAAATAATTGCAAAGGACCCCTCAATCGTAACGGGTATGCTTATCTGCAGTGCCCTTGCAACCACCTTTGCAACCTTTTTCTTCGGCACATGGGCTGACAGAACAGGTAAGCGCCGTAAGTTTATCGCAATCGGCTATATTCTCTGGGGTATTTTCACAATCGGCTTCGGTCTTACGAAGTTTATCAGCAAGGATATGTATATGCTTGCCGCCGTTTCCGTTGTTGTTGCCGATACGGTTATGAGATTTTTCGGTTCAATGGGTAACGACGCGGGCTTCAACACCTGGACAACGGATATCCTCACGGACAAGAACCGCGGACAGAACGGTGCTGCACTTGCAACTCAACCCGTCCTCGGCACAATTCTCGGTACGGCTGTCGGCGGACTTATCGTAGGTGAAAACAACAACTAAATGCGTCTGTTTGTAGTTATGGGTGTTGCCGTTATAATCTTCGGCTTTGCATCAATGCTTTTCCTTACAGAGGCTGACGATGTTGAGCCCTACAAAAACGGCTCTTTCTTAAAGCAGTTCCTTTCCGTTTTTAACTTTAAGGATTTTATCAAGCAAAAGGAGCTTCTTCTTGTTTCCGTAGGTGTTATGATTTTCTTTATCGGCTTTAATGTTTACTTTGCCTATATCGGAAACTACATCATTTACTACCTCGGCTATACTGCCGATCAGATGGGTATTATTGAGGCTGTTCCCCTTGTGCTTTCAATGACACTTGCAATTCCTGCTTCAATGCTCATCAACAAAAACAAGCACCACCTTGTTACTGTCGTTGCAATTATTCTCAATGTAATCGGTCTTGCAATCCTTGCACCCATCACTCCCGATATGATCGACACAGCAAACATTTTCAATCTTCGCATATGGGTTGGTATTTTCTTTGTAGGTGCAGGCTATATCACAATTTTACAGACAACAAAGGTATGGTCAAAGCAGCTTTTCCCCCAGACAAGCAAGGGTCAGTTTGAGGGTATATGGATACTCTTCTTCGTGCTTTTCCCGATGATCGGCGGCTCCCTTGCAGGTGAGGCTGTTGTAAGACAGACGGGTGAAACATTTATCAACGAATTAAGCGGAAAGACAGAGTATATTCCCAACGGAAATATTTATCTTTACGGTATAATTTTTATCGTTCTTTCGGCTGTACCTTTTATGCTGACGGTTAAGGAATTTAAAAAGAGAATATCAACTGAGAGATAGTCGGTTGTTTTTCTTCTACCATAAAAATATGTAAAATAAATTTAATATAAAAAAGCGGCTGTAAGAATTTACAGCCGCTTTTTTGGAGCTGATAGTCGGACTCGAACCGACGACCTACGCATTACGAATGCGTTGCTCTACCAACTGAGCTATATCAGCAAGGTACATCCGATTATACCTCAAAAGCCGGGTAAAATCAATACCTTTCTGTGTTTTTATTAAAGATAATTTTTAAGCTCTCCGGCAAGCTTCTCCTCTCGGTTTATAAGCCTTTTTGTAAGTCTCTTTGAGTTATCGTCGGCATTTTCATACTGATTAAGATAAGTGCTAAGCTGCTTTACACCCATATTGCATCCGTCAAGCATAAGGGCGGCAATAGTTTTGTCGTCTCCCTTTTCAAGCATTTTGAAATTAATCTTCATCCAGGACATAACCCTTGCCATCGGATTGGGATCTTTTCCGTGGCCACCGAGCTCACGCAAGCTTTCAGCAATTTCGTTTCCTATATCCTCATGTTCGGAAAGCGAGTCAGTCAGAAGCTGTAAAAGATTCTCACTTTCTACGTTGTCAAGAACTTCTTTGATTGAGTTTACCGCAGTTTTTGTGCCTGCGTCACATTCTTTAAGAAGGTTTATAGTATCTTCCATAAAAGCATCACCTTTTTTATTTTTTAACAGTATTTGCAAATATTACGCAAATATTCATTAAGAATGTTGACTTTTTCTTTTCTTTGTTTTATTATTACACTACAAATAAATAAAAGGAGAATTAGTTATGGTTTCTTCACTTCTCGGTTCAGTTATTGCTGTAATCAGCAACATACTTACCATTATTTTCTCATTCACAAGCCTTTTTGGCGGCACAATTCAGCTTTCAACAGAAAATCCCATCAAGCTTGTTGATCCTGATAACTGTAACATGGCTTTCGTTGCTTTCTCTGATACACATCTCAGAGACACAGCCTTCCAGCCTCATCTTTTTGCTAACGGTCTTGCAGATATCGACAACGCAGAAACACCCTTTGATGCACTTCTTATCGCAGGTGACGTTTCCGAAATGGGTGACGCTCCTTCTTATGAGGTAACATGGGAAGCTATCGATAACAGCGAAATTGGCAAGAAGGCGGTTATGCTTGCTACCGGTAACCACGATATCCGTCTTGCATATGAAAGCCAGACAAAGCTTCTTATGGATAAGACAAGTGAATATCTCGGTATAGAAATTGATAAACCATATTATTCCTACGAAGTAAAGGGATATAAGTTCATCGTTATGGGCTCTGATACCTGGAAGTTTGAAAAGGCAGGTATTTCACAGGAACAGCTCGACTTTATTGACAGCGAGCTTGAAGATGCAGACGGCAAGCCTGCATTCGTGGTATGCCATCAGCCTCTTGAAAATACCCACGGTCTTCCCGAAGTATGGAAGAACGGCGGCCTTGGCCCTGATTCAGAAGCTGTTAAGGAAGTTCTTATGAAGCATAAGAATGTATTCTATCTTAACGGTCACCTTCACGACGGTGTTTACGAAAAGTCACTTGAAATTTTCGACGCTGAAAATGGCGTATACTCAATTAACCTTCCCGCTTACGGTAAGGAAAATGACTACGGCAAGTACCTTCAGAACGGACTTGGTGTGTATGTTGAGCTTTATGATGACAGCGTAGTATTCACCGCAAGAGATTTTGCACGCGGTGTAAACCTTGAAGGTTATACATATACTTTTGACATTAAATAAAAAAGCTATATTAACGGCGGTCGTATATGACCGCCGTTAACTGTTATATAAGCAGCAAGACTTTCTTATGCTGCATAAAGAGTCTTCAGCTTTATGCAGCTGAGCTTTTATTTTTGTTCACTTTTTCTAATTGACTAAAAGACATAAATATGATAAAATAAATTATCATAAAATGATAGTAATCAGCAAAAGCTGATTTTTTTATTTTTGTAAAAATAAAGACGGTTTAATACTGTTTTTGGAGGATGTTATGAAAGAGTTTTTTGAAAGTGAGCTCTTTGAGAATATAAAAAGATTTTTTAGAGATGCTGCAGAAAGAATAAATAATATATCGGAGCCGGGAAAGCCCTTTATAATCAAAGCTTTCATTTCAGTTGTTGCCATGCTTTCTACCCTTTCAATTGCTATGATAGTGTTGGAGGTAGCCCAGAAACCGGAGGAAGTTACTACCGATGTTTTTGAAGAGGTGTCAACAGCAGCTCAGATTATTGAAACCACTGAGCCGTCAAAAAAAGAGCTTCAGGCCAGTATACTTTTCGGACTTGACGATGAGCAGAAAAATCTTCATCTGCTTTTTGTGTTGTCTCTTGACAGCGGAACAGGTAAAGCAAAAATTTTCTACCTTGATAAGCAATCGGTATGCAAGGTCAATGAAATTGAAGGCAGTATGGATTACCATTATAAAAACGGCGGTGTGAGTCAGCTTGTCCTTGCCGCAAGTCAGTATACTGGTATTGAAATTGACAGATACCTTGTCGGTGATGAAAAGGCATTCACGAATCTTATCAGGTATATGGGCGACCTTGAAATCGATGTTGAGGAGAGCATTTCCTATACCCTTGCAGGACTTAGTTACATTATTGATAAGGGCAAGCAGGTAATGACCCCCGATATGCTGCTAAAATATTTTGTTTATCTTTGTAACGATACACAAAAGTTCAATGAAAATCTGAGAGAGATTTTTTCGCTTTTCGCATCAACTCTCTTTGATTGTGAAAACTCGCAGAAGGCTCAGGACAATTTCGGTAGTGTAATCGGCTTTTTTGAAACCAATATTTCCGCTCTTGACTTTTCGGAAAACAAGCTTGCTGCGATGAAGCTATCCCATGAGCTGATGCTTAAGCTTGAGGCCTATAACAGCCTGGCAGAGTTCAACGGTTATGTGGTTGAGGAGTAAAATAAACAGTCAAGGTTTAATGGTAGGATTATATCCTTCAGGAGTCAAATCTAATAGAAAGCAGTATAAACGGATGTCTATCTGACGTCCGTTTATTGTTTACGCAAAGATTAAGTTGTACTGTTGAAGCATTGATTATCAACTCATACATTCCGACACTCGGCCTGTCATATACTTGATTTCTTCACAAATTCTCTGTATCATATATAAAAATAAAACAAAAGGACTGATAACCATATACAAAGCAGTAATTTTTGATCTTGACGGTACTCTTCTTGATACTCTGGGCGACCTTCATGCCGCCGTTAATCACGCCCTTCGCGTCTTCTCCTTTCCTGAAAGAAGCCTCGATGAAGTAAGACGATTTATCGGTAACGGAGTTGTAAAGCTTATGGAAAGAGCAACCCCTGACGGCACCGATGAAGAGACAAATAAGAAGTGCCTAGACGCCTTTCGCGAATACTACCTTGTCCATATGCAGGATATGACCGCACCCTATGAGGGCGTTATACCCCTTATAGAAAAGCTCCGTGAAAAGGGCATAAAAACCGCCGTTGTTTCAAACAAGTTCCACCAGGCGGTGTATGAGCTTTGTCAGGATTATTTCCCCGGGCTTATTGATGAAGCTATCGGAGTGAGTGTTGAATCCGAGCGCAAACCATCTCCCGTAAATGTATACAAGGCCCTTGACAAAATGGGAGTCACGGCAGAGGAGTGCATTTACATCGGCGACAGCGAGGTTGACGTACAGACCGCCCGCAATGCAAAGGTTGAATGTATAGGTGTAACCTGGGGCTTCCGTAACAAGCAGGAGCTTGAAGCAGAGGGCTGCAGAATAATAATGAACAGCTGTGACGACATCTTCGATTTTATAGTTAATTGACATTAAAATAATTATATAATATAATTATAAAGATATAAAAATCAAAGGAGAATCAAAATATGAGAACAATTCTTAATCTCAATAAGGACTGGCTTTTCAAAAAGCCTTCCGAGGATGCAGTAAGCGTCGACCTCCCCCACTCATGGAATGCCGTTGACGGTCAGGACGGCGGTGCAGACTATTTCAGAGGCACCTGCCGTTATACAAAAACTCTTAATAAGGCAGACCTTCCTGCAAGTGACTGCTATTACCTGGAAATCCGCGGTGCAAACTCCTCAGCCGATGTTTTTGTCAACGGAGAAAAGCTTGCTCACCACGATGGCGGTTACAGCACCTGGAGAGTTAACCTTACAAAGCATATCAAAGATGAAACATTAATTGAAATTGATGTTGACAATGCTCCCAATGACAGAGTTTATCCCCAGATGGCAGACTTCACCTTCTACGGTGGTCTTTACAGAGACGTTAATCTTATCTGTGTACCCGAAAGCCATTTTGATCTTGACTACTTCGGTACTCCCGGACTTAAAATTACTCCTGAAATCAAGGGCAAGGATGCCGAAATTGAAATTGATGTTTACACAACAAACAAAAAGGACGGCCAGCTTTTCCGCTACACTGTGCTTGATGCAGAAGGCAAGGTTGTAGCTACCAAAACAACCGACGATGACGATGAGGACTTCGACATCAAGGGTGTTCATCTCTGGCACGGCAGAAAGGATCCTTACCTTTACACAGCAAAGGTTGAGCTTCTTGACGGCGATACAATACTCGACGAAATAAGCACACGCTTTGGCTGCCGTACCTTTAAAATAGACCCGAAAGAAGGATTCTTCCTCAACGGTGAAAAATATCCCCTTCACGGCGTTTCTCGCCATCAGGACCGCTGGGGTATCGGTAACGCTCTTCTTCCCGAGCATCACAAGGAGGATATGGAGCTTATCTGTGAGGTAGGTGCTAACACAATCCGCCTTGCCCACTATCAGCACGACCAGTACTTCTATGATCTTTGCGACGAGAAGGGAATGGTAATCTGGGCAGAAATTCCTTACATTTCACAGCATATGGCAACAGGACGTGAAAACACTATTTCACAGATGAAAGAACTTATTACACAGAACTACAACCACGCTTCAATCGTTGTATGGGGTCTTTCAAACGAAATCACAATGCACGGCGCTGCCGACCCTGATCTTATCGAAAACCATAAGATTCTTAACGACCTTTGCCACAAAATGGATAAGACAAGGCTTACAACAATTGCCTGCCTTACAATGTGCGACCCCGACAGCGAATACGTTAAAATCCCCGACGTAATTTCCTATAACCACTACTTCGGTTGGTACGGTGGCGAGGCATCTATGAACGGACCCTGGTTCGATAAATTCCACAAGAACCATCCCGACACACCCATCGGATGCAGCGAATACGGCTGCGAAGCACTCAACTGGCACACCTCAAAGCCTGCACAGGGTGACTACACCGAGGAATATCAGGCATATTACCATGAGGAGCTTATCAAGCAGCTCTTTACAAGAGAGTTCATCTGGTCAACTCATGTATGGAATATGTTTGACTTTGGTGCAGACGCACGTCAGGAAGGCGGCGAAAACGGTCAGAACCACAAGGGACTTGTTACTATGGACAGAAAGTACAAGAAGGACTCCTTCTACGCTTACAAGGCCTGGCTTTCCGATGAGCCCTTTGTACATCTTTGCGGCAAGAGATACATTGACCGTGTAGAGGCAGTAACCAAGGTTACTGTATATTCAAACCTTCCCGAGGTTGAGCTTTTTGCAAACGGTAAGAGCCTTGGCAAGAAGTCAGCCGCAGATCACTTCTTCTACTTTGATGTACCCAATGAGGGTGAAGCTGTGCTCACAGCCGTAGCAGGTGACTGCAAGGATGAGGGCACTATCCGCAAGGTTGAAACAATGAACGAGGAATACATCTTCAGAGAGAAGGGTGCAATCCTCAACTGGTTTGACATCACTGAGCCTGAGGGATATCTCAGCATCAACGACAAGTTCTCCACAATCTGCAGCACCTTCAAGGGTAAGCTTGCAACTGTTTCACTTGTTATGCTCCTTCTTAAAAAGTTCAAGGCAACAAAGAAGGGTGACGGTGACAAGAAGGAGGGCGGCGGAGGAATGCCCGGCGGCATGAAGCCCTCCAAGGAGCTTTTACAGATGGCAGGTGCTTTCACTCCCCTTCGTATTGCTAACCTTATCGGTGCAATGGAGATAAGAATCACCAAGGAAGAGCTTCTTGCAATTAACGCAAAGCTTAATAAGATTAAAGCTCCGAAGAAGTAAGAGTAGAAAAACGAAAGTTCTTTTGGTTACTTTTCTTTCAAGAAAAGTAACGCCACGCGGCGAGCGACATTACAATACAAAACACAAAGCAGGTGCAATGAGCACCTGCTTTTGTTGTTTTATGTTTAAGGCAAGGGGCTTTGCCCCGCTCCCCACAAGCTTTTGAAAAAGCTTGACCAAAACTTTTATTGTTTTTACATCTTATCTTTATACTTCTCCGCCTGAAGATTGAACATATAAGCATAAGTCCCGTTCTGCTCCATAAGCTCCTCATGGCTTCCGCTTTCAATAATCCTGCCCTTTTCCATAACGTAAATTCTGTCAGCATGAACAGTAGTCGAAAGCCTGTGAGAAATAAATATAACCGTCTTGTTATCCGACGCCTCAGTCATCGCCCTGTTAAGATTATACTCCGCAACAGGATCAAGATTTGCCGAAGGCTCATCAAGGATAACATAAGGGCAATCCTTGTAAAATGCACGGGCAATGGCAACCTTCTGACTTTCACCGCCGGAAAGCATTACACCCTCATCGTCAAACTCTCTGAGAAGCTCCGTTTCCGTTCCGCTTTTAAGCTTTTTGCCGAAGCCGCTGTTATCGAGTGCCGCTTCAACCCTCGCCCTGTCATAATTCTTGTCAAGAGCAACGTTTTCGCCCACATTGCAGGAGAAAAGCTGAAAATCCTGGAATACCGCTGCAAAGCGGTCACGGTGAGAATCTACCGTTACATTTCTTATATCCTCACCGTCAACAACTATCCTGCCTTCGGTTGGATCGTAAAGACGCAGAATAAGATTTGTGAGAGTGGTTTTACCCGCGCCGTTATAGCCTACAAGAGCAATTTTTTCATAGGGCTTTATTGTAAGGCTGATGTTCTTCAGTGTCGGCTCACTGTTCCCCTCATAGGTAAAGGAAAGGTTTTCGATTTTTATTTCCTTTGGACTTCCCTTTTCTGCATTTTTTTCACCGTCGCGTATTTTAAAATCAGCCTTTAAAAATTCGCGGTATTTTTCAATCATCTTTCCTCTTTCCGAGAATATCGCAACCGCCCACACAGTAAGAAAGTTAATCGATGAAGCTATCGAAAATGCACCGTTAAAGGCGGCAACAAACTCACCTGCAGAAAGACTGTTTTTCACAAGTACACAGTATCCGAGATACAAGGGAAGAACAAACATAAAGCCGAAAATCTGAATTCCGCTTTCCTGAATCATATAAAGGCTGTCAATCTTTTTAAAATACCTTCTCTGATTTTTCACAACATCCTCAGCCGCATCGTTATAGCGCTCGATAAGCAGCGGAGAAATGTCATTCATTCTTACCTCCTTACAGTAATCCTGAAGGTAGAAGATACGCTGAAAATAGTCGCTTCTGCGGTGATATTTAGTGTTGTCAATTCTTCTTTCCATCTGCAGATTACCTATTTTCTTGCTGATAGGAGAAAATACACCTATAAAGAAAAGTATAATCACAAGGCATACAGGGTCTATTGTAAGAAGCACCGAGCCTATGGAAAAAAGAAGAATAATGTTGCCGACATAGTTTCTTACAAGACCTAAAAGGTTCTGTATGTTATCCGACGAGGATTCGATTGTAAGAATAAAGTTGTTATAAAAATCCGGGTTGTCGTAGCTTTCCTCGTCAAGCTGACGTGCCTTTGCATAAAGCTTTTTGTTAAGGCCGTAGTAAACTCTTTCCCTTTCCATGTTCCAGAAAAACTCTCTGAAAACCCAGGTAAAGGCATTACTCAGAATAACGATAAGGGCTATTATGCCGACAGCAACAAAAATACGTTCAAGGTTTTCGCCCGACTCAACGGTGTCGATAATATACTTTACACCGATAACACCGATAAGCCTCGGGGGAACGTGCATAAGTATACCCCACACAAATTCACCTATAACAAGTCCGGGAGAGATTTCAAAAAGAAGCTTTACAAAAAAGAAGATGTTTGAAAACATTGAGTGCCGGTTTTTTAACTTTTTTTCTTTCATTATTCTCCCTCCTTCTCTTTATTATAGCTCGAAGCCTGAAGGGTGAACATTTCCTTGTAGACCCCGTCCTTCTTAATAAGCTCGTCGTGGCTGCCTTCTTCACAAATTCTGCCGCCGTCAAGAACAATTATTCGGTCAGATAGCACGGCACTTGAAAGACGGTGGGATATGTAAAGAACGGTCTTGCCCTTTGTAACGCTTATAAGACTTTCGTACATTCTGTATTCTGCAATAGGGTCAAGAGCTGAGGAAGGCTCATCAAGTACGGCAAAGGAGAAGTCCTTTGCGAAAAGCCGGGCAACAGAAAGCTTCTGATTTTCGCCGCCGGAAAGACCTATACCGTCCTTTTCAAACTCACGGGTAAGTACCGTGTCACCCTTTTCGGGCAGAGAGCTGATTTTTTCCCACACACCGCTGTGCTTAAGGGCAATTTCAGCCTTTTTCTTTTCATCCTCGTCACATTCGTGACACATAAGGTTTTCGTTGACCGTAAGGGCGAAGTTTCTGTAATCCTGGAAAACCGCTCCGAAAATACCACGAAGCGAAGCAAGCTCATAATCCTTAATGTTTCTGCCGTTGAGAAGAATTTCACCTTCAGTAACATCGTAAAAACGTAAAAGCAGCTTGACAAGGGTCGATTTGCCCGCGCCGTTGACACCTACAAGAGCAATAGTCTCACCTTTACTGATTCTGAAGCTGACATTTTCAAGGGTTGGCTTTTTAGCTGACGGATACTGAAAATATACATTCTTAAATTCAAGGCTTTCAAAGCTCTCGCACTTTACCGAGCCGTCAGCGACCTTGCTTTCAAAATCGAGAAATTCACGCATATTCTGAAAATAATAAGCAAAACGGCTCATCACCTCAAAGTTCTGCGCAATTCTCATTGTGGACTCCTTGACGGAGTTGATTGAAGCCAGCACAACGGAAAAGGCAGAAACGGTGAGAGTTTTTGTAAAAACAAACTGATAAGCCGCAAGTGCATAAGTTCCGATAACGGGAATAAACTCACCGAAAAGGGTACTTACAGCGCTGTAAAGAAAAAGCTTTACTCCGTATTTGCGGAGAATTTCCACATTGGAATCAATGGCATTTTTAAAGCGAACCATAAGCACGGAAAAAATGTTTGACGTACGCATATCCTTGGAAAAATCCTTGAGAAAAACCGTACGCTGTATATATGCCTTGATACGGTTATTTGTGGTCATTTCCTTGTCTCGCTTATAAACAACCTTGCTTTTATATACCTCAACAACAAATACCAGTGCAGAAGGAAGCAGCAACACAAGATATCTCGGATCAATTGAAGTAACGGTGCCGATAACAAGAGCAAGGGATATTATTGAAGCTATAATAGCAGCAACAGCCGCGCTTGCGCTGTCAAAAAGACTCCAGGCAAGTACATCCGTTGCACGCTGATATTTATCGTAAAAAGCAGGATCCTCATAGCAGGCGATATCAAGTGAAACTGCCTTTGCAAAAATTTTGTTGTTGACCTTTTTCAGCACATTTTTAACCGCAACCATTCTCAGGTAGTGCGAGTACCAGTTAACAGCCTTAAGAGCAACAGATAACACAAGAAAAACCAGCAAGGTTTTAACGTATTGCTCAAAGCTGCCTTTTGAATCGATTATACCAAGAAGCATCTGCAGAAAAAGAATGTTCTGCACATAAAGCGCAAAAACCTGGTCGGCAATCATATTTATAAGATATCCGATTAAAAGACGTTTGTCTGCATCCCAACCGAGCTTAAGTCCGAAAACAACATTTTTGAAAAGCGGAACACGCTTGTGATCCTTCTGATACACTCGTGCCATAGAACACGCTCCTTTTTTATTTCTGAAAAGGATTATACTATATTATAGTCGGAAATTACAAGACTTGTATTTATATTTTAAGTATGATATAATAAATACGGTAAAACTGAGGGCGTCGGCGAGAGGTGCCCTTCTTGAGAAAACATAAACCTCACAAACGTAAAACTTATCACGGTTTTACGTTTGTGAGGTTTAATTATTCCCTGCTTTGACAAATTCATCCGGGAAGAGGGAACAAGCAGAAAATAAACTCAGTTTTTTGTCTGATTTATAATGTTTAAAGGGTTTCTTGGTGCGTTTAAGTACCGAGAAACCCTTTGGTTGTTTTGTTTTATGCAGTCTGCGCTTGTTTTGCAGCCCTTTCTTATCTTACCGGTTCTGTGTGCCAGATATCTCTGGCATAGTCGAGGATTGCTCTGTCTGTTGCAAAACGGCCTGCGCCTGCTGTGTTGAGAAGAGACATTCTGTTCCATTTATCTCTGTCGCGCCATACTTCGTCAATCTTCTTCTGAGTAGCTCTGTAGTCAGCAAAGTCTGCAAGAACCATGTAGGGATCGTGGTGGATGATTGTGTTGCCGATTTCGGGGAACTGCTTTCCGCCGATGCCTGCCTGGATGAACTCTATTACTCTGCGAAGCTCTGCATTATTGTTGAAGTAGTTTATAGGCTGATAGCCGTTTCTCTTGAGCTCGTTAACCTCAGGAGTTGTCATACCGAAGAGGAACATATTCTCATCGGTAACAGCTTCGTTGATTTCAACGTTTGCACCGTCAAGTGTACCGAGAGTGAGAGCACCGTTAATCATAAGCTTCATGTTACCTGTACCGCTTGCCTCTGTACCTGCAAGTGAAATCTGTTCGCTGATGTCAGCGGCAGGCATAAGCTTTTCAGCCATAGTAACGTTGTAATCCTCAAGGTAAACAACCTTGAGTCTGCCTCTCATATCGGGATCGTTATTGATAACGTCGGCAAGAGCGCAGATCATCTGGATAATTTTCTTTGCAAGGAAATAGCCCGAAGCAGCTTTTGCACCGAAAATGTAGGTGTGGGGAACATAGTCACCGTCGGGATTATCCTTGATTTCAAGGTATCTTGCAATAATCTGAAGAGCGTTGAGGTGCTGGCGCTTGTATTCGTGAAGACGCTTAACCTGAACGTCGAAGATTGAATCGGGATCAAGCTCAATGCCCGTTGTCTTTTTAACGTAGTCAGCAAAGGCCTTCTTGTTGTTGTATTTTATCTGACCGATTTTTTTAAGCACCTTTTTGTCATCGGCAAACTTGCGAAGCTTTGCAAGCTCATCACCATTATAAATAAATCCGTCGCCGATAAGTTCAGTGATATAAGATGTAAGCTCGGGGTTTGCCTGACAGAGCCAGCGTCTGTGAGCAATACCGTTTGTTACATTCTTGAACTTGTCGGGAGTAAGCTTATAGTAATCGTTGAAAACGGTGTCCTTGAGAATCTGTGAGTGAAGAGCTGAAACGCCGTTAACGCTGTGGCAGGTAGCAACACAAAGGTTAGCCATTCTTACTACACCGCCTGAAATAACAGCCATTGCTTCAACCTTACCTGCATCGTGGGTCTGCTCCCAGATATGAGCACGGTAGCGGTTGTCTATTTCTTTTACGATCTGATAGATTCTGGGAAGAAGACTTCTGAAAAGATCCTCAGGCCAGCATTCAAGTGCTTCCTTCATAACGGTGTGATTGGTATAAGCTGCAGCCTTTGTTACAATAGCCCAAGCATCATCCCAACCGTAGCCGCACTCGTCAAGAAGAATACGCATAAGCTCAGGAATTGAAAGAGTGGGATGTGTATCGTTGATGTGAATTGCATTCTTTTCTGCAAAATTTTCCATTGAAGTCTCGTGGCGGAGATGACGTGCTACGATATCCTGAACAGAAGCAGAAACAAGGAAGTACTGCTGCTTAAGACGAAGGCTCTTACCTTCATAGTGATTGTCAGAGGGGTAGAGAATCTTGCTGATAACCTCTGCCATTGCCTGCTGTTCCATAGCCTTCATATACTGACCCTGATCAAAAAGGTGCATATCAAGGGCGGGAGCCACACTCTTCCAGAGTCGGAGGATTGAGATGCCTCTGCCATCCTTACCGCTTACATACATATCATAGGGAACAGCTCTGATAGTCTGTGTGTTTCTGTATTCTACACTATGGTAGTGGTTATCCCAATTGTCGATAACCTCACCGCCGAAGTGAACCTCTACGGTATCCTTCTCTTTGGGACGGAGCCATACCTCGCCACCGGGAAGCCAGAAGTCGGGAAGCTCTGTCTGCCAGCCGTCAACAAGCTTCTGCTTGAAGATACCTGCTTCATAAAGAATACTGTAGCCCATGCCGTAGAAGCCCTGTGTTGCAAGACCGTCAAGGTAGCAGGCTGCAAGTCTTCCGAGACCGCCGTTACCGAGACCTGCGTCAGGCTCGCAATCATAAAGCTTTTCGAGCTTGATGCCCATATCCTTGAGCGCAGCAGCAAAGGTGCTTGTAAGGTTAAGGTTATAAAGGTTGTTCTTAAGAGAGCGACCCATAAGGAATTCCATACTCAGATAGTAAATTTTCTTTGAGTCTGCCTTTTCAGCATCCTTTCGGAATTCGCGTACACCTTCGTGCATGAGATCTTTTACAATCAGGGCGACAGCTTTGTAGTACTGCTCGTTAGTAGCTTCTTCGGCAGAAACACCGAAATAATGAGAGAGCTTTCCTGTGATAAGCTCCTTTACTTGTTTCTTAGAAAGGGAATAATTCATATAAACCTCCAAATTTTACTATAAAAAAGGCTGTATTTTTGTTTTGATATGGTTATTTTATACTAAAATTGAGCAAAAATCAACACTAAGGAAACATTTTTTTAAATAATAGGGAATAAATTGTTAAAGATTTCCACAAAAATGCTGTCTGATAAGTATATTTTTACTCATCAGCAAAAATACGCGATTATTTAATAAAAGGTTTTCAACAGCCCCAAAATAGGTTTTTCAACCTTTTTACATCCTTAAAAATGTAGATTTTTAGGGGGTTATCCACGTTTTCCACATAGTTATCAACATTTTATTGCGGAAAACAATGTGGAAAACGTTGAAAATCCGACTATACAAAGAGTACAAAATTTGGTTGCAAACTTCTGTAAAATTGATAAATGACGGAGATTTTTCCAAGGTATATAACATGTACAAATTAACCAAAATAAAGAAGACGAAACATAGGAGGTAAATTATGATAAAGGGAATTAACCGTCAGGTTGTTGAGGTGAAGGATACAGGCAATGATTGTTTTGAAAAGATACTGTTTTTCGTAAAACCGGAATATGCCGGTATGAGCGAGGGTAAAATCCGCGAAAGAGCAGGTCTTGTAACCAAGGGCGCTGCTGCTCCTCCGCCGACAAAAATGCCTAAGAGCCGTTTAAATGAGGTGTTTAAGCTGTCCCTTTGCCTTATTGCAGGCATTGCAGTGGGGATAGGGTTAAGCTTGCTGTTGAGGTGAAGACGGGGTAATAATAACTGAGCAACGTGGAACATATCAAGCGGTCGGTTTTTTTAGCAGCAAGTCTTGCAGTGTGCTTGCTGCTATTAAAATGCACTTGAGTTTGTTCTTATCTGTTATGCGTGGAATATTTCAGTTCCTTATGTTGGTTGGATCAGTCAATATATCTCTTATTTTGATCTTCACGGTTGTTAAATTCACAGTGTAATAAAAATCACCTTTATAACATAAAACCTCCCCGGAATCGGGGAGGTTTTACCATATTAATACTCAATAGTATATTCTTCATCAACAGTAAGTGATGCGTTAGCGTTCAGGGTAGCAAGCATCTTTACTTCAAGAATCATATCGAAGTTATAAATGAACCTCGAGTAGATCATATTACCTGTAGCCTTATCGATTTTTGCAGTTGCTGTACAGTTGTAATATGAAAGCTCTGCCTTCTGAAGACCGGGAACATTGTTTGCAATGTCGTCAATGTTCATTGTCCAGAAGATTGAACCTACACCTTCACCTGAACGGTAAACAGGGTTCATCTGATCCTTCATTTTGATGTCGATAACATATTCTGTTCCGTTATCTGTGCATGTGATTGTATCAACATATTCAACCTTGAGCTTACTTGCAAAGTCTGTACCGCTTACAGGATACTTTTCCTTAACAGCCTCAGTGCCCTCATAAACCTCAGGGGTCATATTGGGCTTAACGTATTTTGCAACAGCACTGTCTGCGAGAGACTGAAGAGCACCGGGAACTTCAAGCTTGTTGATTTTCATATCCTGATAGTTTCTTGTGGCTCTTTTTGCTGTTGTCTTGATTTTTCCGGCTGATTCGTTGAAAAGGGCAACGATTTCCTCGGGAGTTGTGTAAGCTCCTGTTGAGGGAGCTGCACTTTGCTGTGTGGCAGCAGTAGTTGCTTCTGAGGGAGCAGCAGTTGTTGCTTCCACGGGTACTGCAGTTGTCTGTTCCGGTGCGTCTGTTGCGTCAACCTGAACGCTTTGCTGTCCTTCAGCTGCGGGAGCGCCGACTCTGTTGCTTGTAAGAGAGCCTACAAAGTATCCTGAGCTGAAAAGCATAATTACAGGAAGAACAATGCAGAGGGCTTTTCTGGTTGTTTCGTCAAAGCTTTCCCAGAATTCCTTGATTTTATCCATGTTTTTTAATTCCTTTCTTTTTTCTTGTTGATATACACAAACATTATATTACATTTTTCTCTTTTGTGCAATATCAAATGTATAATTTGTAAATTTTTTTCGAAAGCTCATCCTTTCTTTTTTAAAAAATTCAGAGCTATATATGGAAAAAGCCGAAAGGCTGTGTTATAATAAACTGATTATATCAGCACCAACCTTGAAAGGATAAGCTTAATAAATGAATAATAGAAAATCAAGACTCAGAAAAATCCCCCTTCTGCCAAGATCCACTCAGTATATATGGTGGGCGTGCAGATTAGCGCTGTTTATCTGGGGTGTGTGGGGAATGCTTCACGGCTATACTTCAGAGTTTATTCAGGCGACATTTGCAATTATTTTCACGCATCTCTGGGATATGTTTCAGCTGTTCGGCGGAAAATCATTCATAAGAAAAATGCCCTATTACTTACAGACAATGCTTAATGTTTTTATCTGCCTTGCCTGTGTTGTTGGTACAACTCTTAATACGAGAACCAATTTTGAAGGCATAGATATACCCGAGCATATTTTTGCAGGCTATCTTGCAACCACGGGCGCTTTTGTCCTTTCGGATATCATGCAGGGAGAAAAGCATCCCATCAAGGTTTCCGTTCAGGCTCTTTTTGCAATGGGATGCGGCGTGATGCTGCTTGTAGGCTGGGAATATTATGAATTTACAATGGACAGGCTTTACGGCTTTGTTATGCAGCACGGGCAGAAGCCGTACTCCCACGGTCTTACCGATACAATGGTAGACCTGATGCTCGGCTCGGGAGGCTGTCTTGCGGCAATGTTTATTGAGGCATTCAGGAAGGTAGGCTTTTTCGGTGAGGGCAAGGAAGAACGACGGGCCGCTTATAAAAGAGAAAGAGAAGAAGTAAAAAAAGCAAAAGCTCTTGAACGTCTTAAGGAACAGGAAGAGGAGTAAAATCAAATGAAAATTAGGGAAATTTTAAACGGTATAGAATACAGCTGTGCTTCTTTTTGCGATGTTGATATTGCAGATATTGCCTACGACTCAAGAAAAGCCGGAGAAGGCATTGTCTTTGTCTGTCTTAAGGGTGCTTTTGCTGACGGTCATAAATATGCAACGAGCGCTTACGAAAAGGGCAGCCGTGTATTTGTGTGCAGCGATGAAATCAATGTGGGAGCGGATGCCATTGTAATTACCGTAAAGGATACAAGAGCTGCCCTTGCAAAAATGAGCTGTAACTTTTTCCGCCACCCTTCAAAGGAAATGGCGGTTATAGGAATAACAGGCACAAAGGGTAAAACCACAGTTGCGCATATAGTTAAAAGTGTGCTTGAAGCAGGCGGAATGATGACGGGCATTATTGGTACTGTAGGTGCAAGATTCGGTGATACAGTGCTTCCTACGGTGAATACAACCCCCGAAAGCTATGAGCTTCAGAAAATGTTCCGACAGATGGCGGACGGCGGTTGCAAGGCAGTAGCTATTGAGGTATCTTCACTCGGTCTCAAGGCTCACCGTACAGACGGAACAAGCTTTGCTCTGGGCGTGTTTACCAATCTTTATCCTGATCATATCGGTACAAACGAGCATGAAAGCTATGAGGAATACGCTTATTGGAAAACCCGGCTTTTCCCCCTTTGTGATTTTTCCGTGCTTAATGCAGACGACCCGTTTACATCAGTTGTTGCGGAAAACTGTGCAGGTGAGTATGTAACCTACGGCGAGGCTGAGGACTGTGATTACAGACTTGTGTCAAGTGAAAAAATAAAGTTCGATAACAAGCTGGGTATGAGCTTTACCTGCGAGCATAAGGGTGAATTAAAGCCTTACAGAATATCTCTCCCCGGTGATGTGAATGCTTCAAATGCTCTTGTAGCTCTTGCGGTTGCTGACTTTTTCGGCATAGGTGACGATGCAAAGGCTAAAGGGCTTGAAGGTGTTTTTGTAAAAGGCAGAGGGGAAATGCTTGAAGTTGACGGTGATTTTACCGTTATCATAGACTATGCTCATAACGGAGTCAGCCTTAAGAGTATAATAGAAACAGCTAGGGCTTATGAACATAACAGAATAGTTACTCTTTTCGGTTCTGTGGGCGGACGTACGGAGTGCCGAAGAGAGGAACTCGGAAGTGTATCGGGTAAGCTCTCAGACCTTTCAATTATCACAAGTGATGACCCGAACTTTGAGGATCCGCAGAGTATCTGCGAGGAAATTGCAGCTTACTGCAAGGCTCAGAACGGCGAATATGTGATTATTCCTGACCGTGCCGAGGCTATTGAATATGCCGTGATGAATGCACAGAAGGGTGATATTATCATTCTTGCAGGTAAGGGTCACGAGGAAACAATGAAGATCAAGGGCGAAAATGTTCCCTTTGTTGAAAAGGACGAGGTTTACAAGGCGATGAAGAAGAGGGCCGAGGACTAACCCCTCCGTCAGACCTTTCGGTCTGCCACCTACCCTTTCAGGGGAGAAAATATAACTTTTGCAAAAGGTGAATTATGGAAAACGCAGTTAAAGTAAAAAGTAAGTACGGTAAATATCTCTTTGTATATTTTGTCGGCAACGGTGAGGGAGAGGAAAGGCTTCACTTCGCTGTGAGTGAAAACGGATACGATTTCAGACCTCTTAACAACAATGAGGCGGTTATTACACAGACCAAAGGAAAAAAATGTGTACGCGATCCTTATGCTTTCAGAGGTGTTGACGGAAGAGTTTATATAGTGGGCACGGATATGAAATGCGAGGAGGGTTGGGAATCCAATCACGCCCTTGTTACATGGTGTTCAGACGATCTCATAAACTGGACCGATGAGACAATTATTGATATTTGTGACCTTGGCGAAAAATATAAAAACACAACAAGAGCCTGGGCGCCTCAGGCAATGTGGGACGAAAAGGAAAAGGCGTATATGCTTTATTGGGCTCATTCCACCAAGGAACACAATACGGCCGGTTTGTACTATGCCTACACAAGGGATATGAAAACCCTTATCACCGAGCCGAAGCCTCTTTATTGCCGTGACATTCAGACTATAGACGGTGATATTGCATATAATGAAGCTGATGGTCTTTATTATCTCTTCTTCAAGCATGACGAGGATCAGACCATTGCTTATGTTACAAGTAAAAGTCTTAACGGACCTTATGAGGATAAGCCTGTTGTGGTTTCTCTTGCTCCCAGCGGCGTTGAGGGAAGTCAGATTTACCGTATCAACGGTACGGATACATGGCTTCTTATAATGGACGAATACGGTAAGGGACGCTTCTTTATGCAGCAGACGGAGAATTTCCGTGATTATCTCCCCGTTGCAAGAGATGATTACGAAATGGATTTTTCACCCCGTCACGGCTCGGTTATGGCTATAACAGATGAAGAGTATGAGAGGCTCCTCGGATATTGGGCAGGGTGATTAACACAGTAAAAGCATCTATAGGGATTAAGCTTGTTTACAACCTAAAGCGAAAAAATATAATTTTGTTATTCACATAAATTAAAGGGTTTCCCGGTGTTTTTAATCTCCGGGAAACCCTCTGCTCTTTTTATGAGGTTTTGTTGTTTGCTGATTAAAGAAGGTGCGGATGCCGCATCATGATTCATAATTTTTGACGGAGTATTTCTCATGCGTTACACAAACTGATTTTTCATGCATTTAAGGTCTGCAGTCATTATTTAATCGCTTCCTTAATAGCTTCTGCCATCTGGTCGGGGCAGGAGGTGCGCTTGAAGCCGCAACGGATGCCTGAAAGTCTTGCCACAACATCCTCTGCCTTCATTCCTTCTATAAGAGCTGCAAGCCCTTGGGTGTTGCCTGCACAACCGCCTGCAAAACGTACATTTGACACAATGCCGTCGTTTATTTCAAAGCTGATTTTTCTGGAGCAAACGCCCTTTGGGATAAAAGTGTATTCCATAGTTTTTCATTCCTTTCAGATTTTGTCTGTCTATTATCATAGATTAAAGCTGACAAATTGTCAATACAGGATGTATAAAAGAGCCAGCATAAGCGCCTTATCTCCCGTATCCTGCCCGAGAAGAAAAACAAGAGCAAGTATAAGAGCAGTATCTCTGTCCATTGTATTCACTCCGTGCCGAAAAGATCTTTAAGCGAGAATATACTCATAAGCCTCAGTATTTCTATTGCGGTATCTGCCTTTCGTCTCCTCTCAGGTGAAAGCAAGGGCTTCAGAGCCTGAATAAGATTGCACCGGGGATCATTATTGCGGCTTTGCAGCTTCTGCATAATGTTCATCAGGCGAAAAAGCATATCCGGGTCAATATTAAAGCCGCCAAATACATTACCGTCACCACTGCAGTCACAGTATCCTTGTGTATTATCGGTCTTTTCATCGCCCATAAACTGACCTGCAATCTCGCTCAGCTTTTCAATATCCTCTTGAGACAGACTGCCGAGGATATCACCGATATTATCGAAATTAAAATCAGGCGGGTCCATTTTTATTTTCTCCCTGCATACCGTTCAGCTTCGCCATCAGCTCCTTTGCCTGCGGACTTGCAAGCAGCTCCTTGAGCTTCTGCGGATCAGACATAATCTGATTTACAGCTTTTTTCTGGCTTTCGTTAAGGCTCTGATTGAGTATGTTTTTTACACTCTCTCCGTTCCCTTTTCCTTTTTTAAGCATACTGAAAAGGGAATTTATCATTTCCGCGGAAAGTTTTGTTTCATTTTGCATTGAAAAACCACCTGACTTGTGTTAATATAATTTGTATATTGAATAAATATGACGAAGGGCAGGTTTTTATGAATGAAGGTGTTGGTGTTTTCCGATTCCCACGGAAGAAAGGAACTCGTAGACCGTATGCTTTCAAAAGAGCCTGACTGTAAAGATGTTATTTTTCTCGGTGACGGAATGAGCGATGTTGAATGGGTCAGGGAATTTTATCCCGACAAGCGTTTTACCTGTGTAAGAGGGAATAACGACTGGTCTTATACCGTTAACACCGAAGCATATAAATACTTTGACGGTGTTACGGTTTTTGCCGCTCACGGTGATAAGCTCGATGTGAGAACTACGCTTTTCTATTTATATAAGCAGGCATCTGCCGTTAAGGCTCAGCTTGCACTTTACGGTCACACCCACGTTTCAAAAACAGTAACGGAAGCAACAAGCGGAGTAACCGCTGTCAACCCCGGAGCCCTGTGTGACGGAAAGTATTGTGTTATCAATATAGAAAATGGTAAGTTTGAGGTTGAGAACAAAAAGTGTTGGTAATCAATAACGGTAATAATGCCATTCGGCTTAAATAAATATTACAGAAAGTAGGATTATTTTATGAAAAGAAAGATATCTGTTTTTCTTGCACTCATTATGATGCTTTCAATCGTATTCACCTTCGGTGCAGGAGCAACAAACGATCCTGTTACTGTCGCAACCGCAGGAAATGCAAACCTTGATGCTGTGCTTCAGCTCGGTCAGAGCTACAGCGGTATTCTTGAGGCTGACGACCCTCAGGACAGCTTCAGCTATGCAAACGAGGGCGACACCGGTTATGTAACCTTTGCAATTGAAACAGACGCTGATGCAGAAGCAATCAAAGGCGGCTGGGTTGTAGAAATCTACGACACAGACGGCAAGCTCCTCCGCTCAACCACTGCCGCTCCCGACGAGGAAGGCAACCTTCCCAAGTGGAAGAAATTTGCCTGTGCTGACATCAACGGTACATACAATGTAAAGGTTGTTGCAGCTGACGAGGCAAATGCACCTGTAGGCGTTGAATATAAGCTTCGCGTTGAACAGGTTTACAGATTCAAAGCATTTTTCGATAAGTTTCTCGGCTTTGACCTTGCTGTTTTCGAGTGGGCACAGGGACTTCAGGGCAGGTTTATGACTGCTCTTATGGTCACAATCACAACCCTCGGTGACGAAGGCATCATCTTCATTGCCATGGGTATTGTATTCCTTTTCTTCAAAAAGTACCGCAAGGTAGGCTTTGCGATTCTTATTGCTCTTGTTGTAATGCTCCTTTGCAACAACATCATCCTCAAGGATTTCCTTGCAAGACCCAGACCCTTCAACCTCTTCATCATTGACCCTGAGGCATATTCACTCTGGGGCGGCGAGAGTGCAAAATACTTCTTCCCCAATCTTGTACACGCACCCTCAAGCTTCTCCTTCCCCTCAGGTCACACATCATCCGCCTTTGCGGCAGCCTTTGCAATTCTTATCTACAACAGAAAAATCGGTATTCCCATGACCTTCTTTGCAGCTCTTATGGGCTTCAGCCGTATTTATGTTGAGGTACACTACTGCACAGACGTTATCGCAGGCGCAGTTGTAGCGCTTGTTTATGCGCTTATTGCAGCAGGTATTGTCAAGCTTGTATTCCCTCTTTTCGATAAGATTTTCAGCGCTGTTTTAGGCAAGCTTTTCAAGAAAAAGGCATAAAAAAGTAAAGTTCTTTGATTCTTTCTTACAAGAAAGAATGCCCCGCGGCGAGCGAAAAACATAATAATATAACAAGGGGCTGTAAAAAAAGCGCAGACCGCATAAAACAAGACAGATAAAGGGTTTCTCGGTGATCACAAACGCCAAGAAACCCTTTAAAACATATAAAAATGATGAAAGTCACAAAAAACGCTGTTTTTTGTATTTTATGCTATAAACAAACTTCGCCTCTCGGCGTACCTCTGTACGCCTTCGGGTAACCTAAAAATAAAGCAAAAGCTTTATTTCTAGCTCAGTTTGTTCATTCTGCATCTTTTTTACAGCCCCTTTGATTTTTTCTGAAAATTATTTGATGACCTCGCCGGTCGGGCGTTACTTTTCTTGAAAGAAAAGTAACCAAAAGACCTTTAATTTTTCTTCACTTTAACTGTAATACACCTTTAATGTATCAAGACAAATTGCAATAAGCTTACCGCCGAGACCGCAACCGCCGTCAATTGCAAGATGCTTCTTTTTAGCATAAGGCTTGCCGAAAAGCTTTTTGTCAATGGCAACTGTAGGCGTATGCCCGGTTACAAGAAAAGCATCGTCAAAATATATTTTACCGTAATCTGTCTCAGTAAAAACAAAGTCCTCTGTTTCGTGCTCATAAAGATCTCTTTCATCGTGATTGCTTATGCCTGCATGAGTAAGAATAAAACGCTTGCCCTTGCTCTTAATTTCCTCAAAAGCGGCAAATTCCTCAAGATAGTCAAGCAGAGCCTCTTTATCATCATCTGAAAGAGCAAGAAAATCCGTAATCGTTTTTTCGCTTTTCATTGTCAGCCATTTTGCAAGCTGCTCCTTATTCTCGCCCTCAAGTGAAGCAAGTGCCTTTTCAGCATCACCCTTTTCAGCTATAACGGGAAGGAACTTTTTTGCATAATATTCTCTTTCGCCTAGGATAGGATAAATATTTGCACGGTACATCATATCCATAAGTATTGCAATACCGTCATCACCATGGTCAATAACATTACCCAGAACAAAAACAGCATCAAGCTCCTGAGGCTTTATCTGTTCAAGCATATCATCGTATTTATCCTTGCATCCACGGATATCGCCCATTACATATATCATAAAAGCACCTCTTTATTTAGTGATAAGCAACTCGTTGTTTTCAAGGAATTCGTCATAGGTCTCCTTGCGGTCATAAAGTCCGTCGGGACGGATTTCGATAATTCTGTCGGCAATCGACTGCACAAACTGATGGTCGTGTGAGGTGAAGAGAAGTGCACCCTTAAACTTTATAAGTGCATTGTTAAGTGCCGTAATTGATTCAAGGTCAAGGTGGTTTGTGGGCTCGTCAAGGATGAGCACATTTGCTCCGGAAAGCATCATTTTGCAAAGCATACAGCGTACTCTCTCTCCGCCGGAAAGCACCTTTGCCTTTTTGGTTGCCTCCTCACCGGAGAACATCATTCTGCCCAGCCAGCCTCTTACGTCGGTTTCAAACTGAAGGTCAGAATAGCTTCTCACCCAGTCAATAAGGCTGTCCTCTACATCGTCAAAGAATGCGGAGTTGTCGGCAGGGAAATAAGCCTGTGAGGTTGTAACGCCCCATTTGAAGGTGCCCTCATCAGGCTCAAGCTCGCCCATGAGGATTTTAAACAGGGTGGTTTTTGCCACGGCGTCGGTGCCTACAAAAGCAACCTTTTCGTTAGGCCTTATTGTGAATGAAACATTGTCGAGTACCTTTCTGTCGCCTACGGTTTTTGAAAGTCCCTCAACCATAAGCATATCGTTACCGATATCTCTGTCAGGCTTGAACTCAACAAAGGGAAAGCGTCTTGAAGATACAGGCATATCCTCAAGTACAAGATTGTCAAGAAGCTTTTTACGGCTTGTAGCCTGCTTGGATTTAGACGCGTTTGCGCTGAAGCGTGCAATAAACTCCTGCAGCTCCTTCATCTTTGCCTCGGTCTTTTTGTTCTGCTCACGAAGCTGTCTTTGTGCCATCTGGGTATATTCGTACCAGAAGTCGTAGTTACCTACATACATTGTAATTTTACCGAAGTCACAGTCAGCAATATGTGTGCACACCTTATTCAGGAAGTGTCTGTCGTGGCTGACAACGATAACCGTATTTTCAAAGTTCATAAGGAACTCTTCAAGCCAGTTGATAGCTGCAACATCAAGGTGGTTGGTAGGCTCGTCAAGAAGGAGAATATCAGGGTTGCCGAAAAGAGCCTGTGCAAGAAGCACCTTAACCTTCTGGTCACCGCTTAATTCCTTCATAAGGGTATAGTGAAACTCATTGTGGATACCGAGAGCGTTAAGGAGAATTTCAGCGTCACTTTCTGCGCTCCAGCCGTCCATCTCGGCAAACTCCTCTTCAAGTTCACTTATACGTATACCGTCCTCTTCGGTGAACTCCTCTTTGGAGTAAAGTTCCTCCTTGGCGTCCATAATTTCAACGAGCTTCGGGTTGCCCATAAGCACTGTTCTTATTACGTCATATTCGTCATAGGCATAGTGATCCTGTTTCAGAACGGAAAGTCTTTCACCGGGAGTAATAGTAACATATCCCTTATTAGGCTCAATTTCACCTGAAAGAATTTTCAGAAATGTACTTTTACCTGCTCCGTTTGCACCGATAAGGCCGTAGCAGTTACCCTTTGTGAAGTTGATTGAAACGCTTTTAAAAAGCTCTCTGCCGCCGTACTGCAGAGTAACATTGTTTGTACTGATCATTTAACAATAAACCTCTCTTTTTTTCGTATACTCATTTATGATATCATATTATTAACTTTTGTTCAAGAATTTATCATCATTTTCCGCACATAAAATCTTTTGGAATAAATCAAAATTAAATTGACAAAACTTTATACGGATGATATTATTTTTACAATAAAAATATTCAAGGAGGAAACAACTATGAATCTTAAAGGCACAAAAACCGAAAAAAATCTTATGGAGGCTTTCGCAGGTGAATCCCAGGCAAGAAACAAGTACACCTACTTTGCTTCCGTAGCTAAGAAGGAAGGCTATCAGCAGATTGCCGCAATTTTTGAAGCAACCGCAAACAACGAAAAGGAACACGCAAAAATGTGGTTCAAGGCTCTCGGTGAGCTTGGTGACACAGCTGCTAACCTTGCAGCAGCTGCCGCAGGTGAAAACTACGAATGGACAGATATGTATGCAGGCTTTGCAAAGGACGCTGAGGAAGAAGGATTCCATGACCTTGCTGCAAAGTTCAGAATGGTAGCAGAAATTGAAAAGAGCCACGAGGAAAGATACCGTGCACTTCTCAACAACGTTGAGATGAAGGCAGTATTTGAAAAAAGCGAGGAAACCATGTGGGAATGCCGCAACTGCGGACACCTTGTAATGGGCAAAAAGGCTCCCGAAATCTGTCCCGTTTGCGCACATCCTCAGAGCTATTTCGAGGTAAGAAAAGAGAACTATTAAGTTACAGTACCCTGACGGATACGTAAAATAATAAAGCAGTAAAAAGAAGGCTGTAAAAAACGGAAGTTTTTTACAGCCTTCTTTTAGGCTTTCGGGGAAATATTCAGTTTTTATATTCTTTAAAGGGTTTTCCGGAATTTTAATATGATTGTTCCCGGGTTCAGGTATGAGCTTTTTATAGATTATTTCTTGCTGTTGCCTGTCTGCTCCGGAACTCTCACCGAATACTCACATCCGCAGTAGTTCTGTCTGTAAAGGTTGTACTTTTTTGAAAGCTCAATGCTTCTTTTGTAGCCTTCCTTTTTCTTGAAATCCGAGGGAAGGTTTTTAACTCCGTACTCCCCTTCTAACTCAAGGCCGATTTCGCGAAGCTTCTTTGAGTTTTTCAGAGGACTTATTGAAAGCGTGGTTGTGAAATAATCAAAGCCTTTTTCCCTTGCCAGCTGAGCGGTTTTTTTCAGTCTTAAACGGTAACAGTCAAAGCACCTTGCGCCGCCCTCTCGTATGTTCTCTCTGCCTTTTGCCAGGGCATAAAAGCTTTCGGTGTCGTTCTCTGCTTCGAGGACGTGAATTGAAAGTCCCATTTCAGTTACCAGCCTTTTCAGCTCGTTTACGCGGTGAGCGTATTCTTCGGCGGGAAAAATGTTGGGATTATAGAAGAAAAGGGTAATATCAAAATATTTGTGCAGATATTCAATGCAGTAGCTGCTGCAGGGTGCGCAGCAGGCATGAAGAAGCAAAGAGGGCTTTGTCCCCTCTTTTTTATTTTGTTCTATAATTTTTTCCAGTTCTTTTTGAAGATTTTCCATTTTAACCGTCACCTTTCTTCGTTACAGCTATTTTAGCATATTCTATGGATTTTCTCAATGATATTTTAAGTAAGTTTAAATTTTTGTTTTTATTATCTGTTATGTTTTACGGTTGATTTTTACAAAAAACAATGATAAAATAGCATTTACATATAAGTGTTTACTTTCAACCTACAAATTGAGGAGGTAATATTTTGGACGAATTTGAAAAGAGAGAGCTTGAAACTCCCGATGAGGAATTTGCTGATGTATCTGAAGAGATTACTGAGGAAATTTCAGCGGAAAGCGAAGAGGATGCTCTTGTAAAGGAGCTTGAGGGAATCCGCGATATGTTCCAGGAGGCACTTGACAATGCCGGTGAGGAGCAGGCGGAAGGTGAGCTTATTCAGGAGCTTGAAGAAATTGAAGATGCGGATGAAGAGCATCCGGAGGAAAAGGCAGAGCTTCCTCTTTGTGAGTGTTGTGCAGAACAGCCTGTCAGTCTCAGCTACGGTGAGGATTATCCCTACTGTGAAAGCTGCCGTGAGCTTATGAAGCGCTATCCGTTGAGAATAAGTGGCGTTATTTCAATGCTTCTTATGATTGTTGTTTTCGGTCTTTCCGTGTTTTTCGGTTTGGACAGCATGGAAAATGCAGTAGTTGTTCTTGAAGCACAGGCTGCTGCAGGAGAGGGTAAAATGATGTCAACGGTACAGAGCCTTTACAGCTTTGTTTCAGGTAAGGATGTTGATTCTCAAAAGGCAGTTGATCTTCTTATTGACGGTTTTATCCGTACGGGATATGTGAATAACGCAAAGGAAACTGTTGAAAAGTATTATACAGAGAATCAGCTTAAGCTCCCCTGGAATAAAAAGTACAAGCGTGCTGTGGAATTTGTTGATACCTTCCTTGCGACAAGAGATGCAGTTCAGACTATTGTTGAGGATGCTTTTTCAGGTAAGGAATTTGATTGCGATAAGCTTATTGCGGAGCTTGACAAGGCAAAGGAAAACTATGTCGACGAAGAAAAAGGCATCAGATACAGCGAAGTTATCATCGAGTATTATAAGTATGAGCTTTTAAGACTTTCAGGTGCTGAGCTTGAAAAGCAGCTTGAGGTGCTCAGGGGTATTGAGGAAAACGATAAGAACGGTTTTGCCAACTGGATTTATCTTCCCTCAATCTGTGAGGTTGCAGGTAAAATGGGCAACGAGGAGCTTGCAAAGGAATACTTTGAAAAAATGTGTAAAAACAACAGTGAGGATATGAAGGCATATGCCTCAATGGCTCTTTATTACCGTTACCTTGAGGTTCCCGACGGTGATGCAATTATCAAGCTTTGCGAAACAGCTGCAAGCAAGGCATACAGCGGTGATACATCATACTACCCTGCCCTTGTAATCGGCTATCTTATCAAGGGAGAAGGAGCCCTCGCTCTTGATACAATGACAGAGTATATGAGCACAAACTATTACAATGTTTCAAACTGCAATCTCTATGCTCTCTGCGCCCTTTATTGCGGCAATACAGATATTTACAACAATATGGTCCAGACCCTCGGAAGCTCCGGTTTTGAAGTGAGTGAGCTCGTTGAAGGATATAAAAACGGAACGGTTTCCCTTGAGGAGGCTATTGCAGATATGAGAGGTGACATCGCATGACGGCTTTTTACTATATTACAAAATATCTCACCTTTCCCGGCGCTTATGTAAGATGCTTCTGGGAGCAGATTGTCTGCCGCATATGCAAGGTACCGGTTGAGGATAACAGATACTTAAGAAAAGATGAAATGTGCAGTCATATTGACCATGAGCTTATGCCTACGGCTTCGTCTGCTTTTGCTATCTGCTTTGTGCCCGCATTCTTTAATGCTCTCGGAGCTTTCTTCCTTGCAGTATTGCCCATAATTTTCCTTTTTGTTTACGAAACTACCAATCCCCTGCTTATTGCAACTACGGCGGTTTCATATTGGTTCGCTGTTTCGCTTTACGTTAACAGCTACAGCCTTATTGAGGACGCATTGAATATGACGGAAAAGGTCTATAAGCACGGAAATATCCTTCAGAAAATTCTTTATGCACCTGCTGTTGCAATGCTCTATGTCGGTGCTTATCTTGAAAGGTACGGAGTAACATTTATCGTTGCTGTTATTTCAACAATAGTGCTCGCCTGCTCAATGTAAAATTAAAAATCAGTAAGCCGCCTTGAGGTTTTTATCATCAGGGCGGCGTTTTTTACTTGTTTCAATATAGATTTGCCATTTTTTTGAAAATAAATTTAAAAAAAATGTTATAAATGCACATAGAGAATTGACAGAATGAGGAATATTTGTTAAAATAACTTTGTCTAAATCATACAATGGTATAATTACCGTTGTATCTAACCAAAGGAGGCTATTTTATGACAGATGCAAAAACCCTGGCATACATAAATATGTATGCTGTTCTCGGTGCAATCGAAAACCTTTGTGAGCTTGATGAAAAAGCAAGTGAGCTCGTAAAGACCAAAAAGCCTGTTTCTATCGGTCTTGAAGTAAAGGGCGGCCCCAGCGCTACTCTCTTCTTCAAAAACGGCAGATGCAGAATGGAACAGGGCACACAGAACTGTGATGTTCTTCTCCCCTTCTCAACTCCCGAGAAGTTCAATGCTATGGTTGACGGAACAGGTTCAGCTCTTCCTTCAAAGGGCTTTTCAAAGATTATGTTCCTTCTCAAAAAGTTCATCCCTCTTACTGATTTACTTTCAAAGTATCTCCGTGCTACAGAGGAAGATCTTAAGGATGATAAGTTCTTTGAAATCAGCACAAAGCTTATGTTCTATGTAATCACTGTTGCTCTTTCTCAGATCGGTAACAATGACGAAATCGGTAAATTCAGTGCTTCATTCATTCCTGACGGTATCATCGATGTTTCAATTAAGGATTGCGTTGGTGCTACAATCCGCGTTAAGGATCACCACATGGTAACAATCAAGCAGAAGCCCGAAGCATATCGCTCACAGATGGAATTTGACAACATCCGTCTTGCAAGAGATCTCTTTGACGGTAAGGTTAACTCCATCGCTTGTATCGGTGAAGGTACAATCGCAATGCACGGTCAGATCAATATGATCGACAACGTTAACAGAATTCTTGACAGAGTTGCACTCTATCTTGCATAAGGAGGTATTACAATGAGTTTTCCCGTATACAAACACGATAAAAGCACAGAGCTCTTCAACAGAGCAACAAAGGTAATACCTTCAGGTATTTACGGTCACCTCGGCCCTGCAGAGGGTCAGTTCATCCCTGTTGCAAAATGGCCTATGTTTGCTGAAAAGGCAAAGGGTACATATGTATGGGACGTTGACGGTAACAAATATATTGACTATATGTGCGCATACGGCCCCAACGTACTCGGTTACTGCGATCCCGATGTTGATGCTGCTGCTATGAAGCAGATCGCGCTTGGTAACTGCACAACACAGCCCGGTAAGGTAATGCTTGAATGCGCAGAGCTTCTTGTTGACACAGTTAACACAGCTGACTGGGCTTTCTTTGCAAAGAACGGTAACGACGCAACACAGGGCGCTATCATGTGCGCAAGAGCATATACACACCGCAAGAAGGTTATCATGTTCCATGGCTACTATCACGGCGTTTCACCCTGGTGTCAGAAAATTGACTATCCCGGTGTTCTTCCTGAGGATGTTGCTAATAACATTATGCTTCCCTGGAACGATATTCCTCTTCTTGAAAAGACAATCGAAGAGAACAAGAACCAGATTGCATGTATAATCGCTCAGCCTTATGATCACGGTAACTTCCATGACAACGCATTCCCCGAAAAAGGCTTCTGGCAGAAGGTAAGAGAAATCTGCACAAAGAACGATATCGTTCTTATTATTGACGACGTTCGTGCAGGCTTCCGTCTTGACCTTGCCGGCTCTGACCATTACTTCGGCTTTGAGGCTGACCTTATCTGCTTCTGTAAGGCTCTTGCAAACGGCTACAATATGTCAGCTATCTGCGGTAAGGACTTCCTTAAGAATGCAATGAGCTCACTTGCTTATACAGGCTCATACTGGCTTTCAGCTGTTCCCTTTGCAGCTTGTATTACAAACATCAACAAGATGAAGGAACTTGACGTTCCCAAGATGTTTAAGGAAAAGGGCGAAAAGCTTTGTAACGGTCTTGTTAAGGCCGGCGCAGAGCACGGCTTCAACCTCATCGCTTCAGGTCCCGCAGCTCTCTTCTACTTAAGAATTGCTAACGACGACAGCATGCTTCTCCATCAGGAATGGATTGCTGAAATGGTTGCAAGAGGTATCTTCCTTGCTTCTCACCATAACCACTTCATCAATGCTGCTCTTTCCGACAAGGACATCAAGCACACAATTGACGTTGCAGAAGAAGCTTTCGGCATCGTTGCAAAGAATCACCCCGAGCTTTTCAGATAAAAGCGACGGATTAAACTGTAAAATCCCCCCATCAAAGGCGACGCTTACGGGCGTTGCCTTATGGAGAGAAAATATTATAATAAATTGGAGGAAAACATTATGCCACTTTCAAAACAGGAATGGCTTGCCCTTGAAAAGAAGGCTTTCGAGCTTCGTAAGCTTACAGTTCAGACAACTGTTTGGGCAGGCAGCGGACATTTCGGCGGCGGTATGAGCGTTATGGATCTTCTTACCGTTCTCTATCACAAGTACCTTAACATCAAGGTTGAGGATCCCAAGTGGGAAGACAGAGACCGCTTCATCCTTTCAAAGGGTCACGCAGCTATCGCTTATGCTCCCGTGCTCTGCGATAAGGGCTTCAACGACGTTGAAATGCTTAAGTCATTTAACCTTTCAGGCTCAAAGATGGGTATGCACCTTGACTCAAACAAGGTTGTAGGTGTTGACGCATCAACAGGCTCACTCGGTCACGGCCCCTCAATCGCAGCAGGTACAGCACTTGCAGCAAGACTTCAGGGTAAGGACTTCCTTACATATGTAGTTACCGGTGACGGTGAGCTCGGTGAAGGCTCATGCTGGGAAGGCTTTATGACAATCAACCACTATCAGCTTTCAAACTGCATCGTATTCATTGACAGAAACCACAACATGATCGACGGTAACACCGAAGACATCAAGAAGCTTGAGCCTCTTGCGGACAAGATGACAGCCTTCGGCTTCAACACAATTGTTGTTGACGGTAACAATATCGGCGAGCTTTGCAATGCTATCGATGTAGCTATCGAGCGTTCAAAGGAAAAGTGTGCTCCCACATGTATTCTTATGGATACAAAGAAGGGCGCAGGTATCAAGTCAATCGAAGGCGACTACACATGGCACTACGGTGCTATCGACGACGCTCTCTTCGAGAAGTTCAATAAAGAGCTTGACGAAGATTATAAGGCTCGTTGTGCACGTGCAGAAAAGGAGGGCAAATAATTATGGCAGGCGGATTTGTTTATACAGCAGTTGACCAGACCTCACTTTCCACAGCTGAAATTTACGGTAAGGCACTTGCTGACATTATTTTAAAGGACCCCAAGGTTGTTGCTATTACAGCTGACCTTGCAAAATCAACAAAGCTCGGCGACGTTCTTAAGGTTTGCCCCGAAAGAGTTATCAACGTTGGTATCGCTGAACAGGATATGTTCGGTGTTGCTGCAGGTATGGCAAGAGCAGGTATGATTCCCTTCCTTTCAGGCTTCTCTGCTTTCACATCAATGCGTGCTTGCGACCAGCTTCACACAGACATCTGCTATCAGAATGTAAACGCAAAGATTATTGCTACACATTCAGGTACATCCTTCGGTCAGGCAGGTTCAACTCACCATGCTATTACTGACCTTGCAATCACAAGAGCAATGCCCAACCTTACAGTTATCGTTCCCGCTGACGGCTTTGAAACAGCTAACGCTGTTAACGCAGCTTACGAAAACTTTGGTCCCTATTACATCCGTATCAACCGTGGCTTTGACCGTGTTCTTTATGAGAACCAGGATTACGGCTTTGAGGTTGGTAAGGCTGTTGAGGTTCACGAGGGTACAGATATCACAGTTATCGCTTGCGGCTCATGCGTATTCCAGGCTCGTGAGGCTGCAAAGTTCCTCAAGAATTCAGACGGACTTTCAGTTCGCGTTCTTAATATGCATACAATCAGCCCCATCGACGTTGAGGCTATTCAGAAGGCTATTTCCGATACAAGAAGAATTGTTACAGTTGAAGACCACCTTGTTACAGGCGGTTTAGGCTCAGCTGTTGCAGAGGTTATGGCTCAGTACGGTAAGGGCTGTGCATTCAAGATGCTCGGTCATAAGGGCTTTGCTATGATCGGTCTTCACGAGGATATTATGTCCGACGCAGGTATCGACGCTAACGGTATCATCGCTGCTGTTCGTGAAACAATGAACGCAGACTTTGAAGAAGACGATAACTGGGACGACGAGTTCTAATATTATTACAAGGAGGCAAACGATATGGCTCATACTAAAGAAGCCTTATATTCAAACAAAATCTTTCTCAATGCAGCTTTGCCGCTTGTAAAGGTTATTGCAAACGATGTTCCCTCCCTTAAGAAGAAGTTTGAAAATGCTCATGCAGTTATCCAGGTAAGCTGCCTTGATCCCGATGTAGAGGGCGGCAAGGTTGGTATGCACTTTGTTGTAAACAGCGGTGAATGGCTTGTTCACACCTGCCTTACAGAGGATCCCCACATTGAGCTTGAATTCAAGAGCGTTGAAGCACTCAACGATTTCTTCAAGGGTAACATTTCACTCGGCGGTATTCCCAAGATTAAGGGTCTTAAATATGCAGGAACACTTGTTTCCTTCGTAATGGTACTTCTTAAGATGGCTGACCTTCTCGGTGCTACAGAGCCCCCGAAGGATGAAGAGACAAAGGAACTTCTTGTAAAGTGCTACTTCTATCTTCTTTCAAGCGGTATCAGCCAGCTTAACAAGATGGGACATCCCGAAATCAAGGATTGGACAACAAAGAGCCCCGACCGTGTTTATGCTTTTGCAGTTGACAACTATCCTCAGGTTTCAGCCTTCATCAGAATCAAGGCCGGTAAGTCAAGAGCAGGTCGTGGTGAATACAAGAGAGCAATGCCTTTCTTTACACTTCGCTTCAACAACCTTGACAGCGCACTCGGTATCCTTATGAGCATTGATGATATGCTTGAGGCTACAAAGGCAGGTCGCCTTGTTATGGATGGCGGTCCTGAGTTCGGTGCACAGATTGGTGGATTTATGCTTGAGATTGGTGCTCTTGCAAAATAAAAATCCTATACTATTATATATAGTATAAAAAAACGAAAAGTTCTTTGGTTCTTTCTTACAAGAAAGAACGCCCGACCGGCGAGGTCATAGAACAAACAAATAAAGACCTTACAGTTTTGAATGAGCTGTAAGGTCTTTTGAATTTACACTTGATTTTTCAGGAGAGAGGTAGTATAATCGAATTAACAAACAAGAAACAGGGGGAGCAAACTATGAAACGAAAAACTAATATAGTGCTATCGGTAATGTGGATAGCCTTGGTATACGGCTTGTTCTTCTTTATGAGGTCACAGCTTAAGTTTCCTACTCTTGATTTGTATAATTATGGGTGGCTTGTGCCTGTATTTATGACTGTTTCGTTTTGGGGTCTTGTTTTTTCTCTAGCTTCAACGGAGAAAAGAAAGAAGCTCCGTGTTTTTACTTCGGTGTTTTTGATTATGGGCTTGTTGATGAGTTTTTGTTATACGCTTGTGACAACTTATTTCTTTAACTCTATAGAACCCGGCATATATCCGCTATATTCCGAAACGATAAACCCGGACGATTATCTTGTTCTTGACGGTAAGTTTGAAGAGAATTATGAGACGCTTGAAAAGTTGATGCCGAAGGAGATTCCCGAGAAAGCGGAGGATGTTACATATAAATACTATTATAATAGTGTCAGAAGCGGAAGGTTTGAAGCAAGCTGGAGTCTGCCTGAGGCGGAGTATGAGCAGCTCAAAAAGGATACTCTCACCAAAAACGGTGAAGTGACTCAAGGTGAAGGTGGAGAGATAATTTTTTCTGCAAGTTGGAACTCAACGGAGATACCTGCATTCTTTACGGTCTTTTCTGCGGTCTTCAACGATGAAGCGAGAAGGGTAAGTTATTCAGCGTATCAGATTTATTGTGATTGAAAAAGTAAAGTTTTGGACAAGCTTTTACAAAAGCTTGTCAGGGATTGTAAGGGGTGAAACCCCTTACACATAAAAATGAAACAGCATATATAATAAGTAAAGACCTTACAGTGAAAAAGCTGTAAGGTCTTTTTGCAACAAATCAATTACGAATTTATTACATTTATAACACTTTTATTGTATATTGAGCTGCTCGTTGATATAATTGAGTCAGGAAAGGCGGTGTCAGTATGAAAAAGGCAGTTAAGATTGTTTCGGTTATTACAATAGTCTTATTTATATTAGTAAATATACCTAATGTAGCTATATGTTTTATATATTCGATGCCTGATGATGCGAAAGAAGATAGCGTGAGCTTTTTAACGCCTGAGCTTACCTGGAACAGCACTATAGCTGATGTGAGAAATTGTTTTGGTGAGCCTACGGAAAGCGTTAGTAAAAAGGGTGATGTTTTTGATATTGTTTTTGGCAGAATCAAGACAGATACTTTTAGTGCGATGTTTGAAAATCATCCGATGGAAGTTAAGGCAACAAGAAGATGCTTTTCGCCTTTTACGCTTTTCAGAAGAAAAAGAGTGTTTGAATATACATTTAATATTAAGTGCAATGATGTACAAGATGAAAAGGCGGTGTTTGATAGGCTTTGCGGACAGCTTATTGAAAGCAGGGCTTCTGACGATCGTTTTCATTGCAATAAAGAAGATAATGTTTTGATGGCTGTCAGATACTACGGTCCATTCTGGAGTGGTGACGATGCTGAATATCAGATAGAGTATATCGAGGGCAGTGCGGACGAGGTTGTGTTTAAAATGAGTTCGGTGTTTGATTTGTGATTTTAGGGATGCATATGGAAAGGAGATGTTATTGTGAAAAAAGCAGTTAAAATTATTTGGATTGTAATTGCTGTTTTGATTATGGCTCCTATTGTTATATTCAATATCCAATCAATTATTATTTCGGCTATGTTTCATATGCCTTCGGAAATGAAAGAGGAGACGGTGTGTTTTCTTGCACCGGGGCTTACATGGGATAGTACAAGGTCAGATGTTGAAGGATGCTTTGGGTTGCAGGTTAAAGATAGTCACTATATCGAGGAAACCGGTAAGGTTATTGAAACCTATAATGCCTCCTGTGAGAATCGTTTGATGACCGTTGAGACTACAAGACGTGCATTTGTGATAACTGATGTGTTCCACAAATCCAGGATTCACCGATATGACTTTGATATTGAGTGTTCTGATGAGAATGACGAAAAGGTTGTATTTGAAAAACTTTGCAGCGATCTTATTAATGATAAAGCTGCTAATGAAAGATTTACTTGTTCTTATGAAAGCGAAAATAAATTTTTGGCAAGAATAACTTGCGGTGCAACTGATATTTCTTATGCTATTAAGTATGATGTTTACGACGGAATGAATAAGGTTTATTTTTCAGTCAATGCTATGTATTGATTTAAAAGAATTGTTTTAAGTGCAGGGAATAATCCTCGCACTTTTGTTTTATCTGATTGCTTAATTTATGATGACAAAGTAGCGTCGCCCAATGGGCGACTAAAAGATGACACAGTTACCGAGCCGCCCGATGGGGCGGCGCTACAATTTGCTACCCGCCACATCTAGACAAAAATGCCGAAAAAGCAAGCATACCCCAACATATAGTGTCTTTTTAGCAGATAAACACAAACACACCCGGATACGTATACAAAAGAAGGGTCGATTAGTGAAAAAGCACAAAAAAGTTTGGTGAAAACTGTTGACAAAGACGGAAAATAGTGATAATATATGCAAGCATTCCGCGAGGGGAACGAGAGGATAGCTCAGAGACAACTTGTAGGAAGGCGAAAAGAGAGGCTTGAAAAAAACTAAAAAAGTTTTGAAAAAGTCTTGACAAAGAGAAGAGTGTGTGATATACTCTTTGAGCTGTCTGAAAAACGGCAGCGAATTGGACCTTGAAAATTAAACAACGAGATAAGAAAAGGAACCCGAGATTCGATG
>JAFULG010000022.1 GCA_017473435.1 Clostridia bacterium | reverse complement strand
GTTTCCGAGGACAACGGCAAAACATGGGAGGATGTAACAACTCTTGCAGGAAATCTCTTTGACCTTGCGGCAGAATATTCCTATCCCGCTATTATTGCCGATGGTAACAAGCTTTATATTACATACACAAACAGAAGAAAAGTAATCAACTACGCATTTATTGAGTATGAGGCATAAGAGAGACCCGAGGGCTAAGTGAAACCGAAAAAATCAAGCAGGTGTTTTCGCAACACCTGCTTTCTGTATTTTATCCGAACATTTTATTGTAAGCAACATCGAAAAAGTCGGAATCAAAATCAGATAAATAATTATTGTAAATCACCGTATTGCCTTTTACAGCTAATCCATAATTTGTAATTTCGCCATCGCAAATTAGTCTGTACTGTTCATCCCAACCGCTGCTTTCGGGGTTATAACTTATTAAGCCTACATCATCAGTCGTTTCTTCCTCTATAATTTTTTCAATGTAATTTCTTTTTATTTTTTCGTTGTCGCTGATAAAAATATCATAATATATGCTTTCTTCGTGCATAGAACAATATGAGCGAATTTCGTAATATTGTGCAAATTTTGTTCCGCTGTAATCATCTATTTCGTTTTCGCACCAGCATGCATTGGATTTCAAATCAGAAACAGAAACGGGTATATTTTCTTCCTTTAAAATATTAGGGTTTTCATTGTATGCAGTATCAAGATTTACGGTTAAAAAATATGCACCTGCTACAAATATCAGAATGCTGATGAACGTAAGAACAAGAGCTTTTTTCCTGCTTATGATTTTTACATAGTCATACAGAGATGTTACTGTGATGAGGCCAAGGAGTATTAAGTTTACATATAATACCCAATCTGTAGGAATATAGCCCCAACTTGTATAAATCCAGAAGCATAAAATTGCAATCCCAAAAAAACAATAAACTATTACTCTGGATATTTTTTTAGTCGTTCTTTCTTTATAATTTGCAAACGGTATTTTTTCATTGTTGCGTACAGCGTTTTTAGCTTTCTTGTACCACTCTATGTATTCCGTTATTTTAAAAACTATTGAAATTAAAAAAACTACCAAAAAAAGATAATCAACCATCAGGAATCCTTTTGCTGCTATGGTAGAATTATAGGTAAATAAGTCAAAAAAACGACTTACCAAAATGTAAAACAGGAAACCGTTGACGCCCAGGAACCGCGGATGCTTGAGATAGCTTTTGGCAACTATTTTGAAATAATCGCTTTCATCAGTCATTATTTCCGTCGCATCGGGATTTTGTGTCCGGAAAACATAGAGCTCGTTATGTGAGCCTACATATTCCCAACCTTCCTGCTCGCAGGTGGCAACAAAATCCTTGTGCATCAGCACTTTGTTGAATATAACAGCCGAATAGCGGATATCTCTTGGCTCGGTTATGTCGTAAGTGAGTTCATACTTGTCTATGCGCCTAAGCTTTTTGCCTTCTCTTTCCCTTATTTCAAGATGCTCACAAAGAGCAGTAAGCTCAGTATAATTAAAGTTTTGGTTTTCACGGAATTCATTTTTTCGCTTCTTCATCATAATCCCTCCATTACTTCTTTACCGTCAAGAATCAATGTGGTAAGCCTCTGATATTCTTCTTTTAAAACTCGTTTTCCTTCATCGGTTATTATGTACTTTTTTGTTGCAAGAGAAAGATTTGTACGCTTGATGAGCCCTGCGGAATAAAACTTGTCAAGCATGGTGTAAAGGGTGCCGGGGCCGATTATTATTCTTCCGCCGGAAAGCCTTTTTACCTCGTTCATTATCTCCGTGCCGTAAAGCTCTTTTGTCAAAGCCAGAAGCACATAATACATAGGCTCTGACAGCGTCTGCAATGATTTTCTCGGCATAGGCTCACTCCTTTCATCAAGTGTATCGTAAAACGCTATCGTTTAACGATAATCTCTGTAATCAGTATAACATCGTATAACGATAATGTCAATAAGAGAAATATATTTTTCCTTTGTGTTTTATTCAATTTTCGTCTTTCATATTTATAATACGAGGTGACAAATTTTGAAAAAATATATTTCGATTATCATTGCATTTATCCTTGCTTTTCCAATTGCTTTTTTTACGGTTAACGCCGAGGATGATGAAGCGGTCAGCACCATCGTGCAGAATACGACAACAGGCATTACCGTCAGTGCAAAAAGTGCTGTTTTAATGGACGCGGCAACGGGTCAGGTGCTTTATGCCGCAAATGAGCATGAGCGGCTTTATCCTGCCTCGGTGACAAAAATTATGCCGCTGCTTCTTTTTATGGAGGCTATTGATACGGGAAAAATCAGTCTTACCGATACCGTTACGGCAAGTCCCGTTGCCGCCTCAAAGGGCGGCTCGCAGATATGGCTTAAGGAGGGCGAGCAGATGACCGTTGATGAGCTTTTGCGGGCAACGGCAATTGCAAGTGCCAACGATGCCTGCACAGCTCTCGGCGAGTATGTTGCAGGCAGTGAGAAGGCGTTCGTTCAGCTAATGAATAAAAGGGCGGGGGAGCTTGGGATGAAAAACACAAATTTTGTCAATTGCTCAGGTCTTGACGATGATACAACAGAGCATCTTACCACGGCTTATGATATTGCCCTTATGTCAAAGGAGCTTTTATCCCACGACCGTATAAAAACCTATACAACCGTTTGGATGGATACTCTGCGCGGCGGAGCAACGGCTCTTACAAACACAAACCGTCTTGTGCGTTTTTACAGCGGTACAACGGGACTGAAAACAGGTACAACAGACAAAGCGGGCTACTGCCTTTCCGCATCCGCTGAAAGGGAAGGTTTGCATCTTATTGCCGTTATCCTGGGTGCAGAGTCAAGCGATGACCGCTTTGAGGGTGCAAAGGCACTTCTCAACTGGGGCTTCGCTAATTACGAAACTGTTACACCTGATCTTAAAAGCGTTGAAATCCCCGAAGTCAAGGTTTTGCGCGGACTTGAAAAGAGTGTTATCCCAAAGGTTCAGAGTGTAAAGCCCGTCACACTTAAAAAGGGCGAAAGCGGAAGAATTGAGTATACCGTTGAAATCTGTGAGGATGTGAGTGCACCTGTTGAAAAGAATCAGCTGCTCGGTAAAATAACTGCAAAAGCAGGAGATAACATTATCGGAGAATACAGTCTTGTTGCCGAAAGTGAAGTGCGGAAAATAACGATTTTTGACATAATGTCGGGAATTTTAAAAAGCATGACAAAAAGTGCATAATAATCTACTTTTTATAGTTGACAAATTGCCTGTTTTGTATTAAAATACAGTAAATATAGTATATTCAGCACACTAGGAGTAAGGCATATGTCAGCAAAATTAACAAAAAAGTACGTATCATCGTTTGTAACAGATGAGGAGATCCTCGCATTTCAGGATAAAATCAATGCAGCACACGATGCATTACACAATAAAACAGGCGCAGGTAACGACTTTACAGGTTGGGTAGACCTTCCCGTAGATTACGATAAAGAAGAATTTGACCGTATCAAGGTTGCCGCAGATAAAATCAAAAAGAACAGCGATATTCTTATCGTTATCGGTATCGGCGGTTCATACCTCGGTGCAAGAGCGGTAATTGAATTTGTCAAGGGTCAGTGCTACAACGCAATGGCTGAAGGCTGTTCAAAGATTTATTTCACAGGTAACAGCATTTCATCCTCCTCTCTTGCAGAGGTGCTTCACGTTTGTGAAAGCTGTGATTTCTCCGTTAACGTAATTTCAAAGTCAGGCACAACAACTGAGCCTGCAATCGCTTTCAGAATTTTCCGTGACCTTCTTCAGAAAAAGTACGGTAAGGAAGGCGCAAGAGAAAGAATTTTTGTAACCACCGATAAGGCAAAGGGCACCCTCAAGGGCTTTGCCGATAAGGAAGGCTATGAAACCTTCGTTGTACCCGATGATGTAGGCGGAAGATATTCCGTGCTTACAGCAGTAGGTCTTCTTCCCATTGCTGCGGCAGGTATTGATATCGACGCTCTTATGGAAGGCGCACAGAAGGCAAGAGAAGAGCTTATGTCAACCTCAATTGAGGAGAATGACTGCTATAAATATGTTGCAATCCGTAACGCTCTTTATAACAAAGGCAAGTGCACCGAAATGTTTGTAAGCTATGAGCCCTGCTTCACAATGATGAACGAATGGCTCAAGCAGCTCTTCGGTGAAAGTGAAGGCAAGGACGGCAAGGGTCTTTTCCCGACCTCCGCTATCTTCTCAACTGATCTCCACTCTCTCGGACAGTACATCCAGGAGGGCGAAAGAATTATGTTTGAGACTGTTATGACCTTCAGAAAGCCCAAGTTCGAGTTTGTTATCGGTGAGGATCCCGAAAACGTTGACGGTCTTAACTTCCTTAAGGGTAAGACAATGGACTTCATCAACGAAAAGGCATTCCTCGGAACAATTCTTGCTCATAATGACGGCGGTGTTCCCAACATTGTTATTGAGTCAGAAGATATGAGCGAAAAATCACTCGGTTATCTCATTTACTTCTTCGAAAAGGCTTGTGCAATTTCAGGCTACGTTCTCGGCGTAAATCCCTTTGATCAGCCCGGTGTTGAAAGCTATAAGCGCAATATGTTTGCACTTTTAGGTAAACCCGGCTATGAAAAAGAGAAAGAAGCACTTGAACAAAGATTAAGTATGTGATATAATATATATGTAATTGAATCGTACAGGTCAAAAACCGGCGATACAATAAATAAAAGGAGGAAACTAAAAATGATTTCTGTTATTTTAGGCCACAAAGGTTCAGGAAAGACCAAGCGTTTGATTTCTTGCGTAAACGAGGCTGTTGAAACTTCAAAGGGCAACGTTGTTTGCGTTGAAAAAGAAACCAAATTAACATATGATGTTAATTACCGTGCAAGACTTATCGCTACTGACGAATTCGCAGTTAAGGGTTATGCCGCATTCTACGGCTTCCTTGCAGGTGTTTGTGCAGGTAACCACGATATTACAGATGTTCTTGTTGACGCTACACTTCGTATCGGCGGCAGAAACTATGACGAGCTTGCTTCCTTCCTTGAGGAAATCTACGAGCTTGCATCAGTTAACGAAAAGAACTTTGTATTCACAATTTCAGCAGATAAAGAGGAGCTTCCCGCTTCAATCTTCAACTTCTGCACAGTTCTTGACTAATCAAACGGAAGCCTCGCTGAAAAGCGAGGCTTTTTTACATTTGTGGAGGTAAATATGTTCAGAGAATTACAGCGTAAAAACAAGGAGCTTTCCGAAGAAGAATGTATAAGCATACTTCAAAGCACAAAAAGGGGAGTACTGTCTGTGTCAGGCGATGACGGATACCCTTACGGTATGCCGATGAATCATTATTACGCCGATGACGGGAATATATATTTTCATTGCGGAAAGCAGGGTCACAGACTTGATTCAATAAAAGCTTGTAATAAGGTATCCTTCTGTGTTTATGATGAAGGGACAAAAACTGACGGTGAATGGGCACTTACTATCAGAAGCGTTATTGTATTCGGTACTATGGAAGTAATTGGCGACGCAGATGTTATAACAGATATTTCCGCAAGGCTCAGCCGTAAATTTACGGATGATGAAGCTTATATAAAAAATGAAATTGAATGCTTTGCCTGTGAAACGCTTATACTGCGGCTGAAAACAGGTCATATGTGCGGTAAGAGGATTGTTGAGAAGTGAAGCAATTCTTGACAAAAATATCTTTAGCGTATAAAATTAAATCAAATATAATCGTCAGTTCAACAAAGGAGCAGCAATGAATTTTTTACCATTAACAAAAAAAGAAGCCCTCGAAAGAGGTTGGGATGAGGTTGATTTTGTCTATGTAATCGGTGACGCTTATGTTGACCATCCCTCCTTCGGTCCGGCCATAATTTCCAGAGTGCTTGAAAATAACGGCTTTACCGTGGGAATTATTTCTCAGCCTGACTGGAGATCTGCTGAAGCTTTTACCGAATTCGGCAGACCGAGACTCGGTTTTTTCGTTTCCTCGGGTAACATTGATTCAATGGTTGCTCATTATACTGCAGCAAAGAAAAAACGTAGTGAGGATGCGTATTCCCCCGGCGGAAAAGCAGGTTTAAGACCTGACAGAGCTGTTATTGTTTACTGTAACCGTATCCGCGAGGCTTACGGCGATATTCCTGTTATCATCGGCGGACTTGAAGCCTCGCTACGCCGTTTTGCCCACTATGACTATTGGGATGACAAAATCCGTCGCTCGGTTATTTTTGATGCTCAGGCTGACCTTATTTCCTACGGTATGGGTGAAAAGCAGACGGTTGAAATAGCAGAAAGACTTCGCAACGGTGAGGAAATTTCACAGCTTCGCGATATCAGAGGAACCTGTTATGTCTGCGATGTTACGCAAACACCTCTGACGGGTGCCGAGTGTCCCTCCTATGAGAATGTTGTGAAAAATAAAAAAGAATATGCCGTTTCATGCCGTATTCAGCAGGATGAGCAGGATCATATCAGGGGCAAAATTGTAAAACAGCGTCACGGCAACAAAATGCTTGTTCAGAATCCGCCGATGCCTCCACTTACTACCGAGGAGCTTGATGAGATTTATGCTTTGCCGTATATGAGAACATATCATCCTTCTTATGAAAAAGAGGGCGGAGTACCGGGAATTGAAGAGGTAAGGTTTTCAATTACACATAACAGAGGGTGCTTCGGTGGCTGTAATTTCTGTTCAATAGCTCTGCATCAGGGCAGATATGTAACTTCAAGAAGTAAGGAGTCTATTGTTAAGGAAGCGAAGCTGCTTACAGCTCTTCCTGATTTCAAGGGTTATATCCATGATATTGGCGGACCTACGGCAAACTTCCGTCAGCCCTCCTGTGAAAAGCAGAAGGAGCTTGGACTTTGCAAGGGTAAAAAGTGCCTTGCTCCTAAGGTGTGCCCGGCTCTGAAGGCTGATCACAGCGAGTATATTGATATTCTCCGTGAGGTAAGAAAGCTTGATAAAGTGAAAAAGGTGTTTATCCGATCGGGTATAAGATATGACTATATGCTCCGTGATGAGGATGAGACTTTTTTCAAGGAGCTTATCCGTCACCATGTCAGCGGTCAGCTCAAGGTTGCCCCTGAGCATTGCTCGGCAATGGTTCTTGAAAAAATGGGTAAGCCCTATATAGATACCTATGTCAATTTCTCAAAGAGATACTTTGAGCTGAGTAAAAGTGCCGGTAAGGAGCAGTACCTTGTCCCTTATCTTATGTCGTCACATCCGGGCTCACGCCTTGAGGATGCAATTGAGCTTGCTCTTTTCCTTAAAAAGAGGAACATACGACCTGAGCAGGTGCAGGACTTTTATCCCACCCCGGGCACAATTTCAACCTGTATGTTCTATACAGGGCTTGATCCTTATACTATGAAAGAGGTATATGTTGCAAAAACGCCTGAGGAAAAGGCTATGCAAAGGGCTCTTTTGCAGTATTACAATCCGAAAAACAATGATGTAATTATTAAGGCTCTTAAAAAAGCAGGCAGATTTGACCTTATCGGTAAGGGCGAAAAGTGTCTTGTGAATTACGATAAGCCTTACGGTAATAACAAAAATAAACCCTATAAATCAAACTGGGGAAAGAATAATGGCAAAAAGAGGTTCAAAAATGGGAAGTAAGCTGCTTTCGGGATTAATAGTTGCTCTTTTACTTGCAGTTATAGCCTTTCTGCAGGGTAACGGAGTTTTGCCTGATACAGTTAATCCGAACGCTGACGGAGCGGTTTATCTGCATATTATCGATGTCGGGCAGGGTTCATCAACTCTTATTCAACAGGGTAATGAAGGTATACTTATAGATGCAGGTGAATCTGATTACGGTAAGGTGGTTTCGGATTATATAAACGCCTGCGGTGTGGATACACTTAAGTATGTAGTAGCTTCTCATCCTCATTCCGATCATATAGGCGGACTTCCTGCGGTGTTGCGCAACTATGATGTAGGCGAGGTTCTGATGCCGGAAATTGATGAAGCCAATCTGCCTGCAACAAGGGTGTATGAGCTTTTTCTTGATACGGTAGCCGAGAGAGGCTTTTCTGCCTCCTACTGCGAAGTCGGCGACATTTATAGAATGGGCGATGTTACTATGCAGATACTCGGACCCGTTACGCAGATAAAAGACCTTAACAATATGTCTGCAATATGCAAGCTGTCGGTGGGAGATACAGATGTGATGGTTCTCGGAGATGCTGAAACCAAGGAGCTTAAAAGCGTGTATAAGCACGGAGGTAATTTTGAAAGTGAATTGCTTCTTATGGGACATCACGGAAGCAGTACATCGCTTTATTATGATTTTCTTTATGAGGTCGACCCGCTTGAGGCAGTTATATCCTGCGGAAGGGATAACTCATACGGTCACCCTCACGAGGAAACAATCACTTACCTTGAAGAAAATGATATTGAATATTGGCGCACCGATTATTCGGGAGATATAGTTTACAGGCTACACAGTGACGGCTTTGAAAGGATTGAAGGATAATGAAACTAACCGTTGACCGTATTACGGAAGGTTTTGCCGTGCTTGAAAAAGAGGATATGACTCATATTGAGGTGCCGGTTGCTGATCTTCCGCAAAATGTTAAAGAAGGCAATGTTCTTGATTTTGACGGATGCGTTTACAGTATTGATTCCCGGACGGAGGATGCTGTAAGGCAGAGAATAATCAGTAAGCAGAGAAGCATATTTAAAAAGAGATAGATTGATATCCGAAAGCAAAAAAATACTAAAAAACTAAAAAAATATGATTCAACCCCTTGCATTTTGCATTTTCTTGTGATATACTATCGCAGATAACGCACGCAAGGGGATTGGTATGCCCGTTTCGCTCACGAGGAGTGTTGCATACTTCTGAACCTGCGGTGGTTAAAAAACATTAAGGAGGACATTAACATGTCAGTAGTATCAATGAAACAGCTTCTTGAAGCAGGTGTACACTTCGGTCACCAGACAAGACGCTGGAACCCCAAAATGAGCGAATATATTTTCGCTGAAAGAAACGGCATTTACATCATCGACCTTCAGAAGACCGTGAAGAAGCTTGAAGAAGCTTACTCATTCATCCGTGAAGTATCACTTAACGGCGGTGAAGTTCTCTTCGTAGGTACAAAGAAGCAGGCTATGGATTCAATCAAGGAAGAAGCAATCCGTTGCGGTATGCCCTTCGTAAACGCTCGTTGGCTCGGCGGTATGCTCACAAACTTCCAGACCATCCAGAAGAGAATCAAGAGACTTGCTCAGCTTAAGGCTATGGAGCAGGACGGCACATTTGCTCTTCTTCCCAAGAAGGAAGTTATCAAGCTCAACCTCGAAATTGAAAAGCTTGAAAAGTTCATGGGCGGTATCACAGAAATGAAGAAGCAGCCCGCTGCACTCTTCATCGTTGACCCCAGAAAGGAAAGAATCGCAGTTGCTGAAGCTCACAAGCTCGGTATCCCCATCGTAGCTATCGTTGACACAAACTGTGATCCCGATGAAGTTGACTTTGTTATCCCCGGTAACGACGACGCTATCAGAGCTGTAAGACTTATCGCAGGTGCAATGGCTGACGCTATCATCGAAGGCAGACAGGGCGAATCAAACGCTCCCGCAGTTGAAGAAGCTGCAGTAGAAGCTGCTGAATAATTTTGATTTCAAACCCCGTTATATTTGATTGACGGGGTTTTTTTAAAATAATATTTATTTCTAGGAGGAATTTATTATGGCATTTACAGCTAAAGACGTACAGGCTCTCCGTGAGAAGACCGGCGTTGGTATGATGGATTGTAAGAAGGCTCTTGTTGAAACCGATGGCGACATCGACAAGGCTATTGATATTCTCAGAGAAAAGGGTCTTGCTTCTGCTGCTAAGAAGGCAAGCCGTGTTGCTGCTGAAGGCGTTGTTGCAGCTTACAACGATGCAAATGCAGGTGCTCTTGTTGAAATCAACTGCGAAACAGACTTCGTTGCTAAGGGTGCTCCCTTCGTAGAGCTTGCTGCAAAGGTTGTTAAGACCGTTGTTGCTGCAAAGCCCGCTGACCTTGAAGCTCTTCTTGCTACAAAGGTAGTAGGCTCAGAGATGACTGTTGATGAAGAAGTTCAGGAAGTATTCCTTGCTCTTCGTGAGAACATGAAGGTTCGTCGTTTTGCTCTTCTCGAGGGTCACACAACATCATACATCCATGCAGGCGGTTCAGTTGGTGTTCTTGCTGCATTTGATGTTGACGATGCAACAGCTGCTAACAATGAGTTCATTGCAATGAGCAAGAACGTTGCTATGCAGATCGCTGCTATGAGCCCCGAATACCTCTCAAAGGCTGACATCTCAGAGGAAGAATTCGCTAAGATGAAGTCAATCACAATTGACAGCGCTCTCAACAAGCCCGATTCACTTCCTGTTCCCATCCTTAACAGCCTCACAGAAGAAGCTATTTCTTCAAAGAAGTGGAGCGACGAGGATGCAGAAATCTTCAAGGGTCTTGATCAGAAGCAGAAGAAGAACTTCCCCAACTTCATTTCAAAGGAAGCTATGGCTACTCTTGCTGAAATCGCAGTTTCACACAAGGCTGAAATCGTTGAGAATAAGATCTTCGCAGGTCTTGTTCAGGGCCGTCTTGCAAAGCAGGTTAAGGAAGTTTGCCTCCTTGAGCAGACCTTCGTTCGTTCCGACCTCTTCGAAGGCGATGTAAACGGCTACATCAATTCAGTTGCTAAGGCTCTCGGCGCTGACATCAAGCTTTCACAGTTTGTACGTTTCGCAAAGGGCGAAGGCATTGAAAAGAAGGTTGACGATTTCGCAGCAGAAATCGCTTCAATGGTTAAATAATTTAACTTAAATGAAATGAGCAGGTGTTTTCGGACACCTGCTTTTTTGTACTTAAACAAGCCCCGCAGTCCAATGACTGCGGGGCTTGTTCGTCCTTACTAAACAGTAAAGACTCACGCTGATAAAATCCTTCCTTGCTCGATTGACAGAGCTTTTGCTCCGCCGTCCTACCAAATCCGTCGTGGATTTACACGTTGGCGGTGAGGATTTTATCCATATCTGAAAGTCCACACCAATGTGTGAACGCTTTCCGCCGAGGTATTGCAGTTCATTGCAATGAATTATAATTGCGTCGCAGACCCTTAACATTTGCCGAAGGCAAATATTTCATACCGTAAGGTATTTCATTTTCCTTAAGGAAAATTTCACATCTGCGAAGCAGATATTTCATTGTGATGCACCGCATCACCAAGGCGGTTTAATTCGATTGTGTCGGGCTTCCCCACACTAATCGAGGTGCGGAGAAGCCGCAAACGCCATTGCTTATCCGCTAAAGATAGTATGGCACTTGCGGCTCTGATAATTCATTTTATTAATTGGAATTTATTTCAATTTCTGAACCATGATTTTAGCACACTTGTAAATGTCACCGCAGCCGAGAGTGATAATGATATCACCTTTTTTAGCGTTGGCAAGCACATAGTCGGCAATTTCCTCAAAGGTGTTGAACCACACACTTCCGGGTATTTTCTCGGCAAGGTCCTTTGTGTAAATGCCGTAGGTGTTAACCTCGCGTGAACCCATAATCTCCGTCATAACACATTTATCGGGAATCTGCAGAACTCTTACAAAATCGTCAAAAAGGAGCTTTGTCCTCGAGAAGGTGAAGGGCTGGAAAACAGCCCACACGGTGTTGTAGCCCATTTTCATAACGGCGTTGAGTGTAACCTCAAGCTCACCGGGGTGATGTGCGTAGTCATCGGCGATCGTAATTCCGTCAAACTCACCGAGCACCTCAAAGCGTCTGCCCGCACCGCCGAAGGATGAAATGCCCTTTTCACATTCCTCATCTGAACAGCCGGCATTTTTTGCTGCGGCAAAGGCGGCAAGGGAGTTGAGAATATTGTGCTCACCGGGAATGTTAAGCTTAAGGTGAGCGATTTTTTCACCCTTGTGAATTACATCAAATTCGGCAAAAGCACCTCTGTTATGTGTAATGTTTGCAGGGGAGTAGTCACATTCATTGTATCTGCCGAAGGAAATGAGCTTTTTATCAACGCCCTCAAGAGCCTTGACTGTGTTGGCATCGTCACCGTTGTAAATGACAGTATCAGTTGTCATATTTGCAAATTTATTGAAGGAAGCAATGATGTTATCGAGGTTCTTGAAAAATTCAAGGTGATCCTCGTCAACGTTAAGAATAATTGCAACATTGGGGTCAAGCTCGTGGTAGTGGTTGTTGAACTCACAGGCCTCGCAAACAAGGGTATCGCTCTTACCTGCAATGCCGTGGCTGTCGATAAGAGGAAGTCTTCCGCCGATAACGGCTGAGGGATCTTTTTCTGCCATAACGAGCACCTGTGTAAGCATAGCTGTTACAGTTGTCTTACCGTGTGTACCGCAAACAGCAATACAGTCGCTATACATTCTTGAAATTGCGCCGAAAAGTGCGGCTCTTTCAAAGCAGGGGATACCGCTTGCAAGTGCGGCAACAAGCTCGGGGTTATCCTTTAAAATTGCGGCGGTGTATACAATAATTTCCGCACCCTCGATGTTCTCTGCCTTCTGACCGAGAATAACCTTCATTCCGAGTCCGCGGAGCTTATCTATATTGTCACCGGGATTATTGTCCGAGCCGCTGATTTCATAACCCCAGGTATGGAGTATTTCAGCAAGGGGACACATACCGGAGCCGCCTATGCCTATAAAGTGTATACGCTTTTTTTCTTTTAAAAGCTTATCTATTTCAAACATACTAACACCTCAGTATTATTTCTTTTATTTTACTATTATATTGCAAAATTTAAAAATAGTAAACACTTTTTATGAATTAACATAATTTTTTTTACTCCGTATAATGTTTTTGAGGGAGGCGGTAAGCTTGAAAAGAAAAACAGCAGTAGTTTCTTATAACAAGGTTCAGTCTGAGCTTTGCAGAAAATTAAAGGAAGGCGGCTGGGATTGTCAGGAGATAAGCTTTTATAATACCCATCTTTTAAAGGAGCACCTTGAAAGCTTTGAAAACATAATTCTGCCTTTTCCGTCAAAGAGGGAAAACATCGGCTTTTTAACCGAGGGGGCAGAGCTGAGTCAGGTCCTGAGTGAAAATCATACGGTTGTCGGAGGGCTTATTGATTCTGAAATCAAAAAGGATCTTGAAGAAGCAGGTATACCCTATATTGATTATTTTGAAAACGAGGCATATGTTCTTAAAAATGCATATATAACAAGTCAGGGTGCTTTAAAGCTCCTGTTGGAGAATACGGAAAGCTTTGTTGTGGGTAAAAACGTACTTGTAACGGGCTTCGGAAGAATAGGCAAATCCCTTGCCGTTATGCTTAAAGCTCTCGGAATGAACGTTTTTGTCGCCGCAAGAAGTGAAACAGCACGTGCTGAAGCCGAGACTATGAGCTTTACTGCTTTTAATCTTTCGAAAATGAAAAGCACTTTGTTTTATTACAGCTTTATTTTCAACACTGTACCGTTTTTGATTTTCGGTGATGAGGATATCAAAAGATTGCCCAAAAGCACCGTATACTTTGAGCTGGCTTCAAAGCCTTTCGGGGCAGACCGTGACAGCTTTGATAACTATCTTAAAAAGTACGTTGCCGGAGCCGCTTTGCCCGGAAAGCTTTTTCCCGAAGCGGTTGCTGAAAATATAGCGCACTTTATTGAATCACGGGGGAGGTGAATAAATGAGCGGTATAAAAGTAGGTTATGCTCTTACGGGATCTTTCTGTACTTTTGAAAAATCCCTGAAGCAGATGGAAAAGCTGGTAAATGAAGGTGTGGATGTTCTGCCTGTTATGTCCTTCAATGCTTACAATCTTGATACAAGGTTCGGTAAAGCAAAGGATTTCCGCGCTTACATTGAAAATCTTACGGGCAGAAAAATCATTGCTTCAATTACGGATGCTGAGCCCATCGGACCGGGCAAGCTTGCAGATGTGCTTGTTGTTCTTCCGTGTACGGGAAATACCCTTGCCAAGCTTGCAGCAGGTATTTACGATACACCTGTAACTCTTGCAGTTAAATCTCATCTGCGAAATCAGAGGCCTGTTGTAATAGGAGTTTCCTCAAACGATTCTCTTAGCTCAACGGCGAAAAATATCGGTGCCTTGCTTAATTATAAGCATTATTATTTTATTCCGATGCGTCAGGATGATTTTGTCAAAAAGCCGTTTTCGGTTGTGTGTGACTTTGATAAGCTAAAAGAAACGGTTGAAGCTGCCCTGTACGGAAAACAGCTCCAACCGATACTCATATAAAATTCTATTTTCAGATTCTTGAGAACTTTTCCTTCATCTCTGCCTGACGTCCGCAACAGAATTTGCCCTCGGGGCACTTGCCGTTTACGTAACAGCTGGGACCGTAATTGATGAAAAGCAGAGGAGCAATCTTTCGAAGCTCGGGGAGAAGCTCGTTACAGTAAGCCTGTATTTCCCACTGTGCTCTTGTGCAGGAGCGCAGGCGGAAGAAAAGCTGAAGCTCTCTGGCGTTAAGAGTGCTTACAAAATCAAGGGTGTTACCGCTTAAGACGCAGTAGATAAGCTCGCTGTCGGTTGCACCCTTATCCTTCATTGTTTTATAGAAATCTCTCATTCTGTCAAAGCATGATACGTAAACATCAAGAAGTGTTTCGTCAGCCTTTACGGTATCAGGGATAATGTAATTTTCTCTGCTTGCCCTGATAAGATTGGGAATACAGATGCTCTGCATTCTGTGGCGGGCAAAGTGTGTAAGGCAGGCAAGGGAAACACCGTTGAAGCGTACTGTGCAGTTGAAAGCTTCAAGAGCACGGGGACGTGAGCTTTTGCATATTGCTGAAAGCACATGCGCAAGCACATCTTTATCCTCAAGAGCCTTTTCGGCATCTTCGACAGAACAGTTGTAATTTTCTATAAGTGCGGTAACGGCAACGTTTTTTTCTCCGTCACAGGTGTAGGAAAGAATGTCGCAGAGCTTACCGCTGTTTTTCTTTTCAAAGCTTAAGCCGAAGTCAATTTCGTCGGTATAGGACTTGCCCTTTTCCTCAAAGTCAATGAAAAGACCGGGAGTAAGCTCTTTACATTGCGTAAGCAGGCTTTCGCCGAGTCTGCGGATTTCTGCAATTTTACTGCCTCTTCCGAAGAGCATAGCCTTAAGAACATTGAGAAGCTCTCTACCGTTAAGTGAACAGTAGAAATTACTGTAGAAACAGTAGGGAAGGACAAAGCGGGCATCCTCCTTGGGTACACCGTTTTCTGTAAGAAATGTGTAAGCATCAAAGAATTTGTCCATATTATCCTTGTAAAGCTTTTCGGTTTCGCTGTCTGCAAATGTCGGTACAAAATAACCGCAGTCGGAAAAGTCTACATAACGGCGTGACTTTACCGTAAACGAAGCAAGACGGAACTCAATCATAAACTGCTCAACCACAACGGATACATTTTCAAAAGCGAGGTTAAAGAATACATGCTCAACTGTTGAAGAGTGGCCTGAACTGGTAACCTTGTCAATGAGCTTTGTGTTTTTTTCTTCATCGTGACTTTTTTCAAAAATTTCAAGTGCAGTACCGTTCTGAGTGGAAATTCTGCCGGAAGCGGCACAAACCTCCTGTTTACAGTCGGAAACACCTATAACAAATGCGCCTGATTTCATAATATCGCAACATCCTTTTAATTATATATTATCTATAATATTGTAAGATATAACTGCGTTTTTGTCAATTGGTTTTTTCTGAGTATTCCTTGTTTGATAAAATACGAAAAAAATTATAAAAACATTGAAAAAAACATTGATTATAATATTAAAAGTTGGTATAATCTTATAGATTATAAAATTGGGGGTACCATGGGATGATTAAAAGATCAAATGAAATGACAGATAACGTAAAAGTGAATATGCGCGGCGGCGACGGAGAAGTTTCTATAAGAGAAATTCTCCTCAAAGGTGAATACAAAGGCAATGCCCGCCTTGTAGGTACTATTACCCTTGAGCCCGGCTGTTCAATAGGTGCTCATATTCACGAAGATGAGGAAGAAATCTTTTATATCATCAAGGGTACAGCAACTTATAATGACAACGGAGAAACCGTTATTCTCAACGAGGGAGACAGCTGTCTCTGCCTTGGGGGACAGGAACATTCAATTGCAAACAGAATGACTGAAGGTTCTGTTCAGCTGTTTGCCGTAATTCTTACTTATTAAGAGGTGCTTTATGGGTAGAATGATTGTAATTGACGGACTCGACGGAAGCGGTAAGGCTACCCAGGCGGAGCTTCTTAAAAACCGACTTAAGGAAAAGGGATACGAAATCTTTTCTCTTGATCTGCCTTATTATGACGATCCGTCAAGCACTCTTGTGAAAATGTATCTTAACGGTGAAATGGGTGATAAGCCCGGTGACGTAAACTGCTATGCGGCTTCGAGCTTTTTTGCTGTTGACCGTTACGCAAGCTACAAAAAGCATTGGGAAAAGGAATACAACAGTGAAAAAATTACTGTTGCTAACAGATACACAACCTCTAATGCCTGTCATCAGATGACCAAGCTTGACGAAAGTCAGTGGGACTCTTACCTTGAATGGTTGTTTGATTTTGAATACAACAAGCTCGGAGTGCCGTCTCCTGACTGTGTAATTTTTCTTGAAATGCCCGTGGAGATTTCACAGAGACTTCTTTCAAAGAGATACGGCGGCGACGAGAATAAAAAGGACGTTCACGAGAGAGATACAACCTATCTTTCGAATTGCTATAAGGCGGCAATTTATGCCGCAGATAAATTAGGCTGGGAAACCGTTCATTGTTCAAGGGACGGTGAGCCCAAGAGCCTTGAGAAAATTTCCGATGAGGTATACCGCATCGTTGAAGGGAAACTTTTGATTAATGATTGATTTTCATACCCCTACCATTGCCGATAAGGATTGGATTAACAAAAAAATCTGTGAAACGGGCAGCCCGAGCTGCGAGTATACCTTCGGTAACATTTTTGCTTACAGCGCAAAAATGGATCTTAAGGTTGCGGAATTTGCAGATTGTCTTATAACAAGATGCATCTACGGTGATGATATTATGTACTGTTATCCTATGGGTAACGGTGATAAAAAAGCGGCTGTTGAGGCAATCATCCGTGACAGTGAGGCTTTTGATTCCGATTTTGTGATTTTCGGCCTTACAAAGGATTTTGCCGATGAGCTTGAAGGTCTTTTCCCCGACAGGTTTAAGATTATCTTTGACCGTGACGGCTCGGATTATATTTACAATAGTGCCGATCTTATAAATTTAATCGGTAAAAAATATCAGCCTAAGCGTAACCACATTTCATTTTTCAAGAAGAATTACGATTGGTCTTATGAAAAAATCACAGCGGACAATATTGCCGAATGTATTGCAATGAATGAAAAGTGGATTGAGGAATCACTTAACGAGCGTAAGGACGAGCTTTATGAAGAGCTTGAAATTATAAAGCTGGTTTTTGAAAACTATGATGCCCTCGGCTTTGTCGGCGGTCTTATCCGAGTTGACGGAGAGGTTATTGCTTATACTATGGGCGAAAGAATGAATGAGGATACCTTTTGTGTTCACTTTGAAAAAGCCTTTTCTAAATATCGCGGTGCATATCCTATGATTAACCGTGAGTTTTGTGAAAATGAGCTTTCATCATATAAATATATTGACCGTGAGGATGACCTGGGAATTGACAATCTCCGTAAGGCGAAGCTTTCCTATTATCCTGTAATAATCCGTGAGGAATACGAGGCGAGGCTGAAAAATGCTGATTGATAAAATTAAGTACAAAAAAAGCCTGAGTGATTTGTGGCATAAGGTTTTCGCAGACAGCTACGACTATATTGAGCTTATATTTAAAGCTGAATATGAAGAGGACATACTGTGCTTCGCTGAGCTTGACGGAGAAAGAGCTGTTTCGGCTTTTTACCTTATAAAAAACACCTTAAGGTTTGACGGTGAGCTTTATAACGGCTATTACCTTTATGCGGCTGCTACTCTTCCGGAATACAGAAAATCAGGTTTAATGTCAGCTCTTATAAATGAAGCACAGATTTTCTGTGAGAAAAACGGGGTTGATTTTATAACTCTTGTGCCTTCTGAGGAAAGTCTGTATTCCTATTATTCAAGGTTCGGCTTTCAGAATGCTATGTATCGTTACGAGGGTGCATTTAATGCCGTACAGGACAATAAAAAAGAGCCTGATGTCGGTAAAATAAGTCAGGCTGAGTCTGTCCGCCAAAGCTTTGACGGTAATATGCTTTTTACTGCCGGACATGCATTTTCTTACTGCAAGGATTGCCTTGAAGCCGCAGACGTTGTATTTCTGAATCTCTCTAAGGAAAGCGGAGCGTTGCTTTCAGAGGAGGAAAAGCTGGTGCTTGAATTCATTTCTTCAGATGATGAGCTTATAAAAAGCACAGACGTATTAAAAGATAACCTGTCTTGCGGAAGCTGGGTAATTAACTCGCCCTTCAGATGTGCTTTCTGTCAGGACAGCAAAAAGGTCAGATACGGTATGCTTTACCCCGTAAGTAATGCACTTAAAAGGGATTGGAGCTACACCGATATATATATGAACATTGCACTTGATTAGGAGGATTTTGAAATGGTTTACTGTTTTTTAGCGGACGGCTTTGAAGAGCTTGAAGCTATTGCTCCCATTGATATGCTAAAAAGAGCCGGTGTTGAGGTCGTAACCGCAGGCGTTACGGGTAAAAATGTAACAGGCTCTCACGGTATTACCTTTGTTGCCGATGTTACTGCTGAGGAAGTTGCGCTCACAGATGAGCTTGAAGCAGTAATTCTTCCTGGCGGAATGCCGGGCACACTTAATCTTGAAAAAAGCAGTATTGTACAAAAGGCAATTGATTATGCCGTTTCAAAGGAAAAGTATGTCTGTGCAATTTGTGCCGCTCCTTCAATTCTCGGTCACAAGGGCTTGCTCAAGGGCAAAAAGGCAACAGCTTTTCCCGGCTTCGAAGAAGACCTTGAGGGTGCGATCACCGATAATTACTTTGTTGCACATGATGGCAGGTTTATTACTGCAAGAGGTGCAGGTGTTGCAACAGAGTTCGGACTTGAAATTGTTTCCGCTCTTGTAAGTGCAGAAAAGAGCGCAGAAATCAAAGCAACCATTCAGTCAAGATGAAAAAGCAGAAAAGATCAGAGCTGAAAAGATTACGTGAAGAGCTCGGTGATAAAGAGCTGCTTAGCCTGAAGATATCCCAAGCCTTCCTTACGTCGGAGCTTTATAAAAATGCTGAAACGTTGCTTTTATATTACTCCGTAGGCAGTGAGGTTTCTACAGCAGATATATTCAAAACTGCCCTGAAGGATAAAAAAAGAGTTGCCTTTCCCAGGTGCATTGATGATGAAGGCTTTATGGAGTTTTACTATGTGAGACTTGAGTCGGAGCTTACCGAAGGAATGTACGGCATAAAAGAACCTTCAAGCGGATGTGAAAGATATTCATTTTCAGACGGCGGTCTGTGTGTTGTACCGGGTCTTTCCTTTGATTTTTACGGTTACCGTATAGGTTACGGAAAAGGCTATTATGACAGATTTCTTTCACAGTTTAAGGGGATAGCCGTAGGACTTTGCTATGATGCGCTTGTAAGTGAAAGCCTGCCCAGAGATAAATTCGATAAAAATGTAAACTGTCTTATCACTGATAAGAAAATATATAACTTCAATTAGGAGGATTCGAAAATGGATGATAGAATTCGTCGTGAAGGTTCACAGAATAACGACAATATAAATTCAAATTCACCCCGCGAAGCTGAACCTCAGAGCAAAAATTACGATGTAAATATAAGCTCTAACGGTTCGGAAGAAAAAATCAATCCCACGGCACATAAAGTAAAAAGGTTTGAGGTACATATCCCTGATTCCGTAGACTTTCCGGAAGGAAAACGTGTTGCAGCCCCGGCTGATGTCAATGCTGCCGCGCCGACCGCCAGTCCGGCGAAGAGTGAGGAAAATCAGAAGCCTGCTGCTTCAAAGCCTGCCGGATATACTTTAACAAATGCTCCGGCCAGAAAAAGTCCGCCGACAGGCAGACCTACAGCTCCCGGTGCTTCCAACGCAAGAAGAAATGCTCAGCCTCAGGTAAGTCCGGCTGAAAAGCTCCGCCGGGAAAGAATTGAGCTTGCAGAAAAAAAGCGTCAGAAAAAGAAGGACCGCGCAAATTTTGCCTATACTCTTGCAAAAGGTATACTCATTACATGTATGTGCGTTATCTTTGTCGGCACAATAGTTTCTGTTGTTTCTTCGGTTGCATTCTCCTTTATAAATGACATTCTTGTAATCGACGACGAAAATAAAAACTATTCCGTTGTTGTTGAAGTGCCCGAAGGCGCAACCTACGAAACCATTTTTGAAATCCTTAAGGATAAAGGTCTTGTGACTCAGCCTCTTCTTACAGATTTCTTCTGCCGTTTCAGACACTATGATTATGAAGCCGCTTATGATGAAGAAACGGGAGAGCTCCTTTACGATGAAGTAACAGGAGAAGTTAAAAAAGTTCCCGTTGAATATCTTCCCGGTGTATATTATGTCTACGCAGACAGCGGTATTGAAAATATCCTTGACAGTATGCTTGCTTATAACAATGTGGCAAAGGATACAGTCAGACTTACCTTCCCCGAAGGCTTTACCGTTGCTGAGGTTTTTGAAAAGATAGAAAAGTATGAGGTTTGTTCCGCTGAGAAGCTTTATGCCAATCTCGAAATTGTTGCAGGAAAGTACGACTTTATTAAGGCTATTACTGACAGCGAAGGCAGATATCTCAAATCCGAAGGCTATCTTTTCCCTGATACCTATGACTTCTTTATCGGTGAAAGTGCAAGCTCGGTAATAGAAAAGCTCTTCAACAACTTTGAAGCTAAATGGGACAGTGCCTATGATGCACAGCTTACCAAGCTCGGTATGACCAAGGATCAGATTATTACTCTTGCTTCTATCATTCAGTGTGAAGCTAAGGACAGTACACAGATGGCTGATATCTCTGCGGTTATCCATAACCGTCTGAAGAATGCAGCTTCTTATCCCACTCTTGATATGGACTCAACCTCAGACTATATCAATTCACTCAAAAGCTTCAATGTGCTTTCAGAGGTACACTATACACTTTATCTTGATTCTTATAATACCTACAGTAAGCAAGGCCTTCCTCCCGGACCTATCTGTAATCCGGGTGCAACAGCAATTAAAGCTGCGCTTTATCCTTCAGATAATGATTACTACTTCTTCTGTCACAGCGAAAGCGGTGAAGTTTACTTTGCCTCTACAGCTGCAGAGCATCAGGAAAATGTGCAGAAGGTTGTTTACGGAGCTGCAGGAGTAATAAATAATGACTAAAAAAATTATAAAGCCGGAGCTTCTTGCTCCGGCGGGTGATATGGAAAGGCTTGAAGCTGCCTGCAAATACGGCGCAGATGCTGTATATATCGGCGGCAAGGTGTTCGGTATGAGGGCAGGTCCTGCCAATTTTACCGACGAAGAGCTTCATAATGCCGTAAAATACGCTCACGACAGAGGCGTTAAGGTTTATCTTACCTGTAATGTTCTTCCTCGTAACGATGAGCTTGAAGAGCTTCCGGCCTTTTTGCAGAATGCACAGGCTGCAGGAGTTGACGCATTTATAATATCAGACCTTGGAGTGCTTGACTATGCAAAAAAATACGCTCCTGATGTCGAAATTCATATTTCTACTCAGTCGGGTATTGTTAATCATGCGGCAGCAAATGCTTTTTACCGTATGGGTGCTAAGCGTGTTGTAACGGCAAGAGAGCTTAAAATGAGCGAAATCCGTTCAATGAGAGAGAATATTCCCGAAGATATGGATATAGAGTGCTTTGTCCACGGTGCAATGTGTGTTTCATTCTCAGGACGTTGTCTTATTTCAAACTATCTTGTTAACAGAGACGCCAACAGAGGTGAGTGTGCTCAGCCATGCCGTTGGAATTACCGCCTTGTTGAAGAAAAACGTCCGGGTCAGTATTTTCCTGTAGGTGAGGATGAGGGTGGAACCTATATCCTCAACTCAAAGGATATGTGTATGATTGAGCATATACCCGAGATGATTGATGCAGGTATCACAAGCTTTAAAATCGAAGGCAGAGCAAAATCGGCTTATTACGTTGCCGTTGTTACAAATGCTTACAGGATGGCTATAGACGCTTACTGTGATAATCCCCGTGAGGACTATGTGCCTGAACAGTGGATTCTTGATGAAATGCGCAAGGTTAGCTACAGAGATTATTGCACCGGCTTTTATTACGGTGATGTGGCAGATGATGCTAATATCAGTTATAAAGGCGGTTATAACAGAGAATGGGATGTTATGGCTGTTGTTGAAAAATGGGAAAACGGTGTGGCTTACTGTTCACAGCGTAACCGCTTTTTTGAAGATGATGTGCTTGAAGCGATGAATGCAGGCGAAAAGCCTTTTGAAGTGATTGCCAAGTGCCTCAGAAACGAAGAGGGGGAGAGAATTCCCGATACAAGGCATCCCATGATGAAGTTTACCTTCGAATGTGAAACGCCTCTTAAAGCGGATACACTTTTAAGAAAATGCCGGGATGAGGCGGCGCGAGTTATAATTTAAAGGATTGCCGTAAAGCTTTGCGGTACAAAGGAATGGAGGAGTGTCAATGGCAACTTATTCAGTTTCCCTTGCAAAAATAATAAAGGACCAACAGTTTGAACCTTTATATCTGCCGAAGGACCCTTTGGAAATATTTATTACAACTCCCGATGTTCACAGACCGGGTCTTACAATAGCAGGTTATGACAATTTTTTTGACTGTACAAGAATTAACTTTCTCGGTAAGGTAGAGGTTGATTTTGTAAACAGCTTTTCTGATGAAGAACAGTTTCAGAAGATAAGCAATTTTATGTCAAAGCATCCTGCTTGTATTATCATTTCAAGAAATCTTGAATGTCCGAAATACATTCTTGAGCTTGCACCGGAATACAGCGTGCCTGTTTTAAGGACTGCAGATTCAACCTCACGTTCAATGGCGGCTCTTATAGCTTACCTTAATGTTGAGCTTGCAGAAAGAATCACACGTCACGGCGTTTTTGTTGAAGTTTACGGTGAAGGTGTGCTTATCCTTGGTGACAGCGGCGTAGGTAAAAGTGAAACAGCTGTTGAGCTAATCAAAAGAGGTCACAGACTTGTTGCTGACGATGCTGTTGAAATTAAAAAAACAGGCTCAAAAATTATCGTAGGCTCAGCACCTGATAACATCAGGCATTTCATTGAGCTGCGCGGTATAGGTATTATCAATGCAAGACGTATTTTCGGTATGGGCTCTGTCAAGCTCAACGAAAAAATCGATATGGTAATTCAGCTTGAACCCTGGGACAGCGAAAAGGTTTATGACAGAATGGGTATTGAAAATGAATACACTGAGATTCTCGGTGTAAAGGTTCCTTATACTGTTGTTCCCGTTAAACCGGGCCGAAATCTTGCTGTAATTATCGAGGTTGCGGCTATGAACAACAGACAGAAGAAAATGGGCTACAATGCTGCCAGAGAGCTTATGCATAATCTCGGCATGGTTGACGATATTATACCTGAGGATGATGAAATTCAGCTTTGGGGAAATTTTTAAGAGGTGAAATTTATGTATAAAATTGGCGTAGATTTAGGCGGAACAAACATTGCAGTAGGCGTTATTGATGCTGAAAATAAAATTATAGGTACTTCAAAGAGAAAAACCAATACTCCGAGACCTGCAAAGGAAATTTTTGATGATATCAATCTTTGCATTGCCGATGCCATTGCCGATGCCGGACTTAAGGTAGAGGATATTGAAAGCATCGGTGTGGGAACTCCCGGCTCTGTTGATCGTGCTACAGGTGTTATTCTTTATGCAAATAACCTTGCTTTAACAATGTTCCTGCAACTGAATATATCAACGAAAATTTCCCCGGAATTAAAGTTTATATTGAAAATGATGCTAACTGTGCAGCTCTCGGTGAGGCGCTTGCAGGATGCGGTAAGGGTAAGAAGAGCTTTATTGCCGTTACTCTCGGTACAGGCGTTGGCGGCGGAATTGTTCTTGACGGTGAGCTTCTTGTCGGCTGTAACGATGCAGGCGGAGAAATCGGTCACGCTGTTATAAAGTATGACGGTGATGAATGTAACTGCGGCAGAGTCGGATGCTGGGAAAGATATGCTTCTGCAACAGCACTCGTAAATCAGACAAAAGAGGCAATGCTCAATAACAGGGACAGTAAAATGTGGGAGCTTTGCAACGGCGATATTGAAAACGCCGGCGGCAGAACTGCTTTCGACGGTATGCGACTTGGCGACGAATGTGCTACAAAGGTTTGTAATACCTATATGGAATACATTGCAATGGGTACAGTCAACCTTGTTAATATTTTCCAGCCTGAGCTTATCTGCTTTGGCGGCGGTATCTGTAACGAGGGCGAAACACTTCTCGGACCTATCAGAGAGCTTATTAAAAAATGGAGATACAGTAAGTATCAGGATAAGCAGACAGAAATCTGCCGTGCAACTCTCGGTAACGATGCCGGTATTATCGGTGCGGCACTTGTACACTATTAATTTGGAGGTCTTCCTTTGAAAGAGCTTATTTCAAAACTTTCACAAGCTAACATCAGTGTTAGTCTTGATGAGCCTATGAAATCTCACACTACTTTTAAAACAGGCGGTAACGCTTCGGTTTTTATCTGTCCCAAAAATGAAAGTGAGCTTTCCGAGGTGCTTAAAATTATAAATTCTTTTGAGCTTAAGCCTTTTATTCTCGGTAACGGCAGTAATCTTCTTGTCAGCGACGAGGGCATTACTGACAGGCCTGTTATTTATATCGGTGAGGCATTCAATCAGGTAAAGCTTATTGACGAAACCACCATCGAGGTAGGAGCAGGTGCGATGCTTACAGTTCCCTGCAGATTTGCCCTTGAGCATAGCCTTACAGGACTTGAGTTCGCCTTTGGTATTCCCGGCTCCTGCGGCGGTGCGGCATATATGAATGCTGGCGCATACGGTGGAGAAATGAAGGACGTTATTGTACGTTGCAATCATATTGACTTTAACGGTAATCCGGGTCATTTTGATGCTTCTGAGCTTGATTTCGGCTACCGCCACAGCGTATATTCCGAAAAGGACTGCGTGATTACAAGTATTGTTTTTTCTCTTAAAAAAGGCGACAAGGAAGAAATTAATGCAAAAATGCGTGAGCTTCTTCAGAGAAGAAAGGATAAGCAGCCCCTTGAGTATCCTAGTGCAGGCAGTGTTTTTAAGCGCCCTGAAGGATATTTTGCGGGTGCGCTTATTGAACAGTCAGGTCTTAAGGGTAAACGCATCGGCGGTGCTATGGTAAGTGAAAAGCACTCAGGCTTTATTATTAACTACGACAATGCAACAACCAAAGACGTTCTTGACCTTGTTAAATTCTGTCAGGATACAGTTATGGAAAAGTTCGGTGTTGCGCTTGAAAGAGAAATTAAATCAGTCTGATTTCGGGCACAGCTTAAATAATAATTTAGTAGGAGGGAATATATGTCTTTTTCAGCTGAAATTAAAGAAGAACTTATGAAAATTGAAGATATGCCCGACTGCTGTACTCATGCGATGGCATACGGTATGCTGCTTTTCGGCAGAAGCTTTGATCTTAATGAAATATCACTGCTTACGGATAATCCGCTTGTAGGTGACGCATATGTTGAACTTGTTAAAAAGGCTTGCGGTGTTGATGCTGAGAGGCTCGTTTCAGAAGCCGGTAAGATTACCTGTGAAATAGCGGGAGAGGCTGACAGAATTAAGGTGCTTTCAAGCTTTTCTTCAACGGGTAAGGAGCGTGTAAGGCGTATCGACAGAGGAAATCTGCTTAATGAGTGCGGTGATACAGCAGAGAGCATAAACTGCTGCAATGCGGCGTTTTTAAGAGGAGCTTTTCTTTCTTGCGGTACTGCAAGCGATCCCAACAAGAGCTACCATATCGAATTTGTCGTACCTTACCGTACACTCAGTCTTGATCTGCTTAAAATTCTTACGGATTACGGCCTTAAGGCAAAGCATATGGTAAGAAGATACATTAATGTTATTTACATAAAAGACAGCGAAAGCATTGAGGATTTGCTTACAATAATGGGGGCAACTATGGCCTCGCTTTCAATTATGAATATAAAAATTTACAAGGATTTGAGAAATCTTACTAATCGCAGAAACAATTTTGAAAATGCAAATCTTTCAAAAACCGCTTCGGCGGCTTATGATCAGATAAGTGCAATTGAAAGACTGAAAAACAGCGGCGGCTATGCATTGCTTACAGAGGAACTCAAAGTCATTGCTGATTTGCGTATTGAAAATGAAGAGGCGAGCCTGAGAGAAATCGGTGAAATGTGCAATCCTCCTCTTAGCCGATCTGCGGTTAATCACAGACTTAAAAAGCTTATTGCTCTTGCCGAAAGCAATAATAATTAACGGAGGCTTACATTTTGGATAAAGCTATTGATAAATTTACCGTTCCTGCCGAGGAACTTAATAAGCAAAAAGAATATACCGAGCTTGTAAGCACCGTACTTAAGTCAAGGTTTACAGAAGGTAAGCCGAAGGCCTTTGTTCATACTTACGGCTGTCAGGGCAATGTTGCTGACGGTGAAAAGCTTAAGGGCTTACTTTACAGTATGGGCTTTGAGTTTTGTTTGTCCCCTGAACATGCAGACCTTGTGCTATATAACACTTGTGCCATAAGAGAACACGCTGAGGACAGAGTTTTCGGCAATGTTGGTGCTCTCAAGCCTATAAAAAAGAAAAATCCCGATATGATTATCGCCCTTTGCGGCTGTATGACACAGCAGCAGACCGTTGCAGATAAATTAAAGGAAAGCTATCCCTTTGTTGATATAGTTTTCGGTACACACGTTGCACACAGACTTCCCGAGTTCGTTTACCGTAGTCTTTGTCTTGGCAAAAGAGTTTTTGAAACTGCTGACAGCGACGGCAACATCGTAGAAGGTCTTCCGATAAAGCGTGACGGAACCTTCAGAGCATGGGTGCCTGTTATGTACGGCTGTAATAACTTCTGCTCTTATTGTATTGTACCTTATGTGAGGGGCAGAGAGAGAAGCCGTGATTTTGACACCGTCGTTGAGGAGGTCAGAGGGCTTGTAGCTGACGGGTATAAGGAGATCAATCTTCTCGGTCAGAATGTAAATTCATATAATAAAAATCTCCCTGAGGAAAAGCAGTTTCCTGCTTTGTTAAGAGCTATAAATGATATAGACGGTGATTTCATAATACGTTTTATGACCTCGCATCCGAGAGACTGTACTCATGAGCTTATTGAAGCTATGGCACAGTGCAAAAAGGTGGCAAAACATCTTCATCTTCCTGTTCAGTCCGGTAATGACAGAGTTCTTAAGGAAATGAACCGTCACTACAGCAGAGAGAAATATCTTTCTCTTATTGATTACGCCTATGAGCTTATGCCCGAGCTGTCAATCACAAGTGATATTATTGTCGGCTTCCCCGGTGAAACATATGAGGAGTTCTGTGATACACTTTCCCTTGTGGAGAGGGTAAAATACACCTCACTTTTCACCTTCATTTTCTCACCGAGAAAGGGCACAAAGGCTTACGATATGGATGATCCCGTGTCACGTAAGGAAAAGGGAGTCTGGTTTAAGGAGCTTACTGATCTTCAGGAAAAAATAGCAGGGGAAAGAACTGCAAGGATGAAGGGCAGATCCTACCGTGTTCTTGTAGAGGAAAAAGCCAAAACAGAAGGCTTTCTTTCGGGCAGAACACAGGGTAATGTAATAATTGAATTTGAAGGTGATGAAAGCCTTATAGGCTCATTTGCTGATGTAAAGGTAACCAATCCCCGAACATGGATTGTTTACGGTGAATTAGTATAAATTACTTCAGAAGAAGTATCTTATAAATATTTTATTTTAAGGAGCAAAAAACAAATGGACATCATTAAACTTACACGTGAACTCGGTGCTGCAATTCAGCAGGACGAGCGTTATCTCAACTTTGCTAAAGCAAGAGAAGAAAATGAAAACGATGCAGAGCTCAACGAGCTTATGGCTCAGATTCAGATGGTACAGATGAACTATCAGATTGAAGCATCAAAGGAAACTCCCGACAGCGAAAAAATGCGCGGCTACGAGGAGCAGTTCAACGATGTATATACAAAGTTTATGGACAGCGATAAGATGAAGAACTATGAGGCTGCAAGAGCTGAAATAGATAACCTTATGAACTATGTTATGCAGATTCTCGGCCTTTGTGTAAACGGTGCAGATCCTGCAACCTGTGAGCCTGAGGTACAGGAAGAACACAACTGCGGCGGTTCATGCTCAAGCTGCAGCGGCTGCCATTGATTCTGAATTAATTGAAGTTAAAATCACGGGAGGAAAAACAAAATGTCTGAAATGACACCAATGATGGCACAGTACTTTGAAATTAAAAAAGATTATCCGGACACAATTTTGTTTTTCCGCCTGGGTGATTTTTATGAAATGTTTTTTGAGGATGCAAAAACTGCTTCCTCAGTACTTGAGCTTACCCTTACCGGCAGGGCCTGCGGCAACGGTGAGAAGGCGCCTATGTGCGGCGTGCCTTTTCACTCTGCTGATAACTATATCGCAAGACTGGTGAAAAACGGCTACAAGGTTGCAATCTGCGAGCAGGTTGAAGACCCTGCAACTGCAAAGGGTATTGTTAAAAGAGATGTTGTCAGAATTATTACAAAGGGCAGTATCATCGAAAACAATATGCTCGATGAAAATAAAAACAACTATCTTACATCAATTTATGTTGATGAAAACGGTGCAGGTATCTGTTTTGTAGATGTTTCTACGGGCACTCTTAACCTCACATCCTTTTCTCCCGAGGACGACATTGAATCCTGCCTTATAAATGAGATCGGTGTCTTTTCACCCAGTGAGATTATTCTTAATAAAACCTGCGCTCAGATGAAAGGTCTTACAGCCTTTATTTCTAAAAAAATCGAAGCCTCCTGCGAGCTTCCCGACGATGATTATTTTGCTTTTGATGATTGCTTCACCGTTTGCTGTGAGCATTTCACAAAGGAGAAAATCACTTCTCTCGGTCTTGACAATATGCCTTCAGCGATAGCCTCCGTAGGCAGTGCCATCAAGTACCTTAAAAATGTACAGAAGAATGATCTTGATAATATCCGTGAAATCAATCTGTACTCAGAAAGTCAGTTTATGAAAATAAATTATTCCACAAAGCGTGACCTTGAAATCGTGGAGACCATGCGAAGCCGTGAAAAGAAGGGCTCACTTCTGTGGGTGCTTGACAGTACCGGCACTTCCATGGGTAAAAGATTGTTGCGCTCATGGCTTGAAAAGCCCCTTATAAATCTCGCACAGATTTCCCGCAGACATAATGCTGTTGACGAGCTTTATAATGATAATATGAAACTTACAGAGCTTTCTGCGGCTCTTAAAAATATATTTGATATTGAAAGACTTCTCACCCGTATTGTTTATGAAACTGCTACGGCAAAGGATCTTAACTCACTTAAGCAGACTATTACTTCTTTGCCTGCAATCAAGGCACATCTTGCTGACTGTAAGAGCGCTTATCTCGTAAGTCAGCATAATGCTCTTGACTGTCTTGAGGATATCTATAACCTTATTGACAGTGCAATCAGGGAGGATGCTCCCTTTACTGTCCGTGAAGGTGATCTTATCAGAGAGGGCTTCAATGAGGAGCTGGATTACCTCGCTGATATAAAAAATAACGGTAAAAAATATATTGCTGAAATCGAAAGCCGTGAAAAGGAGCTTACAGGTATACCAAAGCTTCGTATAGGCTATAACAGAGTTTTCGGCTATTATATTGAGGTTACAAATTCTTATAAAGAGCTTGTTCCCGAAACCTATATAAGAAAGCAGACCCTTTCGAACTGTGAGAGATATATTACTCAGGAGCTTAAAGATCTTGAAAGCAAGGTGCTCGGAGCTCAGGAGAGAATGGTAAAGCTTGAATATGAAATTTTCTGTCAGGTGCGTAAGGCAGTTGCAAAGGAATTTAACCGTATCAAGCAGACAGCAGATGCTATAGCCGTTACAGACGTGCTGTGCTCTCTTGCAAACGCGGCGCTTAAAAATAATTATGTGCGTCCTGCAATGACAGATACTTCAGCTCTGAAAATTACGGATGGCAGACATCCTGTTGTTGAGCTTATGCTGGGGGATGTGCCCTTTGTACCGAATGATACAAATATGGACTGTGACAGCAACCGCTGTGCAATCATCACAGGGCCTAATATGGCGGGTAAATCAACCTATATGCGTCAGGTGGCTCTCATTTGTCTTATGGCTCAGATTGGTTCCTTTGTTCCTGCAAGAAGTGCAGAGCTTGGTATAGTAGGCAGTATTTTTACCCGTGTAGGTGCTTCCGATGACCTTGCAACAGGTCAGTCTACCTTTATGGTTGAAATGAGTGAGGTTTCCGATATCCTTAAAAATGCTGACAGAAACAGCCTTATCATTCTCGATGAGGTCGGTCGCGGTACATCTACCTTTGACGGTATGAGTATTGCAAGAGCAGTACTTGAGTATATTGCCGATAAAAAGAAAATAGGCGCAAAAACACTTTTCTCAACTCATTATCATGAGCTTACTGAAATCGAAAACCAGCTTGAAGGAATCAAGAATTACAATATTTCCGTTAAAAAAAGGGGAGAGGATGTAATTTTCCTTCGCCGTATTGTACGCGGCTGTGCTGACGGAAGCTACGGTATTGAGGTTGCAAAGCTTGCGGATTTACCCCAGGCTGTACTTTCAAGGGCAAGAAAAATCCTTAAATACCTTGAAGCCAACCGCCCTGATGCTTCTCAGCTTATGAAATCACTTCCTCAGAAAGAGGAAAAGGAAGAACCACAGCTTTTACTTTCAGGTAAATTTAACAGTGAGCTTGCTCAGAGACTTAAGGATATCGATGTAAATACCTTAACTCCCATCGAGGCGCTTACAACACTTCACGAGCTTGTTGCTTTTGCAAAAAGCACTGATATATAAAATCAACTTATTAATCTTAAATAAAAAGGAGGATGCACCGTGGCAAAAATCAATGTTTTATCAAAGCATATTGCAGAGCTTATTGCGGCAGGTGAGGTTGTTGAAAGACCTGCAAGCGTTGTCAAGGAGCTTATGGAAAACTCAATAGATGCAGGTGCTACCTCTGTTACAGTCGAAATCCGCAACGGCGGCGTTACCTACATAAGAATTACCGATAACGGTTGCGGCATAGAACACGAAGATGTACCCAAGGCCTTCATCAGCCACGCCACAAGTAAAATTGCCGACGAAAATGATCTTAATTCAATTTTCACTCTCGGCTTTCGCGGCGAGGCACTTGCTTCAATAGCGGCAGTTTCTCGCACGGAGCTGATTACCAGAGCGGAGAATGAGTCTAACGGCACATCCTTTGCTATTGAAGGCGGTGTACAGACACGTTACGAGCAGGCAGGATGTCCTTTAGGTACAACAATAATTGTACGCGATCTGTTTTTTAATACCCCTGCACGAATGAAGTTTCTTAAGCGTGATGTTTCTGAGGCTAATGCCGTTGCTGAGGTGGTTGACCGTATAGCGCTTTCTAATCCGCGTGTCAGTATCCGTTTTATCCGTGAAGGCAAGCAGGCACTTATTACCCCGGGTGACGGAAAAGCTCTTTCGGCAATTTATGCTGTTTTCGGCAGAGCTTTTGCTGATTCTCTTGTTGAAGTGAATTATGAGCTTGACGGAATCAAGGTTGAAGGCTATGTATGCAAGCCGGCTTTTTCCAGACCTTCACGCTCAATGCAGTATTTTTTCCTCAACGGAAGACATATAAAGTCACGCTCCTGTATGGCATCTATGGAAAATGCCTATAAAAATTCAATAATGGTAGGTAAATTTCCGAGCTGTGTTCTTAATATCAAGCTCGACCCGAACTTTGTTGATGTTAATGTTCATCCTGCAAAAACAGAGGTACGCTTCAGTGATGAAAGAAGAGTTTCCTCGGCGGTTTACTATGCGGTAAAAAGTGCGATCGAGATTTCTGATACTCCCGTTACGGTTAATGTTGCAAAGGTAGCGGAAAAAACACGCGCAGCTGCAAGTCAGCTGTTTCTTGCCGTTGAGGATGATACTCCTGTTTCCCCGGCAGTCAAGCCTGCAGTTCCGTCGGCTCAGACTATTACCTACACAGAAAAAAGCGGACCCTTATCTGCAAAGCCGCAGCCCTCAGCCGTACCCGAAAAGAAAAAGGATTTCTGGACTAATATCCCTTCTTCGGAATATAGAGCAAGGGTATCTGCACCGCAGACGGAGAATAGTGTTATCAGTAACAGCGAGGAGCCTGATTTGGTTTCCTCTTTCAAGGTTAAACCTGCCGTTACTGTTCAACCTGTAAAGTCGCAGGAAAAGGTTGAAGCACCCGAAACAAAACCTTCTTCTCCCACTCCGAAGGAGTATACACCTCCTTCACACAATTTCGTTCCCGTAAGGACAAAGGAGCAGGAAGAGGATATAACAAAACCCTTGCGCCTTCTCGGAGAGGCTTTCAAAACATATATTATCTGTGAATATGATAATAAAGTTTATTTTATAGATAAACACGCTGCTCACGAAAGAGTGATTTACAACAAAATCAAAAAGGCGGCACAGAATAACGTTGCTTCACAGGTTCTTCTTGCGCCGGTAACGGTAACACTCAACAAAAATGACTATAATACCGTGCTTGAAAATCTTGATGTGTTTTCAAAGGCAGGTTATCTTGTTGAAGATTTCGGC
>JAFULG010000001.1 GCA_017473435.1 Clostridia bacterium | reverse complement strand
CAAAGAACTTTGCTTGTTTTAACCTGCTTTCAGGTCTAACCTCAATTTGTCACTTATCATTGCAATGAACTCCGAATTTGTCGGCTTTCCTCTTGAATTCTGTATGGTGTATCCGAAATAGGAAGCAAGCACATCAACGTCTCCTCTGTCCCAGGCAACCTCAATGGCATGTCTTATAGCTCTCTCAACCCTTGACGAGGTTGTAGAATTGGTTTTAGCTACAGTAGGGTAGAGTGATTTCGTAACAGCGTGCATAAGCTCAGGCTCCTTGACGGTAAGTATAATTGCCTGTCTTAAGTATTCATAACCCTTTATATGTGCAGGTACCCCAATCTGTCGCATAATTGATGAAATAACCTTTTCAAGCTGATCTTCGCCTCCGGAAACGGGTTTTTCGCTTTTGTTTTCGTTCCAGGCACAAAGCTTGTTAATCATATTTGCAAGAACGTTAAACTCAAAGGGTCTGATGAAGTAGTAGTCAGCGCCCTCACTGAGAAGCTCCTGCTCAAAATTAGGGTTATCTACCGATGACATCAGCGCGATGGCAGGTCGCTTATCGGTATTCTGCTCCTTCAGCTTCATAAGGACACCTAAAGCATCAAGTCGGGTCATAAATACATCCATAAGTACAACGTCGGGGTTTTCCTTTTTGATTTCATCAAGCACAACGCTTCCGTCCTTGGGTACACATTTTACGCTGAATCCACTTGAAGAAAGAAAGCTGGCGCAGTGGCTCGTGAATTCACTTCCGTCCTGAGTTATGATAATTCTTTTTTGCTTGTTCATTGTATTGTTACTCCTTTCGATGTGTAAATATTTCACGTACGAATAATAGCATTAAGCGAGAGAAAAATCAAGTAGTTTTGTGTAGAAAATTAAAAATATTTCAAAAAAACCTTGATATTTAGAGGGTTCGTTGACAATTTCGATAAAAAACTTCAAAATATTATCTCTTTCGACATAATAACATAACGTGAAATATATTCACTCGCAATGCCTGACAAAATCCGACAGAACATAACTAAAAGCTACAGTTTTGTTGTTCTTTAAAGCTACAGTTTTTGTTGTTCTTTATTGCTTTACTTTTTTTAAGATTTATGGTATATTAACTTTATGTATACACAAAGGGAGGATTACCCGTGATAAACCTTATGCCGGACGAAAAAATTGAACCTCTTGGTAATAATATGGAAATAGTTGTATCTCCGAGTCATACCTTCGGTACGGATGCAATTTTACTTGCAAACTTCGCATCAATCAGAAGAAAAGATGTTGCCTGTGATATGGGCACCGGCTGCGGTATAATTCCTCTCATATGGTGCAAGGGTGAAACCAAGGAAATTCACGCTGTAGATATTCAGCCGAAAGCAATTTCGCAGCTTGAAAAATCCCTTGAGCATAACAATATTATAGGCAGAATAGAACCCCATAACTGTGATCTTCGCAGCATAAAGGATTTTCTTCCTGCCGGTACATTTGACCTTGTTACGATGAATCCGCCGTATAAGCCTGTGGGAACAGGAATAGAAAGCATCAGTCAGGCAGAGAGAATAGCACGCCACGAGGTAACCTGTACCGTTGACGATGCAACAAAAGCGGCGTCGCAGCTTCTCAAATACGGTGGCAGATTCTGTATGTGTCACCGTCCTGAAAGACTTTGTGATATAATTGTTTCTCTTCGCAGCTTCGGTCTTGAATGTAAAAAAATCCGTTTTGTTGCAGAACGAGAGGGTAAGGCACCCTGGCTTGTTCTTGTGGAGGGAAAGCGCGGAGGAAAAAGCGGTGTAACGGTAATGAATAACCTTATAATGAAGGATGAAAAGGGTAACCCTACCCCTGAATTCAGGAGTATGTTCGGTGACTATATGGACGGTCACCAATAACAACGGATTTTACGCCGAAAGCAGAATCCGTAAAGCAAAATGAAGAATGTTTTTTTCTGCGTTATTTTGTTTATTTGTAATTTGCGCAACAGAAAGGATAAATCATGGCAGGAATTTTATATGTTGTAGGTACGCCGATAGGTAACCTCGGAGATATGTCGCCAAGAGCGGTTGAAACTCTCGCTTCGGTGGATTTTATTGCCGCTGAGGATACAAGAGTCAGCCTTAAGCTGCTCAATCACTTTGAAATTAAAAAGCCTCTTATCAGTTATTTCGAGCACAACCGTAAGGAAAAGGGTGAGCTTATAGTTTCAAGAATACTCGGTGGCGAAAGCTGTGCCCTTGTAACGGATGCCGGTATGCCTGCTGTTTCTGATCCCGGTGAGGATCTTGTAGCCCTTTGTCACGAGAGGGGAGTAACGGTTAATGCCGTACCCGGTCCGTCTGCTTTTGTTGCGGCTATAGCACTTTCGGGTCTGCCTGTCAGCAGATTTACCTTTGAGGGCTTTCTCAGTATGAACAAAGCAAGCCGCCGTGAGCATCTTAATGATATAAAGGATGAAAAACGAACACTTGTTTTTTATGAGGCGCCCCACAAGCTTCTTGCAACCTTAAAGGATTTTTATAAGACTCTCGGTGACAGAAGAATTGCTCTTGTAAGGGAGATTACAAAAATCCATGAGGAGGTAATCAGGACTACACTTTCAGAGGCTATTGCAAAATATGAAAGTGAAAGTCCCCGCGGTGAATTTGTTCTTGTTATTGAAGGTAAGCAGGAGACTAACGATGAGGTTACCCTTGACGATGCAATAAGCCTTGCAAAGCACTATCTCAATGAGGGTATGAGTGTAAGCATGGCAGCCAAGCAGGCGGCGAAGGAAACAGGAATAAAAAAAGGTGATATCTATAAGGTATTGCAGGAGGAATAATAATGGCAGAATGGTTTAAGCAGTATTGGTATCTTGCAGTTATATTTGTGGTTGTTTGCATAATTGCCTCGGTTATTTTTTATTTTGCAGGTAAATCCTATAAGTCATACAGAACCTCTTATAAAAATCAGGAGGCGGAAATCAAACGCCTTACTGCACTTAAGGAAAGGTTTGTCCCTCTTACCGAAAAAGCAATTCTTGAAAGCGACAACAGCGAAACTCTTGAAGGCACAGCGCTTTCATATCAGCTCTTCCTTCAGAAGCAGGAGGATATGGAAAAGGAGTTTGCTCTTTTAAGCGAAGCAAAGCGATATATTTACATCCTTGATGTTTTCGTTCAGGATAACAGTATCGGTGAGTTCTTCCGTGAAAACGGGGATATTCTCCGTATGGAAATAACCAAGGCTCTCGAATTTATCGGTATGAAGGAGTTTGCCGAAAAGATTGAGAAAATAAGAAAAATGTTTGACAACGATGATGAAACCGTGTCCTATAATGAGTCTGAAATTGAAAAAATGCAGGCTTTTATTGATGAAAACGAAGTTTTAACCAAGATTAAGCTTGAGAGCGCAGAATACATAAAAGGTAATTTTCAATTATTTGTAAATTAAGCAAAAATCATTTGACATGTTTGCTTTGCTGTTGTATAATAATTCGGTATTTTAAAAATAATTAAAAAGGAGGCGGTTCTGTTGCGCAAAATAATTGCTTTTGTTCTTGTTCTCACTGCAATAGTAGTGCTTTTTGCGGCCTGCAGTGACGATAAGCCGGACGACGGAACAACCGTAGACCCCTTGTACACTGCATATATGCCTTCATCATCAACAACCGGAGAAGGTCAGATTTCATCTGTTTCAAGCCCTTTAAATTCGGCTACGGGTGCGACCTATATACTTACAACAAATCAGGGTAAAACAGCACCCTGGTACAGTACAACCAGATTTACACCGACGCCGGTTACAGGTACAACAAAGAATGCGTTGGCGGTTACTACCAATAACTACAACAACATTACCTATACAACAAACTCTGCGATGCTTTCTCCGTCGGTTACGGCTAATGTTTCAAATGCTCCCTCTACTACATGGAAGCAGGTAAGTACTACAACAAGGCCCAACACCTCAAGAGTTACGGCTGCAACAACAACTACTACCAAGCCTACAACCACAAAGGCTCAGCCGGTAGGTGTTGATGTTATCATCAATGATACTTATGTTAACGACGGAAAAATCTGTGCAAGCATAGATTCGGACGGCTGGGGCTCAAAAATCAAGTCAACCAGCAAGAGGATTCCTATTTATATTGACGGTATTGAGGCTTCAAAGCCTGCTCTTATGCAGATTTCTTCAAGCACAAACGGTGACGGCTTCCAATATATTTATATTGACCTTACCGATTTTGAGGTTCTTGATTACGGCGGAACAGTTTCCTTTACTATTCCGGAAGGTGTTCTCAATAACTCAACGGGCACAAGATACAATTACAGCTTTGATGTTGAGGTGTCATTGTAATATTACAGTTAAAACCATCTGCTCAGGCGGATGGTTTTTGTTTGTGTTAAGTTTAATCCCTGTCGCCGAAGTCAATACTTCATTAGAAAAAGACCGAAGGGAGAGGCAGCTGTGCTGATTCTGTTTTTACTGTGTGCTTTCAGAAGCGGTACCGACCGTTTCTATTTGAGAAGAGCTCAAGGTTTCGATTCAAAGGGCAGAGATGTATTTTTTTATTTCAGACCGAAAAAAGCCCTTTCTCTTGTAGGATTTTACATTAACCTTTATTTAAGAAAGCTTACGGTTTTTATTGTTTGCTTTGCTCCCTTTCTGTCGGTTTCTTTATTTGCGGCTTTCGCAGCAGAAAGGTTCGGTCTTTCTGTTGAGGCTTTCAGAGTGCTTTTATCGGCGGCTGTTGTTCTTTTTGTTGACGGAATTATTTTTTTTATAAGGCTCAACGGATTTTTCTTTCTTGCAAGATACTTTTTTGTTTCAGATAAATATTTTTCCTTCCGTCAGCTTTTTGCTTTTTCTTATAAGCTTATAAAGGATAAAAAAATGACGGTGCTTAAAAAAAGACTTTCGTTTGCAGGCTGGTTTGTCGGGTGTCTGTTTCTTTTGCCGGTCAGCTTTGTAAGGTCACACTATAATCGTTCTATGGCAGAGCTTGCCAACGATTTAATGACGCTTTAGTATTTACAAAAGCATAGTATTTTGTTATAATTACAGACAATAAAACAGAAAAGGAAGAATAAAATGGAAAACAGAGAAATTGTTGTACCGCTTTTATCCTGGCTTATAGGCGGTTCAAGAATAGGCGGCAGCTATAATATTTATACCGCTTCCCTCGGTACCGATCCGCTCAGGGGTGCTATCGGTCAACCGATTTTTAACTACCGTATCTGGATTGAAAAGAATGATGAGGATACAGAATTTGTTAAGGCGGCGGTTTATTACGGAATGTCTTGCTTTGAAAATCAGAACGAGGATGAGGTCGAAATCAATATTTTTGAAGCAACCGATGAGGGCCTGGATATGCTCAGAAGATATCTTGAGGAAAAAGCCGAGAGATTTTTTGAGTGCAAATAAAATACAAAAAAACTTTTTTTGAGAATAACAGAGAAAAACGGCGGAAAACAAAGGGAATGAAAGATTTCCGATAAACCTGCCGTTTTCTTGTGCGAATTTTAACGAAAAATGCAAAAAAACTGTTGACATTTGCAGAAAATTGTTCTATATTTTGTTGTACAAAGTACAAGGGGACGAAGGCTTTCAAGGGCCGGGTTTTCCTTTGATTCTATATTCGAGCGAGCATGATCGGTTAAAAATCATGCAGGGAAAGGGGTTTATATATGGGAAACGGTGTAATCATTGAGCTGCAGAACATTTCAAAAAGGTACGATGATGAAGTAATTCTCGATAATATCAACCTGAGTATCAAGGATAAGGAGTTTATGACCTTCCTCGGTCCGTCAGGCTGCGGTAAAACAACAACATTGCGCATTATTGCAGGCTTTCTTGAAGCTGACAACGGTCAGGTTATTTTTGAGGGTAAGGATATAAATAATCTTCCTCCTCATAAAAGGCAGGTCAATACCATTTTCCAGAGGTACGCTCTTTTTCCTCACCTTAATGTATATGACAATATTGCCTTCGGCCTTCGTGTAAAAAAGATGAAGGAAAAGGATATAAGTAAAAAAGTAAAGGAAATGCTTGAGCTTGTTAACTTAAGAGGCTTCCAGAAGCGAAATATTGCTTCCCTTTCAGGTGGTCAGCAGCAGCGTGTTGCCATTGCAAGAGCTCTTGCAGTTGAGCCCAGAGTTCTTCTTCTTGATGAGCCTTTGGGTGCTCTGGACCTTAAGCTTCGTAAGGATATGCAGGTTGAGCTTAAAAGCATTCAGAAGAGAATGGGAATTACTTTTATTTACGTTACCCACGATCAGCAGGAGGCTCTTTCCATGAGCGACACCGTTGTAGTTATGAATGACGGCAAAATTCAGCAGATCGGCTCTCCCATTGATATTTATAACGAGCCTAAGAATGCTTTCGTTGCTGATTTCATCGGTGAAAGTAACATTCTTGACGGTGTTATGCTTGATGACTTTAAAGCTAAGTTTTCCGGTGCTGTTTTCCAGTGCCTTGATAAGGGCTTTGCTGTTAACGAAAGCGTAGATATAGTTGTCCGTCCGGAGGATGTTGATGTTGTACCTTACGGCGAAGGTACAATCAGCGGTGTGATAACCTCAAACACCTTCAAGGGCGTGCACTTTGAAATGATTGTTGATATTGATAATTTCAAGTGGATGATTCAGACTACGGATTACTATCCCGTAGGAACCAAAATCGGTATTGTAATCGAGCCTGATGCAATCCACGTTATGAAAAAGAGTGAGTATTCCGGTATGTTCGGCGACTACAGCTCCTTCAGTGATGAAATTGAGCATCTTTCCGACGTTACCGAAGAGGAGGAGTGATAAATGAAGAAAAGCTCCCTTATGAAAAAGCTCACAGCGGCGCCTTATCTTGTGTGGGCGGCAATTTTCATTATAGTTCCCCTTATATTCGTGCTCATTTATTCGGTAACCGACGCTGACGGTAGTTTTACCCTTCAGTACATTTCGGATATCGGTAAGTATAAGGACGTTATGCTTAACTCAATATGGCTCGGCTTTATCGCAACGGTTATAAGCCTTGTTATTGCTTATCCTCTTGCTTATATAATGGCAAGGACAACGGCAAACGTTCAGCGTACGATGATGATTCTTGTAATGCTTCCTATGTGGATGAACCTTCTTATAAGAACCTACTCAATGATGATTCTTATGCAGGATACAGGTATTATCAATTCTGTTCTTACTTATTTTAATCTGCCTAATCTTCATATGATAAATACGCAGGGGGCCGTTGTTCTGGGTATGGTTTACAACTACATACCCTATATGATTCTGCCCCTTTATTCAATAATGTCAAAGATGGATATGAACCTGATTGAGGCGGCAGGGGATCTTGGTGCAAATAAGATTGTCACCTTTAAGGATATTATCCTTCCCCTTACTCTTCCCGGTATAGCTTCGGGCTTTACAATGGTTTTTGTACCCTCAGTTTCTACATTCTATATTTCAAAGAAGCTCGGTGGAAATACCTTCTCACTTATCGGTGACGTCATTGAAATGCAGTTCAAGTCTGCCAACAACTATAACCTCGGGGCGGCGCTTTCTCTTGTACTGATGGTGCTTATCATTATCTGTATGATGGTTATGAACCGCTTCACCGGTGACGATGATGACGGAGGTGTACTGATATGAAAAGAAAAATGCCTCTTTCATCAAAGCTCTATGTTGCCCTTATGATGCTGTTCCTGTATGCACCTATTGTTGTAATGATTTTCTTCTCCTTCAACTCAAGTGCAAGTACAGGTGTTTTTACCGGCTTTTCTCTTCGCTGGTATGAGGCTCTTTTAAACGATGAAGCAACAATGAAGGCTTTCCGTAATACGCTTATTCTTGCCGTTTCATCCTCTTTTGTTGCAACGGTTATGGGTACAGCGGCTGCTGTAGGTATAAACATATTTAAAAACAAGCATATAAAAAAGCTTACTATGGGAGTTACAAATATTCCCATGATGAATCCTGAAATTGTAACAGGTATCTCAATGATGCTTCTGTTTATTTTCTGTTCAAAGCTCATCGGAAAAAACGATGCCTTGGGCTTTGGTACGATGCTTATTGCCCATATCACTTTTAACCTGCCTTATGTAATTCTTTCGGTGCTTCCGAAGCTCCGTCAGCTTGATAAATTTCTTCCTGAGGCAGCGATGGATCTTGGGTGCACTCCCGTGCAGAGCTTTTTCAAGGTTGTATTACCTTCAATTTCAACGGGTATTTTTTCAGGACTTATGATGAGCTTTACTCTGTCGCTCGATGACTTTGTTATCAGCTATTTCACACAGGGTCCCTCCTTTGAAACTCTGCCTATCAGAATTTTCTCAATGACAAAGAAAAGAGTTACTCCGGATATGTATGCTCTTTCAACAATAATCTTTGTTGCAATCCTTCTTCTGCTTGTGCTTCTTAATGTGTCACAGATTTACGGTGAAAAGAAAATGAGTAACAAGCTTAACAAGGGAAAGGGGGCACAAGGATGAAAAAACTCTTTTTTCTTATGGTTATGACTGTTTTGCTTATGCTTACGGCTTTCGGTGCCTCTGCTTATGAAAATGAGGAGTTTTATAAGGGCAGTGAGGGTACTACTATCAATGTTTTCAACTGGGGTGAATATATATCCGATACCTACGAGGACGGAATGCTTGATGTAAACAGTGAGTTTGAAAAGGTTACGGGTATCAAGGTTAATTACGTTACCTACGAAAGCAATGAGGATATGTATCCGAAAATCAAAAACGGCGGTGCAAGCTATGACATTATCATTCCTTCTGATTATATGATTGAAAGGATGATAGCAGAGAATATGCTTAAAAAGATTGATGTGAATGCTCTGCCAAACTACAGGTACATTGCCGAAGAATATAAGAATATGTACTTTGATCCCAATAATGAGTACTCCGTGCCCTACAATGTAGGCATGGTTGGACTTATATATAATACGAAAATGGTTGAGGAAAGACCGACAAGCTGGAATGCTCTGTGGGATGAGCGTTATGCGGGCAAAATCCTTATGATTGATAATCCCCGTGATGCCTTTGCTGTGGCACAGAAGATTCTCGGTTATTCTCTTAACTCTACCGATGAAAAAGAACTTTCTGATGTTGCACAGCTCCTTGTTGAGCAGAAGCCACTGTTGCAGGGCTATGTAATGGATGAGATTTTCAACAAAATGGAAAGCGGCGAGGCTGCAATGGTGCCTTATTATGTCGGTGACTTTGTGCTTATGCAGCAGGTTAATCCCGACCTTGACTTCGTTTATCCGAAGGAAGGCGTAAATATTTTTGTTGACTCTATCTGCATTCCGAAGTGCGCTCAGAATTACGATGCTGCACTTAAGTACATTAACTTTCTGCTTGATCCGGAAATTGCAATGAGTAACGCCTTTTACATCGGATATGCGACACCCAATACGGGTGTACTTGAGCATCCCGATTATGCCGAAATGAAGGAGAATAAGTATCTTTATCCTGCAGAGGATGAAATGCCCGACGTGGAATATTTCCACAACCTTCCCCAGGAAACGTTGCTGATGTTTTCTGATTTATGGAATGAAATCAGAATATACGGCACCGATAATACCCATATTTATGTAGGCTTCGGTGTTGTTGCTGCAATTGCAATAGGCTTTGGTGTAAAAAAGGCGGTAACAAAAAAGCGCAGGGAGTATTGGTACGAATTTCCTGAATCATAAAAACGAAAAGCTCTTTGGTTCTTTTTTATAAGAAAGAACACTCCGCGACGAGTGATGAAAAACAACAAATACCGCTTTGGTAAATCCAAGGCGGTATTTTTGTGGTATGACGGGCATATCAATGCTCTGTGGTGAAAGTCCACCGAGGCGTAGTTACCGACGAACTCAAAAGCGACTTGCAAGTTTCACATCGTGAGGTGTGGGAGAGAAGAAGCAATAGCAAAATCGTAGCCTGACGGACAGAAACCTGATACTAAGGCATATTGAGCGGATAAGTTGGCCACAAGCAACGAAGTCCAAAAGGTAACCGTAACCTTAATATGTAAATCAGGCAGGTAGACGAGGAAAGAGCACAGGTTTATCCCGTGAGGTCTCATAGACAGAGAAATCTGTAGTAACAACGAACTATGAGAAGTCAGCAGAGGTCATAGTACCGAGAAATCGGGAAGGACCGAACAATTCAAAGCGTCAAATTGAAATGTATGTTTCAAACAATAATTCTGACAAGATGTGAAATCGAAGCGTATTTGAGAGGAAACATCAACACATAGGAAAAATCTGTTTGAAAGCGGAAAGGAGAAGAGACGGAATATGTCAGAAATGCTTGAAAAGATACTGAGTGAGGAAAATATCAGACTTGCCCAAAAGAAAGTATATTCAAATAAAGGGGCAAGTGGGATAGACGGAGTCACAACCCAAGAACTCGAAGAATATATGAAAGAAAATTGGAACAGTATCAAGGAACAAATCCGAGAAAGGAAGTACAAACCGCAACCCGTATTGAGAGTAGAAATACCCAAACCGAACGGTGGAGTAAGAAAACTCGGTATCCCCACGGTAATAGACAGAGTAATCGAACAAGCAATAGTACAAGTATTAACACCTATATTTGACCCGATGTTCAGCGAAAACAGCTATGGTTTTCGACCGAACAGAAGATGTGAGCAGGCGATAGTAAAACTGCTTGAATATTTCAATGACGGATATGTGTGGATAGTTGATATTGACCTTGAGAAATTCTTTGACAATGTACCGCAAGATAAGTTGATGAGTTATGTCGGAAGAGTAATACACGACGGAGATACGGAAAGTTTAATCAGAAAGTATCTTAAAGCGGGAGTTATGAACAAAGGCATATACGAAGCAACAGATATAGGCACACCCCAAGGTGGAAACTTGTCACCCTTACTCAGCAACATAATGCTGAATGAACTTGACAAAGAGCTTGAAAGCCGAGGTCAGCGATTTACACGATATGCAGATGATGTAGTAATCGTGTTGAAAAGCAAAGCAGCGGCAACAAGGGTAATGTATTCCATAACAAGATGGATAGAAAGAAAACTCGGATTAAAGGTGAATGCAACAAAAACAAAGATAACCCCACCGAGCAAGCTCAAATATCTTGGATTTGGTTTTTGGAAAGACAAAACCGAATGGAAAGCAAGACCGCACGAAAGCTCTGTTGAGAAATTTAAAAGGAAACTCAAACAACTGTGCAAAAGAAGTTGGAGTATAGACCTCACATATCGTATTAAGAAGATAAATGAGGTAACGAGAGGTTGGATAAACTATTTCAAAATAGGCTCAATGAAGCAGAGACTTAAAAGCATAGACGAACATTTGAGAACAATGATAAGGGTGATAATTTGGAAACAGTGGAAGGTGCCTAAGAAAAGACTATGGGGATTACTGAAACTCGGAGTACCTGAATGGATAGCACACAAGGTTGCAAATTGGGGAAACCACTATCAATTTGTAGCACAAAAGTCTGTTATTAAAAGAGCAGTTTCAAAAGAAATACTGACCAAGCGAGGCTTAGTCAGTATTTACGATTATTACCTAAAGGTAGCACATATTTAATTTTGAGTTGAACCGCCCTGTGCCGAACGGCACGCAGGGTGGTGTGAGAGGGCGATTAATATTTCGCCTACTCGATTGTTATTAATTTTAACGCCGCAAGGCGTTTTCTGACTGCTGACTACTGTTTATTTATCCCTCACGCAATATACTCCCTTAAGCTTACTGCGGCACCCTCCATTTCAAGCTTTTCTTCATAAAGCACATGTAAAAGTCTATTGAGTCTTGCAACCTCGCCGAGGTTGTGCTTGCGGTGTGCCTCGTGAAGCTTAAGGCGGTTTTCTTCTATGGCTTTTTTCTGCTTTGTAATGGAATGCTCGTATTGTGTGTAAAGCTCTTCAATGCTCATCATACGGTATCACTCCTTCCCTTTGCGTAATCCCTTGTGCCAAAAATGATGTAGTCACTTGTTGTACACAGAAGCTTAGTAAGTCGAGAAAGTTCGTCGGCGGTAACTTGTTCACCTCTTACCTCAATAAGCTTAATCCGGCTTTTAGGTATGCCCGTTGCTTCAAAAATATCTTCAATTTCCAGGCTCTGCCTTAAACGCAGAGAGCGTAAACGTTCGGAAATGCTTTTTCCGTCTACAGGACAGCAGGCAGTTAGGTTGTCCTTTATAACAAGGGGAGCGGTTTCGGAAAATTCCTTGCCGAAGCGGTATTCAAGAGCGTATTTCAGCTTATCGTAAATAATATCGTTGATTTTTTTATCGGCACGGTAAACAGCGGATTTATCAATGCCCAGAATACCGGCAACCTCGGAAAGGCTTTTGTTCTCGTACCAGCGGAGCCTGATGATTTCCTGTTGACGGGGATCAAGTTCATTTTTGATTACTTTTCTTACAAGGGCATACAGCTCGTTTTTGCGTTTGCGTAAGGTGTATTGGTCGATAGATTCGTTTGTTTTGGTTTGCCAGAGAGCGAAGGATTCTTTCGCATCGTTCTTTTCCTGAAGGGTAAAGCTGTTATCTGAATTCATTTATTATCCTCCTTGGGTTTGTTGAATGTTACGTGAATGTGGACTTTTGATTTAACGAGGCGAACATTTGTTCTATGAATATTTTAGGAGCTATTTTTAAGCTTGTCAATATTTCGGAGCGTGGGCTTGTATTAATGTACAGAAAAAAGGACAACAGAGGAAAACGGAAAAATTTTTTGTTACTTTTTGAAAAAAGTTAAACTATATTTAGATAAACATTTTTAAACTTAGGGCTGCGACTATTTAAACGAAGAGTTGGTGAAAATTCACGCTTTAAGGCGTGTTCGGATTATACTCGTCACCCTACGGTCATGAACCCCTTGAACATTATCGGATTATACCTATCACTATAAAATGATTTATATTTTCTTTTGGGTTAAAATCCCTTGCTTTTTTTGTTATTATAGTGTAAAATGTTCGGGTACGCAGATTAAGATGGCGGACAATCAGCTGTCTTGATCTTTCAAAAAAATAAGTAAAGGATGAATTCCAAATGGCAAAACAGGAAAAAACCGCTGCAGAGCTTTATCGCGAGGAGAGAAAACAGCGTATCGCAAAGGCAGCAAAGAGAAACTCTAAAAAGCATATGTCTGACAAGACACAGAAGACTATTGTTTCAACAATCGCAATTCTTCTTGTCGTTGCAATCGTAGGTGCAATCGCAGGCGGTATTGTTAACAACAAGGGCGTATTCGAAAGAAACAAGGTTATTATGACTATCGGCGATACTGAAATTGATAAGTATGAATATGCTTATTATTACAGCTCAAACCTTCAGCAGTTCGCTTCAACCTCTGCTCAGTATGATATGTATTACGGCTCAGGTATGGGCGCAATGTATACAGGCTATGATTATACTAAGATGCCTGCAGAGCAGAAGTTCAGCGGTGAAATTGAAGGCATTGAAGAACCCACTTTTGCAGATTACTTCAGCCATCAGGCTATCGAGTCAATGAAGTACGTCAAGGCTTGTGTTGCTTTTGCAAAGGAAAACGGCATTGAGCTTGATGACGCTGACTATGCAAAGATTGACGAAACTTACGCAACAATCGAAGAGAACTGCGTAAATCAGGACGGTTCAAAGTATTCCGTAGGCGCATATCTCCGACTTTCCTACGGTAAGGGTATGACAGAGAAGCTTTTCCGTAAGATTATGGAGGAGCAGACTCTTGCTCAGAAGGTTATGGAGGTTAAGCAGGATGAATTTGCAGCCGCTTACACCGAAAAGGAAGTTGACGATGCATTTAACAAGGGTATCGAAACCTACGGCCAGGTATCAGTAAGAAGCTACACCTTCTCAGTTGAAACAGCAGAAGAGGGAGCAACACCCACAGATGCAGAAATTGCAGCAGCAAAGTCAAAGGCTGAAACCTTTGCTTCAAAGATTACAGATGAAGAATCCTTCAAGACTCTTGCTAAGGAATATGCAGAGCTTGCAGGTGAAGAGAATGCAGCAAACTTCCTTACAGATGACAGCCTTACCCTTTCAGCAGACGCAGCTCTTTCAACCTATTCAATGGACGATGACCTTCTTTCATGGGTGAAGACTGCAAAGGCAGGCGAAACCTATGTTGCAGCTGGTGACAGCACAAGCACTGTTTACTATATGGTTGCTCCTCTTCATAAGGCTGCAGACGAAAAGACCTATGATGTAAGACATATTCTTATTAAGTTCCCTGAGGCTGATGAAACTGTAACTGACGGCGACGCAAAGAAGGAAGTTGAAGTTAAGGAATTTGATGCAAGCAAGTACGAGGCAACTGTTGTAAACGCAGTTAAGGATCCCATCACAGATGCAGAAAGCTACAATAAGGCTATTGAAGTTCTTACAAGCTACCTTGAAGGTGACAAGACAGAGGACGCTTTTGCAAAGCTTGCAATGCTCCACTCAGCAGACGGTAACGCTGCAGACGGCGGTATCTATGAGGGCGTAACTATTGGTAAGATGGTTCCTGAGTTTGAAGGTTGGGCCCTTGACGAAACAAGAAAAGCAGGCGATGTAGGTATCGTTGAAACAACCTACGGTTATCACATTATGTACTTCATTCAGACCGAAACAACAACCTGGTCAGACACAATCAGAAATGACCTTGCTGCTGAGAAGTACAATGAGTTCACAGAAGAGCTTGTTTCAGGCGAAAACGTTAAGGCAAGTGAGCTTGACGAGGCTATGAGCGCTGATATTGATGCTAAGATGGAAGAGACTGCAAAGAATCTTTACACTCAGTATCAGAGCTATATGAGCTCCTACGGCTATTAAGCGTAAAACAAGCAAAGTTCTTTGATTCTTTCTTACAAGAAAGAATGGCTGCCCGCCGAGGGCAAAACAAAAAAATCACACCGCTTTGGCAAACAAAGCGGTGTTTTTGTCTATAAAAAACAGAGTGTAAAGAATTTTTAACTACCTGTGTCTTTAACCTGTGGTTGACAGATTACAGTACAGCATAAAAATTAGATTCCCATGCCGGTACATACGGATGATGCCTGAAATATATCTTATATTCAGGGCAAAGCTCCTTAATTTTTAATGGCAGAGCGAACATATCCTCGTTACGGTGATAAGCACAGACGTAAAGCTTCGGCTTATCTCTTGTGATAGTTTTCTTTGCTCCCTCAAGAGCCTTAAGCTCTGCACCTTCAATATCCATTTTCAGGAAGGTGACATTTTCCTTTACAATGTTGTCAACGCTGTCAAAATCTACGGGAATACCGTCATCAGCCTGGTGGGAGTTTCTTCCCTTTTTCTTCTGAAAATAAAGGGTCTCTTTTTTATCCCATGCGCCGAGGTTGTATCTTTCAATGCTTTCCATAGCCTCGGTTTTTGCCGTGAGCTTGCGGAAGTTCTTTTCGTCAGGTTCAAAGGCGATTATTTTTTTGTACTGTACGTTGGTGGCTGTCATAAACTCTCTTATTGTGTCACCGTCATAGGCGCCGAGATCAACTATGGTTTCGTCTTTGCCGAGATGAATGATATCCTTGTAGAGCAGTTCTTTTTCATATTCGCAGTCAAAAAGATATTTTACCTTTCCGCTGATTTTGAAATTCAGCACATCGAGAAAGGTGTCTTTTGATTTGTCATCGGCAAGAAGATTGTAAGCCTGCTCGAAAAGCTCATCGTTTTCCTTTACAAAATCATATGTAAAAAGCTCTTTTCCTGCAATTGGCACGGTAGGGGAGTACAATTCGTAGTTCTCACTTAAAATTCTGACCTTCTGAAGCGTTTCTTTGTCGTGAACGGCAAATGTCATAAGAATTATAAAGTCATCGTATTTTGCTTTAATTTCGTCAAATGTGAGAACCTTTCTGCCGTGAAAAAAGTGTCCTCTTACAAAACCGTCTGATGCGAAAACGTCGCTGTGATAAAGTCCGAGCTTTTCAAGTACCCCGATAATCATATCGGCACCGTTACCCATACCGTAAAGCACTATGGGCTTTTCCACTTTCTTAAGGTAATCCCAGAGGGGTACTTCCGTAATTCGTTCAATCATATTATAACCTCATTTGATTTATTAGCTGATATGATTTTAACACAGTCTTTAAAAAAATAAAACAGAAAAATTATAATTTTACTGTACAAATGAAAAAAAGCGTGCTATAATGAATAACATAAAGAAAGAAGGAGGTAGTTAAAGGTATGAAAAATTTCAAGAAAATTGCTGTTGTAGTTCTCAGCGTTCTTGTTATTCTCACAGCATTTACAGCTTGCGGCGGTAAATCACCCGATAAGCTTATCATCGGTGCATGGAGAGATTCAACCGGAACAACAGGATATGAATTCTATGAGGACGGCTCCTGCAAGATTATCTTTGCTGATGTTGTTGTTCCCATTGTAAACATCAAGTATACCGGTGATACAGTTGGTACTTACAGCATTACAAAGCTTGAAGATGACAGCTATAATGTTAAGATTACCTATACAATCTACTCTAAGTCCATCACTAAGGAATATAAGTTTACTGTTGCTAACAGCGCACTTACCCTTACGGACATTACTGACGGTACTCAGACAGTTTACATGGCTTATGTACCTGCTGAGCCTTCATCAGCTCCCGTAGATTCAACTGCTGCGTAATTTAATGAAATAATTTGTGACGGAGCATTCTTAATGAATGCTCCGTTAAAACTATACAGGAGAATGTTTATGTCACAGTCAAATAAAATTCTTATAGGTATTGTCGGCGGTGTACTTGCAGTATGCCTTGCCGTTGTAGGTGTTGTCAGCTTCACCGGTGGAAGCGGTGAGGAAGCCACAACAATCCCTGTCAGCAGTGATGCTTTCATACAGCAGAGCACAACAGCCGTGCCTTCAACAACAGCTCCCGTGCAGTCAACAACGGCTACTTCAACAACCTCTCCCGTAAATGACCTTAAAAGTCAGCTTATTGGCAAATGGGTGGACAGCGCAGGAATGAGCGGGTATGAATTCTTCTCTGACGGCTCGGTGAAGATGACCTATGTCAACCTTTCCGCTTTTAATATTCCCCTTGACGGAAAGGCTGACGGTGTTTATATCCTTGACGGAGATAAGCTTACAATTAAATTTTCAATTTATACCGCAACCATTGAAAATAAATATACCATAAAAATCGACGGAAAAACTCTGTCAATGTATAATATCGAGGAATTTGAAACCTCAACCTATACAAGGGTTGACGGCAATTCACAGACTACCACTACAACTACAACTGCGCCTGCCACAACCACAGCAACTCCGATTGCTCTTGTGGGAAAATGGTCTAATTCCGACGGTACATTAACTTATAGCTTCGGTAATAATGGACAGCTTACTGCTATTTTGTGTAATGCCGATAAAACCAACTGCACAACAAATGAGGGTATCTACCTTCAGCAGGAGGACTCGCTTGTGGTTCAGTATTATCAGCAGAATGCAAGCGTTACAAAAAGCTACACATTCAGCATTTACGGCGATAATCTCACCCTTACCGATGAAATCGGTACAACTGTCCTTTTAACAAGAGTATACGGTGAGACCGGCGATCCGGTGATTTCTCCTTCGGTTGAGTCCCTTTACGGCACATGGACTGACAGCTCAAATATGATGGGCTACGAGTTTTTACGAGACGGTACAGTAAATGTGAAATACGTTGATTTTATTATTCCTGTGCTCAATATGCCGATCAAAACTACCGTGCCCGGTAACTTTACTGTTGACGGTGACGAAGTAACCGTAAATCATTCAATTTACGGCGCAACAATAAAAACAACCTATCGTTTCTCCGTGCGTGACAATGTACTCACACTTGTTAATACAGAGGACGGAAACACATCTACTTTTATGAAGAAGGACTGATATACCATGACACAGCAGGAAAAAGTGTACGCGGCTCTTGACGAGCTGAAAATTGAATATAAGGTCATCCACCACGAAGCAGTTACTACCATTGAGGATATGGACAAGCTTGGCATTTTTACCGACGGTGAGGTCTGCAAAAACCTCTTCCTTCGCAATGCCAACGGAAAGACCCATTATGTTGTTTCAATGCTTAAGGATAAGCATCCGGACATCCAGGCGGATATACGCACACAGCTCGGCTGCTCAAGGCTTTCCTTCGGCTCTGATGAAAGACTTATGAAGCATCTCGGTCTCAATCCCGGTGAGGTTTCACCCTTCGGTATCCTCAACGATGACGATGCTGATGTAAACGTTGTTCTCGATAGCGAGCTTAAAAAGGTTGATGGCTATATCGGCTTTCATCCTAATGATAATACAGCCTTTGTATGGATTAAGTTTGAGGATTTGATAAAATTCATCAAATCAAGAGGCAACGACATTTATTATATAAATATCTGATTACATAATATTTTTTATGTTGAGCTTTTCGTTTTCGGCAATTTCCTCAAGCAGAAGCTCACATTCTCTCAGCCTTTCAAGTGCGTGCTCTGTGTTGTCGTCGTTGAGATGATAAAGTATCATTGAAAAACCTACGTTCATTTCTTCAATTTTATCAGCATCGACTATAAAGCTGAAAAGTGTTTCTGTTTTGTTCCATATTTCTTCGGTTTCTTTCAGCATTTCTTTCGCTTTACCGACTTGGCTGTTTACTATAAGAGCTCCCGCTTTTTCTAATTCTCCGTGCATTCTTTCAGCGTGCTTTTCCACGGTAACGCTGCTGAAAATGCATATTGAAACCGCAAGAGCTATCAGAAGAGAGCATACCAATAACCGCTTCATTGCTTTTTCTCCTTTGGTATAATGTTTGTTCTGCCGCCTTTGTCGGCGGTCATGATAAAGATATCCTTTATATCATAGCCTTGCTTTTTTACTGTATTTTCAAGCTTTTGTGGCGTAAGACCGCAAAGCTCAAGGTTTTCTTCTATTATACTGCCGTCACTTATTACAAGACAGGTCAGCGGCTTGTTGGCGGCATTCAGCTTAAGGTCATCAGGAGTAACCGGGCGGTATTTATCCTTTAGCTCAACGCTCAGCGCACCGTTGGTTTCAACATAAGCGTATTTTACCTGAGAAATATCGAAAACATCCTTGAGCCTCAGGCTTTCCATAAGGTCGTCGATGCTGTAGCGGATTTCTCTCAGCTTTTTCTGCAGCAGCTTACCGTCCTTTATTACAAGAGCTCCCGTGCCTTGCATCATTTTTCTGAAAAGAGCAGATTTCACGGCAAGTACAGAAAAAATCACCTCAAGGGAAACAATCATAAAGATAAGAACAAGGCAGGTAAAAAGTGAGATATCCTTGTTCTGCAGCGGCATAGACGCCACCTCTGACAGAAGAAAGGTTGTAACAAGCTCTGAGGGCTGCAGCTCTCCTATCTGCCGCTTACCCATAAGCCTTACGGACAGAATAACAGTAATGTAAACTATAAGTCCGCGAAGCATAACATTTATCAAAATAATCACCTCTTCTTATTTTGCACACAAAAAAACACCCCGAAACATTTTCGGGGTGAAAATATACAATTATTTAAAAAACAAACTGAACAAGCAGCATATAGCATATAGTTCCGGCGGAAATTGAAAGGAGCATCTGCTTTTTCCAAAGATGCACACCTGCAGTGACCGCTATGCCGATGAGTTCGGGAATTCCGTGGCTTCCATCAAGTACATTCACACCCTTCAAGGCGTAAACCATCAGAAGACCGAAAACGGCAGCAGGAAGTACCACTCCCAGATAATGTATAAATCTTGGTGTAGGCTTGTTATCCGGAAAAAGAACAAAGGGGAGAAATCGCATAATTGCCGTTGCGAGGATAATAAGAGCTACGGTAATCAGCTGATGCTTAAAGCTCATCATAGGTCACCTCCATTTTCTTTTCAAGATAAGGCTTGGCAACTGTCAGTATGATAAGAATAGCGACCATGGAGGGAATAATAAAATTATCCTTTCCGAAAACGGTAAGACAAATACCGCATACTGCAAGTCCGGTAAGAGCGCTGAAATGAGATTTATCCTTTCTCCATTGCTCAATGAAAATTACGGTAAACATACTTGTCATAACAAAATCAATACCCTCGGTGTTGAAGTTAATCATTGTACCGAAAAGTGCTCCGACGGTTGAACCGATTATCCAATAAATATGATTAAAGGCGGTAATGAAAAACATAAACCAACCGCGGTCAACATTGTCGGGCGGGTTAGCCGAATAGTTTATGGAAAAGGTTTCGTCAACCATTCCGTAAATCATATAAAGCTTTTTTAAGCCGAGGCCTTTATATTTTTCGAGCATTGAAATTCCGTAGAAAATATGTCTTGCACAAAGCACAAAGGTAATAATAAAGGAGTGCAGGGGAGCAAAGGCAGCGGTAAGAAGCTCAACGGCAACAATCTGTGTTGAGCCTCCGAAAACAATGAGACTCATCATAAAGGTGAAAAAGGGTGAAAAGCCGCTGACACTCATAAGGATACCGTAGGCAAGGCCGAGAAAGCCGTAGCCTGCAAGAATGGGAACAGAGTGGGGGAAGGCAACATAAGCTGCTCTTTTCAGCGTTTTGCTTTTTTCCTTAAGCTTCATTTTTTCACATCCTTTTTATCACAACTAAACAGCATTGTAACAAATATAAATCAAAAAGTAAACGCTTAAACAGAATTAAATTAAAATTCCGGGGTGAAGCATATGAAAAAACGTATACCTGAAAAAGCAGGTATGGTTACAGCTTTAATCGGGCTTGTTATGGCCTTTTTTGGTTATTACCGCGGTGAGGTTGAAACGGTATTTTCAAAAGCAATCAGAATTTGTCTGGAGTGTATAGGGATTGGATAAGAAACGAAGATTTTTAAAGACGGACAAGGTAAGAATATTAGTACAGACTATATGGACCGTGCTGACAAACAGCTTTGCGACGGGCTTTGTTCAGGGTAAAATATATATGGGCACATCTAAAAGGTTCTGTCTTCCCGGACTTAACTGTTATTCATGTCCGGGCGCTCTCGGTGCTTGTCCCGTGGGAGCTTTACAGGCTGTAATAGGCTCAGAGCACAAAATAACGCTTTATGTTTCGGGCGTTCTGATTTTTATAGGTGCACTTTTCGGCAGATTTGTCTGCGGCTGGCTGTGTCCCTTCGGTCTTATCCAGGATCTGCTTCACAAAATACCTTTTTTCAAAAAAATCAGCACATTTAAAGGAGATAAGCTGTTGCGTTACTTAAAGTATGTGATTCTTCTCGTGTTTGTTATAATACTTCCGATGTTCTTCCTCGATGATTACGGCATAAGTACACCCTATTTCTGCAAGTATATCTGTCCGTCGGGAATGCTGTTCGGCGGAATACCTCTTGCTTCGGTCAATGAGGGCATAAGGGATTCGGTAGGCTTTTTGTATGCTTATAAAGGCGTTATTCTTGCGGTAACGGTTATTCTGTCAATTATAATCTACCGACCCTTCTGTAAGTACATCTGTCCCTTGGGTGCAATTTACTCCTTTTTCAACCGAATTTCCGTGCTTCGAATCAGGAACGATGAGCAGAGGTGTATTGGCTGCAAAAAGTGCGAAAATGCGTGTAAAATGAATGTCAGCGTTCTTTCGGAGCCTGATTCTGCAGAGTGTATACGTTGCGGTCTTTGTGTAAAAAACTGTCCCACTCAAAGTCTTTCAATGGGTTTTTCGTTGAAAAACGGAGAAAAAGAGGTAAAAGAAAAGAACAAAAAAATAAAAAGTGAATAAAAACTTTATAAAAAAATCTAAAATACCATTGTTTTATTGTTAAAAATAGGATATAATAAACCATATTCCATTTTTTTAGTTGAACGGAGGAAACGTTATGAGCGACCAGACAATTCAATTCAGACTTAAGGCAGAAACTCCCGAGGATATGAAGGAGGTTCTTTCCCAGGTATATGAGGCACTTACTGAAAAGGGCTACAATCCTGTAAATCAGATTGTCGGTTACATTCTTTCCGAGGATCCGACTTATATCACTACGCACAAAAATGCTCGCAGTCTTATTAGAAGAATTGACCGCGACGAGCTTTTACAGGAGCTTGTAAAAAGCTACCTTAAATAACTTTCGGAGGTAAAACCATGGCAGGCAAAAAGAAGGCAGAATTTCTGACCTATAAGGATAAGCCCCTTGTAAGAAAGGGCAACACAATTTACTACGGAAATATGAGCGACAAATTTGTGATCATGTTTCAGATTCTCAGCACAAAGGACGTTGACGGACTTGCAGTTGCAGACCGTGTATCAGTTCAGCTCATAAACACCGACCCCGATGTAAGACCCCACGACAGAATTGCACAGAAGACCGAGAAGAAGGGTCTTTACAATGCAATGGACATCGGCAAAATCTGGCTTGAAAGAGCCCTTGCAGAATAAACTCAAAAGCGGTGGCTCTTTTATGCCGCCGTTTAATATTACCGCTCATGGCGCAGCTGGATAACGCAGCAGATTCCGATTCTGAAGAACGGGGGTTCGAATCCCTCTGGGCGGGCCAAAAAAATGACGGCACCTTGTGTGCCGTTGTTTTTTTGCTCTGATAGTAATACAGAGGGATTCGAACAAGGAGGGAGCACAGCGGAAGGAAATGCTCCGGGGGAGCATTTCCGCCGACGTGGCAACGAGCGAAGCGAGGCGATAGTGCGGCAGCACGGGACAAAATCCCTCTGGGCGGGCCAAAAAAAACCTCGTTCATTGAACGAGGTTTTTTCAATGAAATTCGCCTTGCGGCGAGTGAAATATGCTTATGCATATGAAATAGCTTCGCTATGAAATATTTGCTTCGCAAATGTTATAGGCGAATTTAATTTCACTTTCTGCATTAGCAGAAAATTTCATAATCCGTAAGGATTATTTCATATCGCATAGCGATATTTTTCATTAAAATAATTATTGTTGCTAAATTGAGCTGTAAACACAAAAAAAGCAACGGCACCTTGAGAGAGGATATTTTTTATACATTGCATAAGCTGTGGGGTGTAATTTCAACTTCAGGCGAGTATTCAGTTGATCTGTTGATATTCAAAGCTTCGTTTTGCTGATATGCAATTTTTGTGAAACGGATGATATGCAAAGCTTATGCCTTGATTTTCTGACTTAAGCTTGCAGTTGTAATAAGACAATATATGTGCTATAATCACCTATATAAATGAAAATCTGACGAAATGATTTGTATGATTGTTTTAATTACGGGAGCATCGCATACAGCTAAAACTGCACTTGCTCAAAGGTTGCCCGAAAAAACGAAGTTCGGATTATATTCGCTACCCTAACCATAACGCTAACTGTATACTTATTGACGGTAAATATAAAATCAGCGTAGATTTATAAATTTATAAATGTATCGGATTTTTTTATATGAAATTACTTGCTGTTGAGAGTTTAGGGCTTTGTGAAGCTGTTATTTGAAAACAGAAAACGCTTTATTTTCTGTTTTGCTATTATAAATGCTTTTCTTGGTGGTAGAATGTTGAAAAAGGAGGCTTTGCTTTATGAATCTTACAGAAAAAGAACAAAGGGATTTTACTAAAGCTCAGAAGATATTGAAAAAAACTGCTTTGCCCGGATATCTGGCGTATCTTCTTACTGTTTTGTGCATGGTGTATATCGTAGATGAGATAGCTTCAAATATCTGCAATTCATTACAGTCAGATATGATTACACAGTTTTATGTAAATGCTAAGGGGTTGGATTTTAATACGGGCCTTGCTACATATTCTGCTATGACGGCACCGCTTTATGTTATAATGGTGATTACTCCGTTTTACAAGTCTCTGGCTGACCGTTACGGACGTAAATTATTTTTGGCTCTTAATACCTTCGGTATGGGCGCAGGAATGCTTGTTTGTATGTTGGCTCCCAATCCGGTTATTTATCTTGTAGGTGTGGGTATCATTAATTTTCTGATGAATAATGATATGCAGGTGCTTTATATAATGGAGTCTGTGCCCGAAAAGCACAGAGCTAAGCTTACCAGTATAACAAAAGCTATTGCACTTCTCGGCGTTATGGCGATTCCTGCTTTGCGTGATATGTTTATGAAAGACAATAGCGGTGCATGGCAGCAGGTGTTTATGATACCTGCTATTGCCGGTATGATAATAGGTGTTGCTTCTTTGTTTGCTATGCCCGAAACCCCCGCTTATCTTAAACGCCGTATAGCCCGAATGGAAAAGTCGGAAGAGGATGTTATGGCTGAAAATTCCGATACTGCCGAACAGTCGCAAGGCGGTGTCAAGGATGCAATAAAGTTTATTTTCAAGCACAAGCAGATGCGGGCTGTTGCGCTGTGTGCATTTATCTTTGTTGCTTCTACGGGTGGTACAAACTATTACGAGTCTATTATGAAAACCGGAGGAATGTCTACCACTCAGATAACAACGGCAATGTTTTTTATTCCTCTTATAAATGCTTCTATGACTGCTCTCAGTGGCTTTATAACAGACCTTATCGGTCGCAAGCGTTCGGTTATTGTGCATACTGCAATTGCTCTTATCGGATTGATAAGCTTTGTATGCAGTTCTAATTTCGGACTGCCGCCTGCTTTGGTCGGTATCAGCTACGGTTTCTTTATCGGTGGTCTGTGGTCTGCTGCTGATATACTTTTCATCCTGCTTCCCGGTGAATCAACACCAACAAACCTTCGCGTTTCCGTTGTAGGTACGATGGGTATTATGTCAGGTGTGGGTAATGTTCTTTCTGTTGCAATTATGACCGTTGGTATGCTGTTTGTAGAATCAATCGGTCTGCTGTATCTTTGTGTTGCAGTTCCGTTCCTGCTGACGGCAATACTCATACTTGTCAGCAAGGTCAATGAAACCAAAGGTGTGGATCTTTCTGCCGTTACGGGATACGAGTGGGATTGACAAGCTTAAATTAAAATATATTTTACGTCAGTGCTGTGAAAAATGAGAGTTTTTTAAAGCACTTTTTTACAAAAGAAAAAATACGAGTTATCGGGGAGAGATGTGCTCAGAGCGACTTTATGTCAGATTGAGGCATTAAAGTTCTTCTCAGCGGTAATATTGATAAAAATCAACCAAAAATGCGCTTAAATTGGGAATGATAATATGTAGATATTGCCATTGCAAAAATAATCCAAAGTGCTATAATAACTATAATACATAGAGAAATTTGGTGATTAAATGAACCATAATATTGCAGGTGCTGTCATTGCTTTAACGGCAGGGCTAATTATAGCCTTTATAAACTACCTTATATCTGAAAAGGTGCTTATAAAAGCTCCCGAAAAATATTCGCTTATCACAGTGATAAGACAAGCCTTGCAGGTGGGATTTCTTGCGCTGACTTATTTTGCAGGTGTTAAAACGCAGCTCGCAGACCCGTCATATCTTCTTGTGGGTGCTGTTGCAGGCTTGACCTTGCCGATGTTTTATTTTACAAGAAAACTGCTTAAAGTAAATGAACAGGCAACGGAAGACAGAAAAGAAAAGGGAGGTAAAGCTGATGGGTGAAAAATCTGAGGTAATTATTAAGCTGTTCGGTATATTGGACGTAACGGGCGAAGTGGTTGCAATGTGGATAATTCTCGGTGTGCTTGCATTGGTTTCACTTATTGTAAAGCTTAACCTTAAAGAGCGTCCGGGTAAATTTCAGAATATAGTAGAGACAGGCGTTGAATATCTGGATAATTTCTTTACGGATATCCTCGGTAAAAAGAAAGCAAGAAAATATTTTACGTTCCTTGCTTCGCTTTTTGTTTTCATTATTTTCTCAAACTATTCGGGTATGATTCCCGGAGTGGGACTTACGGATTATGTCAAAGCCCCCACGGCATCTCTTTCCGTTACAGCGGGCTTAGGTGTGCTTACCTTCCTGTTTTTACAGATTTCAGGACTCAGGCATAATGTCAAGCATTATTTCAAACGCTTTGTAATGCCGATGTTCTTTATGCTTCCGCTTCTTGTACTTGACGAGTTCATTAAGCCGGCATCTCTTGCGTTACGTCTCTACGGTAACATTTTCGGTGAGGAAATGGTTACCGAGGAGCTTTACCACATATTCCCTATAGGGGCACCTGTGGTTATGATGGCACTTTCTGTTTTGTTCTGTGCTTTACAGGCAATGGTTTTCACTATGCTTGTATCAATATATTTAGAAGAAGTAACCGAAGATTAAAATTAATTTTAAGGAGTAATTAAAATGACAAATTCAGCAATTATCGCTCTCGCAGCAGCAATCGCAATCGCAATCAGCACTCTCGGTCCTGCTATCGGTCAGGGCCTGACAGCTAAAGCCGCAATGGAAAGCATTGCCCGTCAGCCTGATGCGGCAAAGGATATCCGTTCAACCCTTATTATTTCTCTTGCACTTATGGAGGCGCTTACTATTTACGGCCTTCTTATTGCATTTATGCTTATCGGTAAGATCTGAGGTAGCAGATCATGAGTATACAGCCATCAGTTGTAGTGTGGACTGTAATATGCTTTCTTCTGCTTATGCTGATACTTAAAAATCTGCTTTTTACACCTGTGCTTAAAATGCTCGACAGCCGTAAAGAGAAGATTGAAGCGGCAGACAAAAAACTCCGCGATATTGAAGGCATAACTGCAGAAAATGAAAGACGTCTCGCTGAAGAAAGGCTTCGTGCCGAAGCGGAAAGTGCCGCACAAGCTAAAGCAAAGATACAGCAGATACAGTCCCATGGAAAAAAGGAAATTGAAAACGTCCGCAGAAAATGTCTTGATGATATTGAAGAATACAGAAGCGGCATAACGGGTGAGTATGACAAGATAGTTTTTACCGTTGCTCCGAAAATGGAAACAGCGGCAGCTATCTTTGTCAAAAACATAATCTCTAACAGGATATGATATTATGGAAATACAATATGTAATAATTAACTTTCTTATACTGCTCATTCTTCTTTTTATAGTAGGCAGAAAAACTGTAAAAAGACTTTTTGGCGGCAGATATGAAAGAATAAACAGTGAGCTTGACAGGGCGGAAGAAATAGAGAAAATGGATATGCCGACCTTGGTTGATCCTTCTGCAGAGGTTATATGTGCAGATTGCGGTGATGAAGCCGAGAAAGCGCAAAGCCTTGTTACGGAAAAAATTGCATCCATTGAAGCTTTCGGCGAAAGAGAAAAAAGTGAAATTCACCGTAATATGATTCAGGATGCCCGTAAGGAGCTTTTTTCCGTAATGAAGGAGAATGTAGTAAGCCTCTTTTCTTACGAGAAATATCTTAATGAAATAAAAGAGCTCGACAGACAGGTTGTTGATGAAATTCTTAAAAGAATCTCGCTTACTCCCGGTGATATGGCTTACCTTAAGCATCAGGAGGTACTTTACGTAACTCTTACCTCAGCTTATCCGCTCCCTAAGGATATAGTTGATGATGTGGACAAAGCTACGACACAAATGCTTGATACCGTAGGAGGAAAAACCTCCCTGTGGGTGCTTGAAGATCCTGCACTTATAGGCGGCCTTAAGCTTAGAATAGGTGATACTGTATATGACGGAACTGTTTCCGAAGAGCTTTATCAGTTCGGTAAGAATCTTAATTGCGAGCCTATTCTTCACGACGATACTGTAGGACACCTCATTCAGGAATTTACTGAAAAGGCTGAAACCTTCAAGCCACACATACATCAGTATCAGCTTGGCAGAGTAATGACCGTTTCTGACGGTATCTGTTGGATGGACGGTCTTGCTGATATTATGTACGGTGAGGTCGTTGAGTTCGAATGCGGAGAAAGAGGTATGGTGCTTGATATTCAGCAGAACCGTATCGGCTGTGTTATCTTCGGTGAGTACGAGCATATCGAAAGCGGCAGTAAGGTCAGACGAGTCGGCAGGATTGCATCTGTACCCGTTGGCGAATGTCTCCTGGGCAGGGTAGTAGATGCTATGGGTAATCCAATAGACGCTATGGGTTATCTTCCTTATAAGGAAACTCGGCCTGTTGAGTTTAAGGCTCCCGGTATTCTTGACAGAGCACCTGTTAATTCACCGCTTCACACAGGTATTAAGGCTATTGATGCTCTTGTTCCTATCGGTAAGGGTCAGCGTGAGCTTATTATCGGAGACAGGCAGACAGGTAAAACAGCTATCGCTATTGATACTATAATAAATCAGAAGGGCAAGGATACAATCTGTATTTACGTTGCAATAGGCCAGAAGGATACTCTTGTTGCTGAAATCAAGGAAAAGCTTGAAGCCAACGGTGCAATGGAATACACAACAATTATAGCTGTTCCTGCTTCTTCTTCAGCGGCTCTTCAGTATATTGCTCCTTTCTCAGGTTCAGCAATGGCAGAATATTTTATGTATAAGGGTAAGGATGTCTTAATTGTTTATGATGACCTTTCCAAGCATGCCGTAGCCTACCGTGAGCTTTCTCTTCTTCTTCACAGACCTTCCGGTCGAGAGGCTTATCCGGGTGATATCTTCTATCTCCATTCAAGACTTCTTGAAAGAGCGGCTCATCTTTCCGATGAGCTTGGCGGAGGCTCGATTACAGCTCTGCCTATTATTGAAACTCTTGCAGGGGACATTTCTGCTTATATACCCACTAACGTTATATCTATCACAGACGGTCAGATTTTCCTTGATGCAGAGCTCTTCAATGAAGGTCAGCGTCCTGCTGTTAACGTTGGTCTCTCTGTTTCCCGTGTAGGCGGTGCGGCACAGTCACCTTCAATGAAAAAGGTTTCTTCATCTCTTCGTACCCGTCTTGCACAGTACAGAGAGCTTGCTGAGTTTATGCAGTTCGGTTCTGATATTGATGACGAAACCAAGAAAACTCTTGCTTCGGGCAGGCTTCTTACTGAGGCGCTCCGTCAGCCAAGATATGCTCCCGTAGAGGATGATATGCAGACAATTCTTATCTTTGCTGTTAGTGAGGGCTATGCCGACGGTATTTCTCCCGATGAAATGGAAAGGTTTGAAAAGGATCTTTACAGATATTTCCGTGAAGAAAAGGCTGAACTTGCGCTTGAAATCAAGCAAGCAAACAAATTTGATGAAGAACTTAAAAATTCACTTAAAGAGGCTCTCGGTGAATTTGTTACGAGGTCATAATTATGGCTACGGTTCAGAGTTTAAAAAAGAAACTGCAGACTATCCGCTCTACAACCAAGCTCACCCGCGCTATGAAAACCGCGGCAACAGTCAAATATTCAAAGCTCAGCGGTATTTACAGCGAGTATGAGAAATATGCTGATGAATATCTTCGTCTTTATGAAGCATATCGCAGCGAGTTTGATTCTGCTTTGCCCTGCATTAATCCTGCCGCTCCCTGTTGTTACATTGTAATTACGTCAAATAAGGGTATGTGCGGCAGCTTCAACACGGAGCTACTCACATTTTTCAGCAGAATAAATGAAAAAGGGCTTATAATTTCCTGCGGTGCAAAGGCGGATGAATATTTTGAAAAAAAGGGTATAGAAACTGTAAGAAGCTTCACTTTTGACGATATACCTACTTATGAGCAGGTCGGAGACCTTTTCGGCTATGTCTGCTCACTTGTGGCACAGGGCAAGGCTTCGTCGGTAAAAACCGTTTACCCCGAATATGTCAATATGATAAAACAGATTCCCGTGTGTAAGGAGCTTTTTTCAGGCTCTGAGGAAAAAGCAGGGGATGAAGCTCCGCTTTTTGTGCCTGACAGAGAGACAGTTATAAAAAACACGGCTGAAAAGATTTACCGTTGTGTGCTTTATAAACGGGTTCTTGAGGCTGCGTTGGGTGCTCACGCGGCAACTCTTACGGCAATGCGCTCGGCATACGATACCGCTTGCGAATACAGTGCAATGCTTGAGACAGAAATGAACAGAAAGCGTCAGAGTCAGGTTACCGCTGACGTACTTGAGATTGCATCGGAATTTACAATGAAAGGGGATATATAATATGGCGAAAAACTCTGTGGGAATGGTACAGAGAATAACAGGTCCCGTTGTGGATGTTCTCTTTGAGCCTTTTGAGATTCCTGATATTTTTAACGCTGTAAATGTAAAGGTAAATGAAGAGATATATACCCTTGAGGTCTCACAGCATCTTGGCAACGGTGAGGTAAGATGTATTTCTATGAATCCTACAGACGGTATGTCAAGAGGAATGACTGCTGTTGATACCGGCGAGCCGATTAAAATTTCAGTAGGCAAGGAAACTCTCGGCAGAATGGTCAACGTAACGGGAGCACCCATTGACCGTAAGGAAAAAATAGAAACAGAGGATAAATGGCCTATCCATCATGCTGCTCCTCCTTTTGCAGAGATTGTTTCATCAACAGATATTCTTGAAACCGGCATCAAGGTTATTGATCTTATGACACCGTATATCAAGGGCGGAAAAATCGGTCTTTTCGGCGGTGCAGGTGTAGGTAAAACCGTACTTATTATGGAGCTTATACGTAACGTTGCCTTTGAGCACGACGGCTACTCTGTTTTTGCAGGTGTAGGAGAGCGTTCAAGAGAGGGTAACGACCTCTGGAATGAGATGAATCAGTCGGGGGTTATTGACAAAACTGCTCTTGTGTTCGGACAGATGAACGAAACTGCAGGAGCAAGACTTCGTGTGCCCCTTGTCGGTCTTACAATGGCTGAATATTTCCGTGAAAAGTCACATAAGGATGTGCTTTTGTTTATTGATAATATTTTCCGCTTTACTCAGGCAGGCAGCGAGGTTTCAGCCCTTTTGGGAAGAATGCCTTCAGCTGTAGGTTATCAGCCTACACTTGCTTCCGAAATGGGTAAATTACAGGAGCGAATTGTATCTACGGGCAACGGCTCAATTACATCGGTTCAGGCGGTTTATGTACCTGCTGACGACCTTACAGACCCTGCTCCTGCTACAACCTTTTCTCATCTTGATGCCACTACCGTGCTTTCAAGAAAGATAGTCGAGCTTGGAATTTATCCCGCCGTTGATCCTCTTGAATCCTCTTCAAGGGCTCTTACTCCCGATTTTGTCGGCGACAGACATTACAAAACTGCCAAGGAAACACAAAGAGTTCTGCAGAAATATGCAGAGCTTCAGGATATTATTGCTATTCTCGGTATGGACGAGCTTTCTGCTGAAGATAAGGAGATAGTAAAGAGAGCAAGACGGGTTCAGCGTTTTATGAGCCAGCCCTTCCACGTTGCTGAAAGCTTTACCGGACAGCAGGGCATTTATGTGCCTCTTGAAAAGACGGTTGACAGTGTAGAAAAAATTCTTTCGGGCGAGTGTGACAATATACCTGAGCAGTATTTTCTTATGTCGGGTACTGTTGATGATGTATTCGAAAAATATAAGAAGGAACACGGGTGAGTCAAATGAAGGACAGGCTTACTTTCACTCTTTTCACCCCTCACCGTACCTTTGAGCCCGTTGAATGTGACAGCGTAAGGCTTCCTGTATCAGATAGCGTGGGCGGAAAATTTTCAGGCTCATACGGAATAAGGAAGGGTCACGCTAAAGCTGTTTTTGCCCTTGCAGAGGGTAAGGTTCTCGTGCATTATAATGGAAAAGAAATTTTTTCTGCTGAATGTGAGGGCGGATTTGCTACGGTGGAAAATGATGATATCCGAGTAATTGTTGACGGTTTAAAGGAAAAATCAGAATAAAATAAAAACAGATTGCAAATATATACTGCCTTTTTGGGGTAGGTATAAGCTTGCAATCTTTTTTTGCGTAAACAAATCGGCACCTGTCTTCTGACGGGTGCCGGTAGGAAGTTAAATTGGGTTTTATCAGTTTGCTGCGTTTAAAGCGTCTATGTGTTCAGCCATTCTGCCAACGGTTTTATTTTTTATAAAATCCGCTGCGGTAAGAGAAATTCCGAATTCGGACTTAATGTCTTCTACCATACACATAGTGTCAAAGGAGCTCATGCCGAGATCAAGCTTAAAATTGTCTTCAGCCTTGATTTCGTCAACTTCCACGTAGTTTTCAAGGATTCCGATAAGTCTTTCGAAGGTTTGCATTGCGGTTTTCCGTTCCTTTCTTCCTGAGTTAATTCTATTTTGTTTAAAATTTCACCAACAGTAATGTCGGGGTTTTCAGCTGCAAGTACAAGGGTCTTTTCAATTTTTGAGTAAAGAATGCCAAGATCATATTCAGCCTGCTGTTCCTTACGGTATTCACAAGTGAAGTCAAGTCCGTTGTCAGAAGCTCGGTGGCTTACGGTAACGTAAAGCGGAATCATTGTAGCTCCGTTATTGTACCATATGGTTTTCAGTGATGCTTTCATTTCATCGTCAATGCAGGTTGTTTGCATTAACGGCTGATATGACAGTCCGAAGCTGTCGTAGGTTGAGTCAAATTTAGCCTCTTTAGCCATTGACTTGTGTCTTTCTTTCAGCATTTCAAGAAAAGACAGCTTCGAGTGTAAATACATCTCGTTTTGTATTTCTGAAATTTTGTTAACAGCCTCCAGAAAGGTTTCTTCAGGCTTGATAATGCTTCGCATAGGAAGGAAGTTTATACGCAGACCGCCGGATTTCTTTTCGGCTATTGTGCCGCGTCTGTTGATGATCATTTTGAACGATACATCCTCCTGATTATCATTGAAGCATGAAAGAGCAGTTCGAACAGCCATTGAAATAGCCGAGAATATCGAGATTTCCTTTTCACGGCAAAGCTCTGTTAATTTTTCGCTGTTTTCCTTGCTCATATGGAACTTGACCATATCAGCATCGGGCAGACCTGAATGAATATCGGCAAAACGGCGCTCGGGATATTTCTGCTGCTGAATTTTAAGCCTGTTTTCGAGCATAAAATCAGTAAATATGGGTTCTGTAGCCTTAGCCAGAGAGTCATACCAGTACTGACTGTCGATTGAATGCTGTTCGGAGGTCTCATATTCAAGCTCTTTTTCAAGCACGGGTATGTAGGGTCGCATAGGCTTGGGATAGGGGGTGCCCTGAGTTCTGTGTTTGTAAATATCAAATATGTCATTTACAAAAATCTTGAGAGAATAAGCGTCCATAGCAAGGTGATGCAATCTCATAAACAAGCCATGATAGCCGTCCTTGAATTTTACAAGAAAAATCTTGTGAACCTCGCAGTTGAACATCGGAATGGTGGTTCTGGAAAAGGCAAGAAGCTTTTCTTCTGCCTCTTCAACGGTGTAAGCGCTTAAATCCCACTCATCAACAAGAAGCTCGCTCTTCTCTGTAACATACTGATGCAGCTTGAGCTTTTTACCCATTACAAAGCGAAGTCTCATGGTATCGCAACGTCTGACAGCTTCGTATATTGAAGCCTTCATTTCACCTTTGTTTATTTCGCCTTTCCAGTAAACGCCGCAACCTATATTATTTACGGGATAACCTGAACCGTATTTAAGCGACATGAGATACATCATCTGCTGAGAGCTTGTGATAGGATAAGCGTTAACTGTTTTGCCGTCTTTCAGTTTAAATTCGGTCATACTGATCCTCCTCAAAAATAAAATTCTGTTCTTTTGATTTTCCCGGTTGAAGTTCTTTCGAAGGGATGATTTCTGATTCTGAAATCATATATAGCTCTGTCTGAATGAAGTTGCATATTCACCTTATCAACAATGAGTGAAAGTGTGCTTTCAATATCCTTAGCATCAGCTGTTGCCGTAAGAAGATCATCGGGATATATTTCTGCCATCAGCTTATCGTTTTCGGCAAAAACAATAACCTCTTTTACTTCTCCGAAATCGGCAAATTTATTTTCAATTTCCTCGGGTGAAATGTTTTCTCCGTTGGAGAGTATGATAAGGTTCTTTCTTCTGCCTATAAGATAAACGTGGTCATCTTTTATGTATCCGAGGTCTCCGGTGTGGAGGAAGCCGTCTTCGGTAAAGGCTTCTGCGGTTTCTTCGGGCATCTTATAATATCCCTTCATTACGCTCGGGCCTCTGACTTGGATTTCGCCGTCGGTACATCTTACTTCGTCGACACCTATGAGTCTGCCGTTGGAGTATTTGTTATTGTCCGAAAAATCTGAGGTGGTGATTCTCGGGCTGCACTCGCTCATACCGTAACCCTGGCGGGCGATTATACCGTACTGTTCAAATTCGTCAATTATTGCCTGGCTGAGGAAGGCGCTGCCTGCAATCATACGTCTGAAATTTTTACCGACAACCTTTTCGGCGGCTTCACGCTTTGAAAGCTGCGGATTTTTACGGGCGGTGATTTTGATTTTTGTAAGAACGGACTTACACATAGCAGGGACAATTCGCATAATTGTCGGTTCGAAAATAAGGATATTCTTGTATAGCTCATTCAGCGCTCCGTTAAGACAAAGACAGCCGCCGTCGTAGAGTGTCTTGAGAACGTCGCAGGCGTAGCAGAAAACATGGTGCATCGGAAGCACGGAAAAGCTTACATCGTCATCGTCCATATTGTAAGCATCATAGCTTGAGTTAGCGGCAAGGTTGCTGTTGGAGAGCATAACACCCTTGCGTTTTCCCGTCGTGCCGGAAGTGTAGATAATAAGAGCACATCTGTCGGGATCTTCATCAATATCGGAAAGAGCGGCATATTCCGATTCGGAGCTGTAGGCTCTGAATATAGCGTTAAAGCGGTCTCTGTCGCCGAGGGAGATGATTTTTTTCAGCCCGGGATAAGCTTCTTTGATTTTTTCCGCCATAGGAACAAAGCTTTCCTCGCAGAAAAGCATTCCGATATCCGCATCATCGAACAGAACGGTTGCTTCTTCTTCGGTGATGTCGGGAGAAAAGGGGACAACAGTATTTCCGCTGAAGATCATACCGGTAAGACAGGCAATGTATTCATAGCTTGTTTTGCCGATAAAGCCGATATGTATGCGATCGGGGTTTTCTGAACGTATATATCTGCACACAGCAAGGCTGTCTTCGTAAAATTCTCTGTAGCTTTTTCTTGCTATTTCACCGTTTACTATATAACGGCAAAAATCTTTGTCTTTATATTTTTCAGCGGCATATTCTGCCAACTGTCTGACTGTCCGAATCTGTTTTTTCAACTGAAAAGCACTTCCTTTTTTATGCGTAATATCTGCTTTTGTAATGAGTGTAAGCTAAACATAATTAAAATTATACGTTTTATTATATCAATTGATTGTAATAAATGTGAACATTTTGTAACTATTACAACACAGTATCGCTTTTATAGCTCGGAGTATGATTTTAAACAAACATACTCATAAAAAATGTTTTTTTTAGAAGCAAAAACAAGTCGGATGTTGCATTTTGCGGTGATTTACAAAAAATCAAGGACTGTCGCTTTTATTGCAACAGTCCTTTTATTATCGTTTGTTTGTTATTCAATTCCCTTAAGCGCTTCAAGCTCTTTTTTATCAACCTTAATGTGGCTGTCCTTTATAATTTTTACCTCTTTTCTGTGAATGAGGATAGGTGCACCGTCAGGGTTTTTGTCAAGAGAAACCTTAAGCATACCTGTAAGCAGATTGTTGTCAACAACGGTTCCCTTGCCGTCCTTGGTTTCTACAATGGCGCCGTGCTTGGGAGTGACTCTTAAAAGATGCTCGTAAGCCTCTTGCTCATACTTGAGACAGCACATAAGTCTGCCACAGGTACCGCTGATTTTAACCGGGCTTAAGGAAAGATTCTGTTCCTTTGCCATTTTGATTGAAACAGGCTGGAAGTCACCGAGAAAGGTGTTGCAGCAGAAGGGTCTGCCGCAGATGCCCAGACCGCCTACCTTTTTGCTTTCATCCCTGACACCGATCTGGCGAAGCTCGATTCTTGTGCGGAAAACAGAGGCGAGATCCTTTACAAGCTCACGGAAGTCAACTCTGCCGTCAGCGGTGAAGTAAAAGAGAATTTTGTTGCGGTCAAAGGTGTATTCAACATCAACAAGCTTCATATCAAGGCCATGAGCTTCAATTTTTTTAATGCAGATGTCAAAAGCGCTTTTTTCCTTTTCTTTGTTTTCGGTGATGATCTCAATGTCTTTTTCGTTTGCAAGTCTTATAACAGGCTTGAGCGGTGAGGTGATTTCCTCGTCATCGATACTGCGGTTAGGGATGGTTACACGGCCGTATTCAAGTCCTCTTGCAGTTTCAACTATTACACTGTCACCTTTATTGTATGTTTTGCCCTTAGGTTCAAAATAGTAGTTTTTGCCCACCTCTTTAAATCTGACGGAGATTACCTCTGCCATTTATATCATCCTTTCTTGTGGTCCGATTTAGCGTTAATGCGTTTTTATGCTGTAAAGCTTTGCGGAAAAACCGGTAAGGGTTAAATTGTGGTTAGAATTCATCAGGCTGTTTTCGTAAAGCTCATTGATAATATTCAGTATTTCCAACGATTTTTTTGCAGTAAGCTTGACACTTAATTTTTTTGCCGCCTCCGAGGAGTCGGAGATAAGCTCTTTTCCGCCGTGCTGGAGAATAATGCAGTCACGGAAAATAAGCCTTAACTGTATAAGAACCGAGCGGAAAAGCTCCTTGTCGTTGCGCATTACCGCAGACTTTCTTATAAACTCGAGTTCGTTTTCTGAAGCAAAGCAAAGTGCAAGCCCGGTGGCTGTTTCCTTTGCTTTTTTCAGCTTTTCATCCTCTTCTTCTGTGGCAAGCTCTTCTCCGAGAGAGTAGGAGGTAGCTCTTGATATAATAGTATCAAGCAGGCTTGATTTTGCACCGCAGCAGAGAATGAAGAGCAGATGTCTTGCAGGCTCTTCAAAAATTTTAAGTAAGGCGTTTTGCGCCTGTGTGTTCATAAGCTCTGCTCCGACAATTATAAATACACTTTTTTCTCCGTCGTTGGGCAGAACCTGAGCAAGCTTTTTAAGCTCTCTTATTGCATCGACCTTTATTATGCCGCTTTTTTCATCCTTTTCAAGGATGTGCACATCGGGGTGAGTTTTGTTTTTCACCTTTTTGCATTTTGAGCAGATACCGCAAGGCTTAACTTCGTCCTCACAGAGAACCGCGGCGGCAATTTCATATGCGGCATCAAGTCGGTCATGTGAAGATTTACCCTCAAGTATGAGAGCGTGGGAAAGAGTGCCTGAGCGAAGGGCGGTTGTGATTGAGCTTTTAAATTGAGTAGTTGCATTTATGCCTTCAAACACACTTTTTCCTTCTTTCTTGCAATAATCCATATTATTATACATTATAATAAGAATTTTTACAAGTGGAAAGTGAAAGAAAATAACAAAGTCCCGTGAAAGAAAATAACAAAGTCCCGAAACATTAAATTTCGGGACACTTGTATTTATAAATTGAAATAAGCCTTCAGTTTTTCACGGCTTAAGCCCCGGGAGGGCTGTTTTTCTTTTTCAGTGGGGCTGACCGGTGAATTTTTGGGGTAGGAGGCAACGGTGAATCCTTTTAAAAGCGGTTCGGTGTCTGTTGCTTTTTCACCGCAAAGGGGACACTTGGTATAGGTTTCACCAAGGTCAACGTTACATTTTAAACATCTCATTTTATTCTTCTCCGTTTCCGTGTGTGCTTTCAATTCTTACTCTTATACCTTGCTCCGTGATTACTCTCACGCATTCTCTTGCCCAGGAGGTATCGTGGGCACAGATTGAAAAGCAGAGGTTGAAAACGCCGTTGCAGCTGAGAGCAGAACAAGTTGAAATAAGTCCGTAGCCGCTTGTGTCGCCGTTTATTCCGTCAGCACGGAGCACCTCACCCTCAAGTATGGGTGAAAGGTCATTTTTGCCCGTGTTTGTGAGAATTGTCGTATTGTTGCCGTGACCCTGAGCCTGCTTAAGCTTTACAACGGGAAGCTTGATGAAGTTAGGCACAAAGCGAATTACCTTGTTGTTTGCAAGAGAGCCGAAGTTGTTGAGTATTTTCTGCAGCTCCGGAACGGTGAGACGCTTTGAAAGCTGTCCCTTGACCTTTTCGCAGATTTCGTCAAAGCTCCAGTCTGTTCTGCCCTCGGGGAAAAAGTCAATGCGGCTCTGAATTGTAAAGTTGCGCACCGTTTCCGTCGGGAAAAAGCGGCGGAGATTAACGGGTATTGCAATAATCACGGGTTCTGTTACGGGACGGTTTGCGTGTCGCAGAGTGCCGAGTATAAGTGCTGAGGCGAGATATTCGGTGATAGTGAGCCCCTTATCCTTTGCCGCCTTGTGAAGCTCGTCAACATCCATCAATGCAAAAATAAACTGTATAAAGCCTTTTTCAATTTCACCCTCAATGCGGTGCGCCCTGAACTCCTTTTCAACATCGGTGCTTCCGCCGGGCTCGTAGTAATCGTTAAAGGCATTGCTTAACTCCTCGGGGTCAATGGGGGTGGGGTTATAGGGTGCATCGGGGTTGTTTTTCAGTTCAACATATCTTTCAACCAAAGCGTTGAAATACTTGCTTGTTCCGAGACCGTCGCCCATGTGGTGCGCACTTTCCATTGCAAGGCGGTTTTTGTAGTAGGTCAGGCGGAAATCGGGTCTGCCGTCGTTACGCATTGTAATTGGCAGAAGCTGTCTTGAAAATTCCTCGCGGATTTCGGGCAGAAGCTCTGTTCCCTCAAGATAGTTCCAGAAAAAGCCTTTTTTTACCGCTGTGTGCATACTCGGAAAACGGGTCATAACATCGGCGGCCGCCTTTTTGAGTATATCGGGGTTTACCTCGTCCTTGAGTATTACGGCAGTGCGGAAGGTTCTTCCCCATTTTTTTGAGCTTAAGCTTGTGAACATGATTGAGGCCGTGTCAACCTTCAACCAACGGTATTCTGACATCCTTTTCACCTTCTGTAAAAAATATAACACTAAGTACTTATTTTAGCATTAAATAATATTAAAGTCAATTTGTTTAACCACTTTTGTAAAATAAAGGTAATGCAAGGTATTATGTAATGCATATATTTATATACGAAAAGAAAACAAGAAATAAAAAAATGATAAAAAAGTGAAAAACTTACAAAAACCTATTGATATTTTCATTTTTTATGTTAAAATGGGTCTATAAAATAAAGAAAGGGGAGTTACTGGCATGGCATACGTAATTAGTGATGATTGCATCTCCTGCGGCGCATGTGCAGACGGTTGTCCCGTTGGCGCTATCGTAGAAGGCGACAGCAAGTATGAAATCGACGCTGACAGCTGCCTCGATTGCGGCGCTTGTGCAGAGGGTTGTCCCGTAAGCGCTATCAGCGAAGGCTAATAAGCTTGAATTAAAAAAGTGGTTGCTTTTCAGCAGCCACTATTTTTTGCGTAATGAGCAATTTATATGCTTGACACGGGTGCAGGCAGAGGATATAATCAAGGTGTATCAGAAAGGGTGACGGTGCTGTCGTCATTTGTTCCAATATACTTATCGACGCAGGTGGTTTACATGGAAAATAAATTCGTCTATTTGTTGTTAACCGTAGTATTACTGGGTTCAATAGTTGTATTTCGTGCCGGCTTAGTGCCGAGAAATTTTGATAGTTTGGAAGATGCCTTTGAGCTTTACAACAAATGTGAGGTTAGTTTAGCAGTCGAGGGTGAAAAATCTGTAATGGCTCTCGGAGTGAAAGACGGTGTTACAATAAGAGATTTTTTCTATAAAAAAAATGATGGTTATTCTTCGTCTTTTGGATTTGATTCTGATACTGTTTTTCATGATGCTGTTGACGGATTTTCGTGTGCTATACTTCATGTTAAAAAAACTGATGAATATTATATCAGAGTATATAGTTTTGTTGGAGATTTGTCTCAGATTTCGGATTCGTGCGGTTCAGTATTTTATTCACTGCAACCGTTTCCTTCAGATAATACAAAAGTAAAAACATATCATGCTTATATTAAGGATTTCAATGATAGCTACCAACTTAAAATTAATGATAAATTGATGTTTGATATTGGTAACAAGGCAATGTCGTAAACAATTCTCGATAAATAAAAAATGTGGCTATGATTTCATAGCCACTATTTTTTTACCTTTTATAATATATTCCCGAGATATCTCTCAACCGCATCCTCCCAGCGGGGGAGCCTGTCAAAGCCGTTTGCGGTCAGGCACTCCTTTGAAAGGCGGGAGTTTTTCGGTCTTACCGCCCTTGTGGGATATTCCTCGCTTGCAACGGGGTTGACCTTAATATCCTTACCCGCAACCTCAAAGGTTTTCTCTGCAAGCTGATGCCATGAGCAGAAGCCCTCGTTTGTGCCGTGGTAGGTGCCGTAGCGGTCAGTTTTAATCATATCGCAAAGCAAAACCGCAAGGTCCTTTGCATAAGTAGGAGAGCCTATCTGATCACAAACAACGCTTAATTCGCTTCTCGTCTCTGCAAGGCGGAGCATTGTTGCAATAAAGTTGGTGTTTTTCTCACCGAATACCCACGAGGTTCTGACAATAAAATAATTGTCAAGGCTTTCTCTTACCGCTTCCTCACCCTTAAGCTTGCTTAAGCCGTAAGTACCAAGGGGGGCTTTTTCATCCTCGGGGTCAAAGGGTGTGTTTCCCTCGCCCGAGAAAACATAGTCCGTTGAAACATAAAGCATTTTTATGCCGTGCTTTTTGCAGGCCCTTGCAAAGTTGCGTGTGCCTTCCTCGTTAACCTTAAAGCAGAGCTCTTTTTCATCCTCTGCCTTGTCAACGGCAACATAAGCCGCACAGTGGATGAGAGCATCCGCCCTTGTGCCGTCAAAAAAGGCTTCAACCGCCTTTTCGTCGGTAATGTCAAGGTCGGCAATGTCAATGCCGAGGTGTTCCACACCTTGTGCGGTGAGTAAATCACACACATCACCGCCAAGCTGACCCTTTGCACCGGTTACAATAATCATGAGTTTTCACCCCAAACAAAATCAATGTCGCTGTCACAAAGCAGGGGAGCGTTCTCGTCCTTTTGTGAAAGCACGAGGCTTTCGGTTCCCCACTCAACGCCGATTGTCGCATCGTCAAAGCGGATGCTTCTGTCGCAATCCTTGCTGTAATATTCGTCAACCTTGTAAAGCACCTCAACATCCTCGGTGAGGGTAACAAAGCCGTGACCGAAGCCCTTGGGGATGAAAAGCATAAGCTTGTTATCCTCGCTTAATTCAACACTTATCCATTTAAGGTAGTTGGGTGAGCCCTTACGTAAATCAACGGCAACGTCAAGGATTTTACCTCTTGTGCAGGTGATAAGCTTCGTCTGTGCCATGGGCGTTTTCTGGAAATGGATGCCCCTTAAGGTACCCTTTTCCTTTGAATAGGAACGATTGTCCTGAACAAACTTAATGTCAATGCCGAGAGCCTTAAGCTTTTCATAGCTGTAGGATTCGTAAAACCAGCCTCTGTTGTCGCCGAAAACCTGAGGCTCAACAATTTTCACCTCGGGAAGGCTTGTATCAATAATTTTCATAATATCACTTCACTTGATTTTTTTATTTATTATATCTTACAGACCCTTAATAGTCAAGGAATCCTTGACAAAGAAAGTTAAAATAATATAATTAGAGTTGATATGGTTTTAAAGAAAGGAGCATTCTATGATAGCAGGTATTGTCTGTGAATATAACCCTTTTCACAAGGGTCATCTTTATCAGCTTGAAAAAACTCGTCAGGCAGGAGCAGATGCCATAGTCTGCGTGATGAGCGGAAATTTTGTCCAGCGCGGTGAATGTGCCTTTCTCGGTAAATGGACAAGGGCAAAAACGGCGGTGCTCTGCGGTGCGGACGTTGTGATTGACCTGCCCGTACCCTGGGCGGTTTCCTCAGCGGAAAATTTTGCGAGGGGAAGCGTTGCTCTTTTAAAGGAGTTCGGCATTGATATGCTCTCCTTCGGCACGGAATGCGACGATAAGGGTAAGCTTCTGCTTGCGGCAAAAAGCGTTGACGATGAGGCTGTTATCACTCTTACCAAAAAGTATATGCAGTCGGGCTTAAGCTATCCCTCCGCCCTTCACAAGGGTGTGAGCGAGCTTTACGGCGAGGACACGGCAGAGATTATAGCTTCACCCAACAGCACCCTTGCCGTTGAATATATAAGACAGATACAGGAATATGAAAATACAGATTTTTTTCCCGTTAAGCGTCAGGGAGCAGATCACGACAGCCACGAGGAAAAGGACGGCTTTCTATCCGCTTCAAAAATCAGGTCGGAGCTCAAATTCAACGCTGATGTGCTTTCCGCCTTGCCCGAAAAGTCAGCTGAGCTCATTTCGGCTGAATCTGAAAAGGGTAATGCTCCTTGCCTTATGATGAACAACGAAAGGGGAGTGCTTTCTGCTTTGAGGGAGCTTTCCCGGGAAAAGCTTGAAAAATATGTGAGCGATGAAACGGGTCTTGCGGGCCGCATTTATGATGCGGTGAGAAGCTCCACCTCACTTGATGAGCTTTACGAAAAAGCCAAAAGTAAAAACTTCACCCATTCGAGAATCCGCCGTGAGGTGCTTTGCGCTTACCTCGGCATTGAAAAGGAAATCGCTTCGGGTGTACCGCCTTATATTCGAATCCTTGCCGTAAGCGAAAGGGGGCTTTCGCTGCTGTCACAGGCAAAGAAAAAATCTGCAATTCCTATTGTGACAAAGCACAGTGAAATGCAGATTTTAAATAACGAAGCAAAGCGTGTTTATGAGCTTCAATGCTCGTCAACGGACAAGTTTGCACTTATGTCCGAAAAGCCGAGGGAATGCGGACTTGAACAGAAAAGCTCAATGCTTATTCTGAAATAATCTCACCGTTACAGTAATCACCGTCACCGATGGCGGTGATTTTTATATTTACGGTTTTACTGTCAATGTCTTTATCGCACTTGAATTTAACGGGGATATAATTTGCGGTGTAGCCGTTGTAAAGTCCGTTTTTATCACGGGTCTCGGCAATAACGGTGAATTTTCTGCCGATTTGCTTAAGGAAAAACTCACGGCGTATTTTATCCGTTTCCTCAATCATTATTTTGCAGCGTTCATCCTTGACTCTTTGCTCAAGGTGACCGGGAAGCTTTTCTGCTCTTGTACCCTTTCTTACCGAGTAGGGGAAAACATGTACCTTTTCAAAGGCGATTTCCTTTACAAAGTCAAGACTTTCTTTGAAGTCTTCTTCTGTTTCGCCTGCAAAGCCTACCATAAGATCTGTTGTGAGGGTGCAGTCGGCAAAGGTTTTACGAAGCTTTACTGCTATTTTTCTGAATTCGTCAGCGGTATAGTGACGGTTCATTGATTTTAGGGTTTTGTCACATCCGCTCTGAAGAGAAAGGTGAAACTGAGGGCAGAGCTTTTCACATTCGCTGAGCTTTTCTATAACCTCATCGGTAAGATGGTCGGGCTCAAGGGAGCCGAGACGCACACGCTCAATGCCGTTGACATCATTTACGACTTTTACTGCCTCGGGAAAGCTTCGTCCCGTGTCCTGACCGTAGGAGGAAAGGTTGATGCCTACGAGTACAACCTCGTTGTAGCCTCTTTCTGCGAGAATTTCCACCTCACGCTTCAGTTCATCAAGGGGCTTTGAACGTACCCTGCCTCTTGAATAGGGGATAACACAATAGGAGCAGAAGCGGTTACAGCCGTCCTGGATTTTCAGGTAGGCTCTTGTTCTTTCCTCAAAGCCGCTGATTGTGTCACCGCTGAAGGGGTCTCCCTTCTGATGCTCGCACACGTTGAAAATTCTTTTGCCCTCTGCCTTGTACTGTAAAAGCAGCTCGGGCAGAAGAGAGTTGTTTTTATTGCCGAGGACTATATCAGCCTCAATAAGCTCCTTCGATTTTTCGGGATAAGCCTGAGGCATACATCCGGTGAGAATAACTATAGAATCGGGGTTGTTTCTTTTAAAACGGCGTACTGCCTGACGGGTTTTCTGGTCAGCTGAGGCGGTTACGGTGCAGGAGTTTACAACAAAAACATCTGCGTTTTTGTCGCTCGTTATCTCAAAACCGTGTTTCTGAAGCTTTTCACCTATTGCCTGGCTTTCGTATTGATTGACTTTACAACCTAATGTATAAAATTTAACTTTCATTTTATCTACCTTTAAATTTTTATTATTATAATATGTTACCTGAACGGGAAGAGATCAGGATTTGCTTTTACTGTATTCGGCCGGTGTTATTCCGTATTCACCCGTAAAGGCACGGTAAAAGCCTGCATAATCTCCGAAGCCGCAGTTTGAAGCTACCGTGGTCGGCTTTATTCCGCTTGAAAGCATCTGCTTTGCGTGAATCAGCCGCTTAAGGGTGATATATCTGTGAACACTTGTTCCTACAACGCTGTTAAATGCGTGGGAAAGATAATACTTGCTGACAAAAAAATCATCGGCTATTGATGAAAGAGAAAGCTTTTCGCAATAGTGGTGATTTATATAATCAAGAACGGACAGAATAAGAGGAGAGAAGGAGTTTTCCTTATCGTGCCTTTCTCCGTAGCTTAAGGAAAGACGGTTAAGCTCAACAAGTATACGAAGAAGTATCGCTTTGCATGCAAGGTCGTTTGCATAGCTGTCAGCGCTCTGTTCCTTTATGAGCTCTGTAAGCAGAGATTTCAAAAGCTCCTGAGACGCGAAGGAAAGCCTTAAAAGATTTGAGTGGTGGGGATTAGTACTGTCAAAGCAACGGCTTAAGCTTGAGTCATTGCTTGAAAGAGAAAAGAGAAAATCCTTATTTATCCACAGAACGATTCTTTCATAGTCCTCCTGATTTTCGCTTATTCTCGGCTGGTGAAGCTCAAGAGGGCTGATTAAAAGCAGGTCGCCTTTTTTCATTTCAAAAATCTTGCCTTCAACGCTGTATTCAACCTTACCGCTTATGAAGAGATAAATTTCATAAAAATCGTGCTGATGAACGGGTACGCCGGAAAATTTAGCGTCTCTGTAATGGAAAATTTCAAAGTCGCTTTTGGACATGCTTTGTCTCGGGTCAAAAATCTGCATAGCTTACCTCGTGAACATTATTTTTAGCTTTTTATATCATACAGCAATATTAACAATCAGTCAAGCAATTTTAACTATTTTTATTGTTAAAAAAATGTGTTAAAATAAACCGTGAAAATAGGGATATTATGTGTATCCTGAAAGGAGAAGATAAGAAAATGACAGCGTTTATGACAAAGGATTTTCTTCTTAAAACCGAAACGGCAAAAAAGCTTTACCATAATTATGCCGCTTCACTTCCGATAATCGACTATCATTGTCACGTAAGTCCTAAGGAAATTTTTGAGGATAAGCACTTTACGGATATTACTGAGGTCTGGCTCGGCGGTGATCATTACAAGTGGAGACTTATGCGCTCAAACGGTGTGGACGAATACTATATCACCGGTGATGCTGACAAGAGGGAAAAGTTTCAGAAATTTGCCGAGGTGCTTCCCAAGGCTATCGGTAACCCGATGTACCATTGGTGTCACCTCGAATTAAAAAAATATTTTGGCTATGAGGGTGTGCTCAACGGTGATACCGCCGAAGAGGTGTGGCAGCTGGCTCTCAGTAAGCTTTCACAGCCCGATATGGGTGTAAGAGGTATCATTGAAAAAAGCGGAGTTGCCTTTATCGGCACAACTGATGACCCTGTTGATACCCTTGAGTATCATAAAAAAATCCGTGATGAGGGCAAGCTTAAGGCGATTGTTGCTCCATCTTTCCGCCCGGACAAGGCTTTTCAGTTAAATAACCCTTCTTACAGGGACTACATTGCACAGCTTGAAGAAGCCTCAGGTGTTAAGATTGACAGCATAGAAAGCCTCAAAGCCGCACTTGAAAACAGACTTAAGTATTTTGCTGATTGCGGATGTAAGGCAAGCGATCACGGACTTAACTATATTTACTTTAAAAAGGCTGATGCCGATACTGTTGACAATGCTCTTAAAAAGGCGCTCAGAGGTGAAGGGTGCACACAGCCGGAGATTGACGCGGTAGGTACAGAGCTTCTCCTTTTCTGTGCTGAGAAATATAAGGAAATGGGCTGGGTGATGCAGCTTCATTATAACTGTCTGCGTAACCCAAACAGTGTGATGTTTGAAAAGCTCGGTCCCGATACCGGATTTGATGTTATCGGACCTCACGACAGCACGGCTGACCTTGCAAAGCTTCTTGATGCAATGTACAGCACAGATGCACTTCCGAGAACAATACTTTACAGCCTTGACAGTAAGGATAACAGTGCTATTGATACTATGCTCGGTGCTTTTCAGCAGAAGGGCTATCCCGGTACTCTTCAGCACGGCTCTGCGTGGTGGTTCAATGATACAAAGCTCGGTATGGAGGAGCAGCTCAGAAGCCTTGCCTCGTTAAGCCTTCTCAGTAACTTTGTAGGTATGCTCACTGACTCGAGAAGCTTTTTAAGCTACACAAGACACGAATACTTCCGCCGCATACTCTGTAACCTTATCGGTGCCTGGGTTGAGGACGGAGAGTATCCTTATGACGAAAAAGCGCTTAAGGAAATTGTGGAGGGCATCTCCTTTAACAATGCAAAAAGATTTTTTAATCTGGAGGATTTAATATGAAAATGTCATTTCGCTGGTACGGCTATGATGATCCCGTAACCCTGAGAAACATCAGTCAGATTCCTAATATGCGTTCAATTGTTTCTGCTGTTTATGACGTAAAGCCCGGTCAGGTATGGCCCGAGGAAAGTCTTCAGAAAATGACTGCAGAATGTGAAAAGCACGGTCTTGTTTTTGATGTTGTTGAATCAATTCCCGTTCCTGAGGATATCAAGCTCGGCAATGCAAACCGTGATGAGCTTATCGAGGTTTACTGTGAAAACATCCGTCGTTGTGCAAAGTACGGTGTAAAATGTGTAACTTATAATTTTATGCCTGTTTTCGACTGGACAAGAACTCAGCTTGACAAGGAAGCTCCTGACGGCTCAACAAGCCTTGTAATGTATTGGGATCAGATGAGAGGTCTTGATCCTCTCGTTGACGATATCGACCTTCCCGGTTGGGATGCAAGCTACACCAAGGACGAAATCAAGGCACTTTTCAGAAAGTATGCCGAGGTAGGCGAGGACGGCCTCTGGGCTAACCTTGAGTACTTCCTCAAAAAGGTTATTCCCGTTGCAGAGGAATGTGACGTAAGAATGGCTATTCATCCCGACGATCCTCCGTATCCCATTTTCGGTCTTCCCCGAATCATCACAAATGAGGAAAACCTTGACCGTTTCCTTAAAATTGTTGACAGTCCCGCCAACTCACTTTGCCTTTGCACCGGTTCTCTCGGCTGTGCAAAGACAAATGACGTTGTAAGGATGGTCAGAAAATACAGCGCAATGGACAGAATTGCTTTTATGCATATCCGTAACGTTCTCATTATGGATGACGGCTCATTTGAAGAAAGCGGACACCTTTCAAAGTGCGGAAGCATTGATATGTACGAGGTTGTAAAGGCTCTTGTTGAAACAGGCTTTGACGGTTATGTGCGTCCCGATCACGGCAGGATGATCTGGGGCGAAACAGGCAGACCCGGTTACGGTCTTTATGACAGAGCTCTTGGTGCAACATATATAAACGGTCTTTTTGAAGCTTGCGAAAAGGCTAATAAATAAGGAGGAACAGAAATGAAGAAAAACGTACTCGGAACAGATCTTACAGGTAAGGTTGCCGTTGTAACGGGTGCCGGCGGTGTGCTTTGCTCAGGCTTTGCAAAAACTCTTGCCCGTGCAGGCGCAAAGGTAGCACTCCTTGACCTTAACGAAGAAGCTGCAAAGACTTTTGCTGATGAAATTGTTGCCGAAGGCGGCATTGCTAAGGCTTATAAATGTAACGTTCTTGACAAGGATATCTGCAATGAGGTTGCAGATACTGTAGAAAAGGAGCTCGGCAAATGTGATATTCTTATAAACGGTGCAGGCGGCAATAGCCCCAGAGCTACCACTGATAAGGAGTATTATTTTGCAGGTGATATTGACGAGGATTGCAAAAATTTCTTCAATCTTGACGCTGACGGAGTAGGCTTTGTTTTCAACCTTAACTTCCTCGGTACACTTATTCCCACTCAGGCATTTGCAAAGCAGATGCTCGGCAGAGAGGGTTGTAATATCATCAACATTTCATCAATGAATGCATTTACACCTCTTACAAAGATTCCTGCATATTCAGGTGCAAAGGCTGCAATTTCAAACTTCACACAGTGGCTTGCTGTTCACTTCTCAAAGGAAGGCATCCGTGTAAACGCAATCGCTCCCGGCTTCTTCTCAACAAAGCAGAATGCAGCACTTCTGTGGAATCCTGACGGTTCACCCACACCCAGAACAGGTAAGATTCTTGCCGCAACACCGATGGGTCGCTTCGGTGAGGCAGAGGAGCTTGACGGTGCTCTTCTTTTCCTTATCAATAACGACGCCGCAGGCTTTATCACAGGTGTGGTTCTTCCTGTTGACGGCGGATTCTCATCCTACAGCGGTGTATAAGCTACAATAAAACCCGGCCCTCGGCCCTTGGCCCTTGGCCCTCTATATCGGAGGTAAATTTAATGGATATGTTCAAAGAAATATACGAATTAGGCATCATTCCCGTTGTTGCAATTGATGATGCCGAAAAGGCTGTGCCTCTTGCTAAGGCTCTTCGTGACGGCGGACTTCCCGCGGCTGAAATCACCTTCAGAACTGCTGCTGCTGAGGAAGCTATCAGAAGAATCAGCGAGGAATGTCCCGACGTGCTTGTAGGTGCAGGTACAGTCCTTACAAAGGAGCAGTGCGACAGAGCCATCAAAGCAGGTGCAAAGTTTGTGGTTACTCCCGGTTTCAATCCTGAAATGATCGCTTACATCAAGTCAACAGGTATCCCTATGATGCCCGGTGCCGCAACTCCCGGTGAAATGGAGCAGGCAATGAGTATGGGACTTACAAACATCAAGTTTTTCCCTGCGGAAGCTAACGGCGGTGTAAATAAGCTTAAGGCACTTGCGGGTCCTTATCAGGCTGCAAAGTGGATGCCTACAGGTGGCGTCAACACAAAAAATCTCAATGACTATCTTTCGTTTGACCGCATTCTTTGCTGTGGCGGCACATGGATTGCAACAAGTGCAGACATCAATGAAGGCAAGTGGGATGACATTACACGTAAGTGTAAGGAAGTTATCAAGACGATGCTCGGCTTTAAGCTTGAAAAAATCTGCATCTACGGTGACAGTGCAAACGCTGAAAAGAATGCAAAATTCGTGGCATCACTTTTCGGATTTGATACTGCTGAAACCGAATGCGGCTATCAGGCTGGCGGTCTCTGCTTCGGCAAAGAAGATAGTGATGCAAAGGGCTGCATAGTAATTTCCACCCTCAACGGTGACAGAGCAATGAGCTACCTCAAGAGAATGGGTGCAGAGATTGATCCCGATGTCTGGTATGACAAAAAGGGTAAGGTTTCCTGTTTCGGACTTAAGGACACGGTTGCAGGCTTCGAAATCTGCATAGAGACAGTGTAAGCAATAATGATATTATTAATCTAAGAAAGAGGTTTGTATATGAGCAAAAGAATTGTATGCTTCGGTGAGATTATGCTTCGTCTTGCTCCCGAGGGCTATTACAGATTTTTCCAGAATGACAGAATGCAGGCTACCTTTGGTGGCGGTGAGGCTAATGTTGCAGTATCCCTTGCAAACTACGGCATGGATGCTTCCTATGTGACAAAGCTTCCTTCACACGCAATCGGTCAGGCGGCAATCAATTCCCTGCGTGCTCTCGGCGTTGACACAAAGGACGTCGTACGTGGCGGCGAGAGAGTAGGTATCTACTACCTTGAAAAGGGCGCTTCACAGCGTGGCTCAGTTTGTATCTATGACAGAGCTTATTCCGCAATCCAGCTTGCAAAAAGAGAGGATTTTGACTGGGATAAGATTTTTGACGGTGCAGATTGGTTCCACTTTACAGGTATTACTCCCGCAATCGGCGGTGACCTTGTAAAAATCTGTCTTGACGCTTGTAAGGCGGCAAAGGCAAAGGGCGTTAAGATATCCTGTGACCTTAACTACAGAGGTAAGCTCTGGACAAGAGCAGAGGCACGTGAAGCTATGACTGAGCTTTGCAAATATGTTGATGTCTGCATTTCCAACGAAGAGGATGCAAAGGACGTATTCGGCATTGAGGCTGAAAATACTGATATTTACGGCGGTAAGCTTGATAAGGAGGGCTATAAGTCAGTTGCAAAACAGCTTATGGATACCTTCGGTTTTGAAAAGGTTGCAATCACACTCCGTTCATCAATTTCTGCTTCCGTAAACGATTGGGCAGGTATGCTCTATGATGGCGAGAACTACTGCTTCTCAAAGGAATATCATCTTAACATCGTTGACCGTGTAGGCGGCGGTGACAGCTTCGGCGGCGGACTTATCTATGCTCTTCTCAACGGTAAGAGCACTCAGGATGCCATTGAGTTTGCTGTTGCGGCTTCCGCACTCAAGCACTCAATTGAAGGCGACTACAACCGTGTAGGCGTTTCCGAGGTTGAAAAGCTTGCAGGCGGTGACGGTTCAGGCCGTGTTCAGAGATAAAAAATGAAGTTCTTTTGGTTGCTTTTCTTTCAAGAAAAGTAATGCCTGACCGGCGAGGTCAGATGAGTAAAATAATAATCCTGTTTTCTGTAAAGAGAGCAGGATTATGAAAATAAAAAATCAAGGAGAAAAAACTATGAGCACAAAAACCAAGGCACCTCAGGGTGCAGTCAGACCCTTTGGCTGGATGGATAAGGCCGGCTATGCAATGGGAGACATGGGCTGCGGCTTTTCATTCCAGCTTGTTTCAACCTTTATGCAGCTTTTCTATCTTCAGTATATCGGTCTTTCGCCCAATGACTATGCAATCATCATCCTTATTTCAAAGGCATTCGACGCAGTTAACGATATCGTTATCGGTAACCTTGTTGACACAAAGAGAATCGGCAAAAAGAGTAAGTATATGCCCTGGATTCTTCTCGGCGCAGTAACACTTATCATCTTCAATGTTATGATCTTTGCTCCCGTTAAGGATTTCCCCTATGCAGGTAAGTATGCATGGTGTCTTATTTCCTACTGTATGTGGTCAATTGCCTACACAATGGTAAATGTTCCTTACGGCTCACTTCATTCAGTAATCACCGATGATCCTCAGCAGAGAGTATCACTTTCAACCTTCCGTTCAATCGGTGCGGCTCTTCCTGCAATCATCATTATGATTATCCTTCCCGGTATTGTTTACGATAAGGTTGTAAATCCTACTACAGGTATAGAAGAGCAGGTGCTCAAGGGTGAGACACTTCTTCCTGTTGCAGTTGTAATGTCTATTGTAGCCCTTGTAGTTCTCTGGGGCACAACCGTGCTTGTTAAAGAGCGTGTGCAGCGTGATGCAACAGAAAACACAACCGGTATCAAGGCTATGCTTTCCTCTGTTAAGTCCTTCTTTACAAACAGAGCAATGGTCGGTGCAACAATCGCGTCTGTTGCTGCGGTTGCACTTTTCAACTCAACAATGGCTCTTAATAATATGGTATTCCAGTATTACTTCAAGGATACCGACAAGGTTGGTATGGCTATGATAGGCTCATACGCTCCCATGATTTTTGTTATGATTTTCCTCGGAAAGCTGACAAAGAAATTCGGCAAGAAGAGTGTTCTCGGAGTAGCAATGCTTGTTGGTGCAATTTCGGGTGTTGTATCAATTTTCGCTCCCATTACTCCTGATTCAACAGGTATGTGGATTTACATTGTCTGCCTTATGGGTCTTAATATCGGTAATGCCGTGTTCCAGATTTCCGTATGGGCTATTGTTGCAGACTGTATCGAGGTCAGCTACCGCAAGACAGGTAAGAGTGAGGAAGGCTCACTTTACGCTCTTTACTCCTTCTTCCGTAAGCTTGCACAGGGTATCGGTCAGGCTGTTGTTTCATGGGGTCTTGTTGCAATCGGCTTTGTTGAAGGTGAAAACGCTGTTCAGCCCGAAAGCTTTGGTGAGGATGTAATGAAGCTTTACTTTATCGTTCTTGCTGCAGGCTCACTTATTGCCTTCCTTTCAATGCAGTTCATTTACAACATCAGCAAAAAGGATGAGAACGAAATGGCAAACATTTCCGCCGAAAGGCAAAAATCCATGCAAGAGGCAGCACAGTATGCAAGTGATCTCTTAAGCTGATTAGATTTTATTATTAAGTAGTCATGGGTAACCATGGCTGCTTTTTTGTTTTGATATATGTTTGTCGGATTTCTAGGCCCTTGGCCCTTTACACAATCTGATATATCAAAAATCACATAACCCTTTGAGTTTTTTATATAAAAAATTCAAAAAAATTACGAAAAAATGCCCGTAAAACATTGTAATTTTCTTAAAAAAATGTTATCATATGTCGAATGACTAAGTTGGCGTATTATGACCCTTGATAAATGAGAAAAACGGAGAAAAATTTTTGAGGATTTTGCCAAGAAAAGTCGAATAAAAATGAAAGGATCATAGATGTATGAAGTACAGTTATTATCCGGGTTGTACCTTAAGAACAAAGGCTAAAAAGCTGGACGATTACGCAAGAGCATCTGCAAAGGCTCTCGGCTTTGAGCTTGAAGAGCTTGAGGACTGGCAGTGCTGCGGCGGTGTTTATCCGCTTTCAAGCGACGAAATCGGCTCAAAGCTTTCATCGGTACGTGCCCTCAACGAAGCAAAGGTAAAGGGACAGGAGCTTGTAACTCTCTGCTCCGCCTGCCACCACGTTATCAAGCGTGTTAACGATGATATGAAAAACGTGGAAGACATCAGAACAAGAGCTAACAACTACCTTAAGCTCGATGAACCTTATCTCGGTGAAACAGAGGTTCTTCATTTTCTTGAGGTGCTTCGTGACAAGGTCGGCTTTGATGAAATCAAGAAGAAGGTAGTAAACCCTCTCACAGGTCGCAAAATCGGTGCTTATTACGGCTGCCTGCTTTTAAGACCCAGTGACATTATCGCTTTCGACAATCCCGAAAATCCCACAATCATTGAGGACTTTATCCGCGCTCTCGGCGCAGAGCCTGTGGTTTATCCTTACCGTAACGAATGCTGCGGCGGATACATTTCACTTAAGGATAACGACCTTTCAAAGAAGATGTGCAATACCGTAATGGACAGTGCAAAGGGCTTTGAGGCAGAAATGCTTGTAACAGCCTGTCCTCTTTGTCAGTATAACCTTACAAAGAATACAGCCGGCGGTGTTCCCGTAATCTACTTTACCGAAATTCTTGCCGAGGCTCTCGGCGTAAAAGAGGAGGTTGACGCATAAGTGGAAGCTTCAAAGAAAAGACAGTCCGAAATGGTACAGGAAATCAGCGGTACCAACCCTCTCAAATGTATGAAGTGCGGCAAGTGCTCAGCCTCATGCCCCGCATACGAAAAAATGGATATCAAGCCCCATCAGTTTGTATCCTATGTTATCAACGAGGATGTAGAAGCTCTTGCAAAGTGCGACTCACTCTGGGTTTGCCTTTCATGCTTCGCCTGCGTTGAGCGTTGTCCCAGAGATGTTAAGCCCGGTAAGATTGTTGATGCCGCAAGACAGCTTGCAGTAAGACAGAAGGGCGGAAGCTATCTCGTTCCCGATGAAATCCCCGCACTTGTTGATGAGGATCTTCCTCAGCAGCTTCTTGTAAGTGCTTTCAGAAAGTTCAGGAGGTAAAGCTATGCACGGTATAGGAGTATTTGTCTGCCATTGCGGCAGTAACATCGCAGCAACCGTTGACGTTAAGAAGGTTGTTGAAATGGCAAGGCTTGAACCGGGCGTTGTTCATGCCGAAGAGTATCAGTACATGTGTTCCGAAGCAGGTCAGGAAAGAATTGCAACTGCAATCAGGGAAAAGAACCTTAAGGGTATCGTTGTCTGCTCCTGCTCACCCAGAATGCATGAAGCAACCTTCCGTAAGTGTGCCGAAAAGGCAGGTCTTAACCCTTACATGGTTGAAATTGCAAACCTCCGTGAGCAGTGCTCATGGATTCACAAGGACATCGAGGAGGGTACAGAAAAGGCTGTTATCCTTGCCAGAGCAGCTATTGCAAAGGTAAGCCTCAACACCTCGCTTCTTCCCGGTGAAAGCAGAGTTACAAAAAGAGCTCTCGTTATCGGCGGCGGTATCGCAGGTATTCAGACTGCTCTTGATATCGCAGATGCAGGCTACGAGGTAGATATCGTTGAAAAGACTCCCTCAATCGGCGGTAAGATGGCTCAGCTTGATAAAACCTTCCCCACACTTGACTGTTCAGCCTGTATCCTCACACCTAAGATGGTTGATGCAGCTGCTCATGAAAGAATCAACCTTTACACCTACAGCGAAATTGAAAAGGTTTCAGGCTTCGTTGGTGATTTCACGGTTGATATCAGAAAGAAAGCAAGATATGTAAATATGGACAAGTGCACAGGCTGCGGCGTGTGTATGGAAAAATGCCCCAGCAAAAAGGCTCTCAGTGAGTTCAACAGCGGACTTAACAACCGTCCTGCTATTTACACTCCCTTTGCTCAGGCTATTCCCAACGTTCCCGTAATTGACCCCACACAGTGTACAAAGCTTAAGACAGGCAAATGCGGTATTTGCGAAAGATTCTGTCAGGCAGGTGCTATCGATTACACTCAGAAGGATGAAATCGTTACACGTAAGTACGGTGCAATCGTTGTTGCAACAGGCTTTGAAATTATCAAGCTTGACAATCTTGAAGAGTACGCTTACTCACAGAGCAAGGACGTTATCACTTCTCTTGAGCTTGAAAGAATTATGAATGCAGCAGGTCCTACAAAGGGTCACCTTGAGCGTCTTTCCGACGGTAAGGCTCCCAAGAACATTGTATTCGTTCAGTGTGTAGGCTCACGTTGCGATGAGAGCAAGGGTAAGCCCTACTGCTCAAAGATCTGCTGTATGTACACAGCAAAGCACGCAATGCTCATCAGAGATAAATATCCCGATGTAAACGTCACTGTTTTCTATATCGACGTAAGAACACCCGGTAAGAACTTCGACGAGTTCTACAGAAGAGCTGTTGAGGAATACGGTGTAAACTACGTTAAGGGTCAGGTAGGTAAGGTTGCTCCTCAGCCCGACGGCTCACTTCTTGTTCACGGTGTTGACCTTCTTGACGGTAAGCAGCTCAAGATTTCCGCAGATATGGTTGTTCTTGCAGCAGCAGTTGAGCCCAGCCCCTCAGTAAGAAAGATTGCTACAATGCTTACAGCAAGTATTGATACAAACAACTTCCTTACAGAAGCTCATCCCAAGCTTCGTCCTGTTGAATCACCTACAGCAGGTGTGTTCCTTTCAGGTATCTGTCAGGGTCCCAAGGATATTCCCGAAACCGTTTCTCAGGCAGGTGCTGCCGCAGTTAAGGTTGTAGGTCTGCTTGCAAAGGATAAGCTCCTTACTAACCCCTGTACAGCTAAACCTGACGAGCTTATGTGTAACGGTTGCGGTTCTTGTGCAAACGTATGTCCTTACGGTGCTATTTCCTACGAGGTTAAGGAAATCAATGACCATGGTATAAGAGAAAACCGCCGTGTTGCAGTTGTCAATTCAGCTCTTTGTCAGGGCTGCGGTGCTTGTACCGTTACTTGTCCTTCAGGTACTATGGACCTTCAGGGCTTCTCAAACAGACAGATTCTTGCGGAGGTGGATGCTATATGTCGATGAATACAGAATTTAAACCGAAAATAGTAGCCTTTTGCTGTAACTGGTGCAGCTACGCAGGCGCTGACCTTGCAGGCAGCAGCAGACTTGCTTATCCTGCAGACGTAAAAATCATCCGCGTTCCCTGCTCATGCCGAGTAAACCCCATGTTTATCCTCCGTGCATTTGAAAAGGGCGCAGACGGTGTAATCATCTGTGGTTGCCATCCCGGTGACTGTCACTACAGTACAGGTAACTACTATGCAAGAAGAAGAATGACACTTCTCTTCTCAATGCTTGACTATATGGGCATTGAAAGAGGCAGAACCCGTGTTGAATGGGTTTCAGCTGCTGAAGGTGTTAAGTTCTCAAATACAATGAACGAATTCGTTGACGCAGTTCGTACACTGGGTCCGAACAAGAGATTGGGGGATCTTAGATGCAAGGATTAATTAACAGAATGAAAGAACTCCTCCAGGACGGTACGGTAAACCGCGTTCTCGGATGGAAGAAGGGCGACCTTCCCTATAATCCCGAGCCTGCTTTCTTCAAGAGTGCAGAGGAGCTTGACGAGTTCATTTATGACGGCTTCTGCGGTGCAAACCTCAGTAAGTATATGATCGCCGCTTCAGCTCTTGAAGGCAAGACACTTGTACTTCTTAAGCCCTGCGACAGCTACAGCTTTGTTCAGCTTATGAAGGAGCACAGAGTTGACCGTGAAAAGGCATACATTATCGGTGTAGGCTGTAAGGGTAAGCTTGATATCGAAAGAATCAAGGCTGAAGGCGTAAAGGGTATCGAAAGCATCAGCGGTGCTGAAATTGACGGCGACTGCTCAACACTTAAGATTGGCACAATCTACGGTGAAAAGGAAGTTGCTTACAAGGATGCAATGCTTGAGAGATGCCACGTATGTAAGGGCAAGGAGCACAGAATTTATGATGAGCTTATGCTTGAAAGTGCCGATACTCTTGATTCAGGAAGATTTGAGGCTGTTGAAGCTATTGAGAATATGACACCTGAGCAGAAGTTTGCTTTCTTCAAAAATGAATTAAGCAAGTGTATCAGATGTAACGCCTGCAGAAACGTATGTCCTGCCTGCTCATGCAGAAAGTGCGTATTTGATTCAACAAAGTTTGATTCAGCACAGAAGGCCAACGTTGATGAGTTTGAAGAAAAGATGTTCCACATCATCCGCGCATTCCACGTTGCAGGCAGATGTACAGATTGCGGTGAATGTTCAAGAGTTTGCCCTCAGGGTATTCCTCTTCACCTCTTCAACAGAAAGTTCATCAAGGATATCAACGAATATTACGGTGAATATCAGGCAGGTAACAATGTAGAAGATGAAACACCTCTTACAGATTTCACCTTCGATGACCTCGAGCCCGGCGAAAGGAGATAATGCAGATGAAAAAGATTACAAAAAAGGATCTTGCCGCATTACTCAGATTCATCGGTGAAAATGAAGCGCTTTACATTCCCGGTAGAGTGAGCGGTCAGACAAACTATGTAAGATATAATGAAAATACAGATGTTGACCTTGACACTCTCAAGACTGTCAAGTCAGCAAAGGAAGTTTTCTTCCCTCAGAGCGAAACTCTTTACACCGTTAAGACAGAGGACGGAAAGTATAGAATTTCTCAGGAAGAGCTTCAGAATGAAGAGTTTGTTCTCTTCGGCGTAAAGGCTTGTGATATGAAGGGTATCGAGGTGCTTGATAAGGTATTCCTTTCAGAGCCAGTAGACACCTTCTATAAGGCAAGAAGAGAAAAGGGTACAATCGTAACAATGGCTTGCGGTGAACCCGAGGAAAGCTGCTTCTGTAAGGTGTTCGGCATTGACTGTGCTGAACCTCAGGGTGACGTAACACTTTGGAACTTCGGAAACGAATATTTCTGGAAGGCTAACACTGAAAAGGGTGAGGCTCTTACAGAAAAGTGCAGCAGCTTCCTTAAGGATGGCGACGAGGCAACAGTTGATGCAATCAAAAATGCAATCAGAACCGTTGTAGAAAAGCTTCCCTATATGAACCTTTCACTTGAAGGCTGGGACGGCACAAAGACAGAGGAAAAGTTCAACTCACCCGTATGGGAAGAGCTTTACAAGCCCTGTCTTGCTTGCGGAACCTGCACCTTCGTTTGTCCCACATGTCAGTGCTATGACATCAAGGACTACAACACCGGCAAGGGCGTTCAGCGCTACCGTTGCTGGGACTCATGCATGTATTCCGATTTCACTATGATGGCTCACGGTAATAACAGAACAAGTCAGCTTCAGCGTTACCGTCAGAGATTTATGCATAAGCTTGTATACTTCCCCGCAAACAATGACGGAATGTATTCATGCGTAGGTTGCGGCAGATGCGTAGATAAGTGTCCTGCTTCAACAAACATTGTTAAGGTTATCAAGGCCTTTCAGAAGGAGGGTAAATAAGTAATGTGTGAATGTCATTGCCACGATAATTACAACCTTGACACTCTTGTGCCTATGGTTGGTATTGTTACAGATATCCGTCAGGAAACTCCCGACGTAAAAACCTTCAGAGTTAATGCACCCGAGGGCGGTAAGCTTTTTGAGCATCTTCCCGGTCAGTGCGCAATGCTCTGTGTTCCCGGTGTAGGTGAGGCTATGTTCTCAATCACTTCCTCACCCACAAATAAGGAGTATCAGGAATTCTCAATTAAAAAGTGCGGTGTGCTTACCGATTATCTCCACGACCTCAAGGTAGGGGATGAGATTATGGTAAGAGGACCCTACGGAAATAATTTCCCCGTTGAAACAGAGCTTAAGGGCAAGGACCTTCTCTTTGTTGCCGGCGGTATCGGTCTTGCACCCCTTCGCAGTGTTATCAACTATGTTCTTGACAACCGTGATAATTACGGTAAGGTAGATATCCTTTACGGCGCACGTTCAGCCGATGACCTTGTTCAGCTCAAGGAAATTCAGGAAGTATGGATGAACGCAAAGGACGTAAACGTACACCTTACAATCGACAGACCTCAGGAAGGCTGGGACGGTCACGTAGGCTTTGTACCTGCTTACCTTAAGGAGCTTGAGCTCACAACCGACAAAACAGTTCTTGTCTGCGGTCCTCCGATTATGATTAAGTTCGTTCTTGCCGCTCTTGAAGAGATCGGCTATTCAAAAACACAGGCATACACAACTCTCGAGCTTCGTATGAAGTGCGGTATCGGAAAATGCGGCAGATGCAACATCGGTTCAAAGTATGTTTGCAAGGACGGCCCTGTTTTCCGCTGTGACGAGGTTGACGAGCTTCCCAACGAATATTAATCTTATATTATAATAGAAAGGACTTACAGAAACATGAGTAACATGGTAAATGTATTTTTCTTCGGTAAAAAGTACGAAGTACCCGGAGAATTAACAGTTATGACTGCTATGGAATATGCAGGTTATACCCTTTCAAGAGGTTGCGGTTGCCGTCACGGCTTCTGCGGCGCTTGTGCAACAATTTACAGAATCAAGGGCGACAATACTCTCAAGACCTGCCTTGCTTGTCAGAAGCAGGTTGAGGATGGAATGTATGTTGCATCAATTCCCTTCTTCCCCACAGATAAGAGAACCTATGACATTAATGAGATTAAGCCCAATCAGCAGATTATGATGGAGCTTTATCCCGAAATCTACTCCTGTATCGGCTGTAACGCTTGTACAAAGGCTTGTACTCAGGATCTCAACGTTATGCAGTACATTGCATACGCACAGAGAGGCGAGCTTGAAAAGTGTGCAGAGGAATCCTTCGACTGCGTGGCTTGTGGTTGCTGCAGCGTAAGATGTCCTGCCGAAATCTCACATCCCATGGTTGGCCTTCTTGCAAGAAGACTTGTCGGTAAGTACATCGCTCCCGAGACAGAGCATCTCAAGACAAGAGTTGAAGAAATCAACAAGGGT
>JAFULG010000021.1 GCA_017473435.1 Clostridia bacterium | reverse complement strand
GCCTGATGTTCGTAAGATAATATATACAACAAACATCATCGAATGTCTGAACAGACAGTTCAGGCAGATAACAAAGAACAAACCGTCATTCACGAATGACGACAGTCTCCGCAAGATGCTGTATTTAGCATCGCAAAAGATTGTCGAAAGATGGACACAAAGATGTCGAAATTGGGACATGGTATTGAACCAACTTTCGATAATTTTCGAAGACAGGCTTTCTGCGTAATTTGTCTCGTAAAAAAGTATTTCCTGCCTGCGGAACTGTTATTCATGCTACGCACGCATAACATTCCGCAAACAGGAAAAAATAGTTAATACGAGACCAATACCGCAGCTTGACTGCACCGCAATCCCGCTATCCTTTGCTTGTCAGGGGAATTGCTTTTACACAAAATTTTCGGGGCTGCCTTTTATTCTTTTAGCGTGTATTTACATTTTGGATAATTAGAACATCCGTAAAAGTCACCGAACCTTCCATGACGTAAAACAAGTTCTGTTTTACAGTATGGGCATATCTTTTGTTCTTTCATATCGTCCAAAGATTTTTTATAAGCTATCACATTTTCTTTGTGTTCTTTTCTTGCTTCTTTACCTGACAACTGATTATTTAAAATAAAATCGTATATCTGATGTTTTTTCTGTTCATCGAAAACGATAGGTTTATCTTTTGCTATAAGGTCAATACCTCTATCCATTGCAAGCAAAGAACTGCATACTACAGTTGTACATTCATCAGGGGTGTTATTTATGTTTGTAACTTTAAAATCATTGCACAACATTGTAATAACAGAGAAGCAAGGAACTTCACCAAAATCTTTTAAAAATACCTTCAGATATTCAATGTGTTTTTTGTTTTGTTTTATTGGGTTATAAATTTCATATTTCTTCCCACCGCGGTAATAGTACCATTTGCTTTTCCTTCCGTCTCCGTAAATACGTGCATCCTCATAGTTCTTGACTTCTATAACATATAACCCTCTTACACCAATCATTATCAGGTCAATTTGCGAGGTGTAACCCTCTGCACCTTCAATTAAGACATCGTGTAAAATCAAAGTATCGTTCATTATTTTTGAATAGTATTTTGTAAGTTGTTCTCCGAAACTGCCCTTGATTTCGTTTAAAGTTGGCAATTTTTTTAACATATCAAACAATCCCATAAAAGTATCTCCCTTATGTTTAATACCAAAATTCTATCACTAAACGAATAATTGGTCAACATTTTTGCCCCCGACTTTTAAAAAGTCAGGGGCATTTCATATATTACCTCACTCTACCAATCTGCCGTCAGTTGTCACCGTAACAACTCTCCACGGGATAAACTTACCGCTTGCCATAAGTGCTCTCTTGACTGCGTTTTCAATACCGCCGCAGCAAGGCACCTCCATACGCACAACGGTGACACTCTTGATGTCGTTATTCTTGATAATAGCCGTCAGCTTTTCGGTGTAATCTCCCTCGTCAAGCTTGGGACAACCGATAAGCGTAATTCTGTTACGGATAAACTCATTGTGGAAGTTTCCGTAAGCATAAGCGGTACAGTCTGCCGCAACAAGAAGATTCGCTCCGTCAAAGTAGGGGGCATTAACAGGTACAAGCTTAATCTGTACGGGCCACTGTCTGAGCTGACTGCTGACGGGTGCAGAAGCTGTACTGCAGTCGCAACTGTCACGGTTAATTGCCTTTGAATGTGTGCCGGGACAACCGCAAGGCAGAGGTGCAGACGCTTTCTTTTCCTTTGCCTTGAGTACAGCCGCCTCGTCGTAGGCAGGTGCTTCTCTTTCCTCAAAGGTGATTGCGTTTGTGGGGCAAGCAGGCAGACAGTCACCGAGACCGTCGCAGTAATCCTCACGGGTAAGCCTTGCCTTGCCGTCAATCATTTCAATGGCGCCCTCGTGGCAAGCCGCCGCACAGGCACCGCAACCGTTACATTTTTCTTCGTCTATTTTAATAATTTTTCTTATCATAGAAATAACTCCTCTCTTGACTTGTTGAGCCTATTATATTACAATAATTATAATAAGTCGGTTGTTTTTACAACGGAAAAGAGGCTTTTATGAAGAAATACATTCCAGTCTTGAAAAGAACCAAACTTTTTTCGGGCGTGGGAGAGGAAGACATAGCTTCTCTGCTCTCTTGCCTTGGTGCGAGAAAAAAAGAATGTAAAAAGGGCGAATACATTCTCCGTGAGGGTGAGCACATAAGTGACATTTTCATTCTCGTCGAGGGCAAGATACACATTCAGAAGGACGATTACTGGGGCAACCGCAGTATTCTTTCCGTCATTTCCGTGGGCGAGATGTTCGGTGAAGGCTACGCCGCACCTGAAAGTGGAGCACTTTTAAATGATGTTGTTGCCGTCGAGGACAGCTCGGTAATTTTCTTTGATGTAAAGAGAATCCTCACAACCTGTTCCTCTGCCTGCCGTTTTCACAATATGATAGTGCAGAATATGTTTTTCGCAATTTCCGATAAGAACAGAAAGCTTGTGCAGAAGCTCGGTCATATGTCGGGGCGTACCACCCGTGCAAAGCTGATTTCTTACCTTTCCGAGGTAGCCAAACGGCAAGGCTCATCCGCTTTTACCGTACCCTTTAACCGTCAGCAGCTGGCAGACTACCTTTGTGTTGACCGCAGTGCAATGTCAAACGAGCTTTGCAAAATGCGTGACGAGGGAATGATTAAATTTGAGAAGAGTAGGTTTGAATTGCTGTGAGAGTATAGAACCCCTGACTTGTGAAGGTCAGGGGTGTTTTCATGCATATATCGGCTCAATATATGCGGTGCTTTTATACCCTTTAGGGTATAAAATGAAATCTTCTGAATGAAATTATACCATAACGGGTATAATAAATGCGTAAAACTGTTGACTTTATACCCAATCGGGTGTAATATATAGCTATGAATACTATTGCTGAATTTATCAAACAAAAAAGAAAAGAAGCAGGACTTACACAAGAGGAGTTTGCGATCCGTTCAGGTCTTGGCCTAAGATTTATTCGTGAGCTTGAACAAGGCAAGGAGACGGTTCGTATGGACAAAGTGAATCAGGCTCTTTCAATGTTTGGCATGAAGGCAGTTCCCGGAAGGAAGGATGACTGATGGAAGCATACAGAACAGCGTATGTATATGTACGGGATACCTTTGCAGGAACACTGAAAGAAACCGATTACGGATATTCTTTTGTTTATGACAGTGAATATCTTGAAAACGAAAATGCCTCTGCGGTAAGCCTCACTATGCCCCTAACCGGTGAAGAATACAAGTCGAAAACCTTATTTGCGTTTTTTGATGGCCTCATCCCTGAGGGTTGGTTGTTGAATGTTGTAAGTCATAACTGGAAGATTGACCGAAAAGATAGGTTCGGCCTGCTTTTGGTTGCCTGTAAGGACCCGATCGGAAACGTAAGTATCAAGGGGGTTAAGGAATGAATTGTTTATGTTGCGGCAAAGAGCTTAAAACGCAGGACTCTCCTTACGGATGGCATAAAAGCTGTATAAAAAGTTTTTTCGGAACAAGCAAGTTACCGGATATTGATGTTTCGGAAGAGATTCTCAATCAGCTTGCAATAGACAGTACAACCAAAGGATTTACCGTTCCGGGTGTACAGAAAAAACTGTCATTGCACCTGACAAAAGATAAGGAACCGAGACTTACACTCGTGAATTATCCCACAGGATATATTCTCAAGCCTCAGACTCAAGAATATGAGGCATTACCTGAGATGGAGTATCTTGTAATGCAAATGGCAAAGCTGAGCGGTATAAAAACAGTACCCTTTGCTCTTATAAAGCTGTCTTCACAAAGTGGCGCTTTTGCATATATAACAAAGAGAATTGACCGGGAAAACAGTCAAATGCTTGCAATGGAGGATTTTTGTCAGCTCGACGGCAGATTAACAGAAGATAAGTACAGAGGCTCCTATGAGCGATGCGGAAAAATCGTTTCGAAATATTCCGTTAATCCCGGTCTTGATCTGACAGAACTTTACATCAGAATAATTTTTTCTTTTGCAGTAGGTAATTCTGATATGCATCTGAAGAATTTCTCACTTATTGAAACTGTACAGAAAAGTGAAGAGTATGTCTTATCTGCGGCTTATGATATGCTTTCAACTAATGTCGTTATTCCTGAAGATAAAGAGCAGCTTGCTCTTACTGCAAACGGTAAAAAGCAGAATCTTCGCAGAAAAGATTTTCTTATTCTTGCCGAAAACATTGGAATTTCTCAGAAATCTGCAGAAAAAATTATTGATAAAATAGCTAAAATGAAATCTAAATATATCGCAATGTGTCAAGCTTCATATATGCCTGAAGACATGAAACAAGCATTTGAAAAACTTATAACTGAGCGTATGGAAGTTTTACTGAAATAAAAAATGTGCCGTCTGAGATAACCTCGGACGGCTTTGCATTTTCATACATATATCAGCTCTTTGCAGACGATTTCCGTTGCTCTTTCCTGAATGTTGCCCATACGGCAAATCCATTCAATCTGATTCTTTTCCTTAAGCTCTTCGGTGATACCTTCCCTTTTCATCATCTGCTCTACGAGGGTATCGAACATATTCCGTGCCTGTTCGTCAATGTCGGCAAGGTGAGAGTGAAGAGTGAGGTTAGTGACGAGGGTGTTATAAAAGACTCTTTTGTGCTGTTGCAGGTAGCTTTTGTGCAAGCTTCCCCACTTACCTATCGGACGGTTATCTTCCTGTTTGGGGAGAACCAGATCCGGCAGATAATAGTCGCCGCCTTACATTACTTAAGGATATTATCATTCATAAATCTGAGCCTGCCTGCAAAGACAGGCTCATTCTAATGTGTGTTAATCAATTCTGCCGACAAAGCGGTAATAGATTTCAATATCTATCGTTGTTTTTCCGTCGGTGTCAATTCTTTTCTCGTGAACTACTATTTTTTCTATCAGTTCATTGAGAAGCGGTGCGGTAAGCTCATTGATTTCTGAATATTTGCTGATTAAATCAATCCACTTACGCACATTTTCCTCTGTGGTTTTTGTAGCCGTCAGCTTTTCTTCGTATTGCGATATTTGTTCTGCAAGCTGTATTTGCTCATTACGATATTTTGTCCTCAACATTTCGTAATTCTCTTCATCAAGCCTGCCGCAAGCAAAATCCTCGTAAGTCTTAGCAAAAAGCCGGTCAACATCCTTCTTGCGTTTAGTGGCTCTCTGGATTTCTTTTTCATAATGCTTACGTTCCGTTTCTCGCTGTCTTTCACCCGATTGCAAAAGTCTGTCAAGAATCATTTCCTGATTTTGATGAACTTCAAGCAGCCAATACTGTAATCGGAGCAACACCACACCGTAAAGCAATTTGAAAGGTGTGAAGTGTAGTGAGCATGCTGTTTTTCCACGCACACTGTATTTGTTGCATCGCAAATACGGTGCCTGCTTTTTACAGTTTGCCGTACATAAAGTCCAACCGCATTCACCACAGAAAACTAAGCCTGCAAAAACATTATCCACACCTTTCTTCGACTGTCGCTTACGGGAGTTGATATGCAAGTGAGCCAAGTCCCACAAGTCTTTTGAGATAAGCGGCTCGTGTGTGTTCTCAATACGCAACCATTCATCTTCAGTAGTCTTACGGTTTTTCTTGCTTTTGAAGGAAACCTTTTGACATTTGTAGTGTACGGTGTTTCCGATATAGATTTCGTTATCAAGAATACCTCTGACACTTACGAGTGACCATTGCCAACGAACATCTTCAGGCTGATTTTCAAATTTAGATGCCCTTTCACCTCGTCTCAGGTAACGATACCAATAGGGAGTGGGTACCTTCTCTGCCGTCAACTGTCTTGCTATTCCGTTTGGTCCCTTTCCGTG
>JAFULG010000020.1 GCA_017473435.1 Clostridia bacterium | reverse complement strand
AGAATTTAAAAAGTTTGGTGTTTCCGTGCGGCAGATATGCAGACTTACAGGAATGTCATATTATACAGTTCAAAGAATTGATTGACAAGGAAAACCTATTGTGATAATATTTAACTAAAGGGTGAGGTTGATTGTGTTTAAGGTCAGAAATTATCAATCATAGAACCGTCCCCTGATTGAACTATTATATGTTGCGAGTTTAATGGATATTCTATATAGTGCTGCAGTTATAATTAACAACATTACTGAAAATGGATTATACAGAGAAATAGGAAAGAAGGTCACTAGTAAAAATTATGCAGATGGTGAGTATATATTTATTTTGTGTGGTGTTTCTTCTGTGTCAGTATATGATGACGGTACTTCAAAAAACAAGACGTATTATGAAATTTAAGGTAGGTGCTATATGAAATATAACGATAGTTTTAATTTGCTGTTTATTTGTGCCTTTCTTACAAATGTGTTGCATAGAATGCTTTCTGTGATTTTCCATAATAATACATTCTTTGTTTTGCTGGTTTATTTAGTTACTTTGTTAAGCTTGATTACAACAGTTGTTATATATTTAAAAAGACCAAAGATGATTTTAATTTGTCCAATATTTTTATTTTTGTATTTATTTTTGATTTGTAATACACTCTTTGGAGAAAATTACAAATATAGGGATTTTTTGGGCTTTGCTACTGTTGTTGCCGCTATTATAACATTAATAAATCTCATAAAAAACCATAAGTAATTAGCGAACACAGGGACGGTACTGTGTGTTAACCAAAATCAAGTGGTGCCTTGAATGGTAGTTTTACCGCTGTCGTTAATCCTTTTTGAAAGTTTTTAAAAAAAGTTTGTTACTTTTTGATAAAACAGGGATTTATATAATGAAAGGTCATATAAGGGACGTTTATCTGAAAAATTTAAACCACGGTGACTTGGGCGGTGCGTTGGCGAAGGTCACGCACCACCCAGCCCGCGAACCGTAACAAATTTACCGTCAAGTATAACACTTTTTGGCGGAAAACAGGTTTCATACAACTATGACGATGAAGGTACACTCACAGGCAGAAGCCTTTCGACAAGTACTCCTGTTGCAGAGAGCTTTAACTACAATGATGAAGGCCTGGTTTCAACACATACCATTGCTCGAGGAACAAATAGTGATGTTTACTCGTATACTTATGATGATAACTACAATATTACCGAAATAAAGAAAGGCGACACAGTTCAGCAGAGTTATGAATATGATGCGTTAAATCAGCTCATAAGAGAAAATGACCGTGATACGGGCAAGACTGTTGTTTATGAGTATGATAATTACGGCAATATTGAAAAAAAGACTGAATATGCTTTCACCTTAGGTGAGCTTGGAACGGCTGTTGACACAGTCAGCTACACTTATGATAATGTGTGGAAGGATAAGCTGAAGTTTTATGATGGTGTTGAAATCCATTATGATGATATAGGTAACCCAACAAATTATATGGGTGCAGATATGACCTGGTTCGGTCGTCAGATGATGAGCTACAGCAAGAATGGCACAAGTATTAGTTATACTTATGATGCTGACGGCTTAAGAACAGGCAAAACAGTCAACGGAGTAAAGCACAACTATTACTATGTTGACGGACAGCTTCGTTATGAAAGAAACGGCGATAACTACGAGATTTATTACACTTACAATGCTGACGGCAGACCTGTTCTTGCAACAAAGCGTGACCTTGTTGCAAAGAAGAATTATCAATATTATCTCATAACAAACACACGTGGTGACATTATTGAAACACGTGATGATTATGGTAATGTAAGTGCTAAGTTTGTTTACGATGCCTGGGGCAAGCTGGTTGCAGTAACAGATGCTAACGGCAATGCACTTGCAACAGATAGTTTTGCTTATCAGATAAGTCTGAAATACCGTGGATATGTGTATGATAATGAAACGGGCTTGTATTATTTGCAGTCAAGGTATTATGACCCGGAGTCGGGCAGGTTCTTGAATGCGGATGATGTGGAGTATATTCTTATAATGGCTTTTATAAGAAATATGCCCAACTTATATTCGTATTGTTGGAACAATCCTGTTTTATATGAAGATGTAACTGGTAATTTGGTTTGGCCGGGTGAAATACATAATCAGGTTATTGGAAGAATAGTAGATAAAAATTCAGGATTATCAACGCAAATTAAAATAAACTATAAAGATGGTGGATATGGTTATTGTGACATAATTCATTTTAGCCGAAAACAAATTTGGGAAGTAAAAAGGAATACAGTTTCTTTTGTTAAAGCGTATAATCAATTGACTAAGTATGTTAACGGGTATTATCAGCAGAAGAATCCACCCAAAACAATAGATGGTTTTAATTACGGTACCAATACTTTAGGTGATGGTGAAATTGATGATTATAAAAACTATTACATATGGTATTGGTATGAAGGGAGTGGCATAATTTATTATAATTATTACGAATTATCCACACAAAAATCTTATTATACAGTAACCTCACCATCTACTGTGCCTATATCTATGGTTTTGACCACTTTGATTTTTATGTTGGGTGTATTAAGTATGTTTGGCGGTAGAAGCAAAGTTGATGCTATTGTATGAAAGGTAAAGTTATGACCCTCAAAAATAAGATAAAAAAGCGGTTAGGAGTTTTTGGGTTTAAAAAATACGGAGGTTTTTATGTTAAAAAGATAGAACAAAATTATTATTTTGTTTATAGGGTTGAAAAGATATTTAATTCAGATATGCTGAAAGAACCGGAAGCTATAGGAAAAAAATATCTAACTTTGCGTGAACACCCACACCAATATGATGTTTTATTTGATATAACGACTATATATAATTTTGATGAGAATGATCCTTATTTTGATGATCTTCGTTCTCTTTGTGCTGTCACTAATACACCACAAAGGAATTGGGTGAGATGGAGTGATCAAACAGAGGATAGTATTGTCGAAGACGTTTATTTGAAATTCAAAAGTTATTGTATAGATGATTTTTTAAATAAGCAAGAAAGAAGCATATATGATTTTGTGATATGCTGCTATAAAAAATCCAAACCATATCAATGGTGGTTAAATTTGCTTTGGTTATCTGAACTCGCCTGTAATGAAGATAGATTAAATGAAGCTTGGTTTTGGTATGAGATGGCTGTAAATAGTTATTATGTGAGTTATCAATGGTTCAGATATGGGCTCGAATTACCTGATGATCAAATCTATGAAACTTTTGATTGCAAATGTATTGACATTTTTTGTGCTGAAAGGAGCATATCTAATAAATTAACAGAAATAACACAAAGTAAAGTTATGCCACAAAACGAGCTTGATTGCTTTTTAGAGCATGAAAAATTGTTAAGGAGAAGACAGGGGACGGTTAGCATGAAAACCCAACCGTTAACCCCTGAAAAATGAAAACACTAAACCAAGGCTGTTGCGGTTTACCCTCTCCGTCAATGCTTTGTATTGCCACCTCTCCCTTTGGGAGAGCAGTCGAAATCGAAGATTTTGACTGAGAGGGATAGTTAACAAAAAACAAATAACTACGGTGACTTGGGCGGTGCTCACCCCACCGCCTGAGCCAACCTTGCCCGCGCCCCTGAACAAGAAAAACACCGACGACTAAACATCAAAATCACAGGGAACGGCAGTCTTGCCTCCCTGTGATTTTTTGCTGCCCTTATTTTGCACCTAAAGACAGGGGACGGTTAGCGTGAACACCAAACCGTAACTCTTAAGAAAAAAATGTAATTTTACAAGCCTGTTGCAGTAATGCGACAGCCTTGTTGCATGTGAACTCCCATACATAAATGTGCAGTTTAATCAAAAAAATGTGCAGTTGCGTTGCTAAAATGTGCAGTTTTGAATGATCTCTTGATTTATTGAAAAGTATTTTTTAGTATAACATTGGGTGTTTACATTATAAAACAACCGATATTTTATAGTTTGTTCCTGTAGTTATACTTGTTTAAAACTTGTTTTTTGCGTTTGGTTGTGACTTCAGTATAAATCTCGGTAGTCGCCACACTGCTGTGTCCCAAAATTTCCTGAACTGACCTTAAATCAGCTCCGTTTGCCAGTAAATTGGTTGCAAACGTGTGCCTTAAATAATGAGGTGTTGACTTCTCATTTATACCACAGGCGGTTTTGGTTGAGTTATATATGTACTCTATACCGTGAATGCTTAATTGCTCACCGAAGCGGTTGACGAAGACCTTATCTGTGTTGGTTGGTCTGCTTTTTCGAACTTTCAGCCATCGGGTAAGATTGCTCCAGGTTTCATTACAGGATATATAAATAAGTCTTTGTTTTCGCCCTTTGCCGTGAATAAGAATTGTTCGCTCGGAGTGGATAATATCACCCAAAGAAATGTTAGAAGCCTCAGCTATTCTTATCCCGGTACTTATCAGCACATCAATCAAAGCAAGGTTGCGTATGTTCTTCCATTTCTCAAACTCTGTTGTCTCTTTTGCGGCACAGTCAGTAAGATAAGTGAGCAGTTTTGATGTCTCTTTCACCGCTAAAGTCTTGGGTAATCTTCTCTCTTTCTTATAACGGAAGTGATGATTTTGATAGTAGTTGACATCTGTATAACCTTGCTCATAAAGAAAACTGAAAAACATTTTTAGTGTTATCAGCTTTCTGCAAACGGTATTGTCCTTGAGTTCACGCTCTTAACAATCAAGGACAATCAGGGGACGGTTCTATGATTGACAACCAAAAAGAATAAACCGCGGTGACTTGGGCGGTGCGTTACGTAAAAGCAGTGCACCGCCTTCCCGCGTACCAAAACAACATACATCATCCACGGGCAGCTTTAAGCTTACCCGTGGTTTTTACTGCCTTTTTTCGCCCTCACCCTTGACAAACAATATACTCAAGAGTATAATAAACACAGTCGAACAAATGTTCTTTATGTGTAGGTGTTAAATTTTGAAAAAAATAATAATTCACTCCGATATGAATTCCTGCTATGCGTCCATTGAGTGCAGTCTCAATCCCGACTTGAAGGGTAAGCCAATGGCTGTGGGCGGCAACGAGGCAAGCCGCCACGGCATTATTCTTGCCAAAAGCGAGGAAGCAAAAAAATTCGGAGTAAAAACAGGTGAGCCTCTGTGGCAGGCAAGGCAGAAATGTCCCGACCTGATTATCGTTGAGCCTCACCACGAAATTTACAAGGAGTATTCACGCAGAGCTCATGAAATTTATGCCCGCTACACAGATTTAATTGAGCCGATGGGTCTTGACGAGGTGTGGTGCGACCTTACCGGAAGTATAACTCTCTTCGGCTCGGCGGAGAATATTATCCGTGAAATCATGGAAAGCTTTAAAAAAGAGCTTGATATAACTGTTTCAATCGGTCTTTCATATAATAAAATTTTCGCAAAGCTCGGCAGTGACCTCGCCGGCAGGGATGAATTTTTCGTAATCACCAAGGATGATTTCAGAGAAAAGGTGTGGAAGCTGCCTGCTTCGGCTCTTTTCGGTGTAGGCAGAAAAACAGCGGCACAGCTTGAACGCTACGGAATTACAACAGTAGGGGAGCTTGCTAATTGCTCCGAGCAGTGGCTGAAAACCGTCTTCGGTGCCTGCGGCGGTGAAATGTGGCTTTCTGCAAACGGACTCAACCGTGACAGAGTTGCTCCCGATAATTACAGGGCAAAATCTAAAAGCATCGGCCATGGTATCACCTGTAAAAGCGACCTTGAAAATAACGAAGAGGTTTGGAAGGTTTTTCTCTCCTTAAGTCAGAACGTTTCAAAGCGACTTCGTCAGGAAAAGCTTTTCGCAACCGGTGTGCAGATTAGTGTCCGTGACAATCTCTTTTCAACAAGGCAGTTTCAGTATCAGCTTGATAATCCCACACAGTCCGCCTTTGAAATCGCAAAAAACGCAACATTACTTTTCAAAGCTAATCACACATGGGAGCATAATATAAGAGCTCTTACAGTTAAGGCTATCAATCTCACTGAGGAAAGCTCCTTCGGTCAGCTTGATTTTTACACCGATTACAGTAAACTCGAAAAGCAGAAAAGTATTGAAGATACAGTAATGAGCCTTCGGCAGAAATTCGGTGAGGATATAATTTTCAACTGTTGCCTTATGGATGAAGATAAAATGCCTGTGTTTGCTGATGAAGAAAGAGCACCTGCACACTTCAAAAACTTTAAATAAAAGGGATTTTACGCCCTTAACACTTGATTTTTTTGTAAAAATAGTGTAAATTATATTTATTGTGTGTTTTTATGTCCGGATGCACAATATTTTGTATTTATTGTAATTGAAAATTTCATTTTTATGAAAGGGATATGATATATAATGGCTAAAAAAGCAGGATATTCCGATAACGATATCGAAATGCTGGAGGGCGCCGACCGAGTCAGAAAAAGACCTGCGGTTATCTTTGGCTCAAACGGTATTGCCGGCTGTGAGCACTCTGTTTTTGAAATTCTCTCAAACTCCATTGACGAGGCTCGTGAAGGCTATGGTGATAAAATTGTTGTAACCCGCTACTCTGACGGCTCCTTTGAAATTCAGGACTTCGGACGTGGTATTCCCGTTGGCTACAATGAAAAATATGACAGAGAAAACTGGGAAATTATCTTCTGCGAAATGTACGGCGGCGGTAAGTATAACACCAATTCAAGCGGCAGCTATGAGTATTCTCTCGGTCTCAACGGTCTCGGTCTTTGTGCAACGCAGTACGCAAGTGAATATATGGATGCTGAAATTAAAAAGGACGGTATGAAGTATAACCTTCACTTTGAAAAGGGTGTTAACATCGGCGGTCTTACCTCCGAACCCTATGGTAAAAAGGACACGGGTACAAAAATCAAATGGAAGCCCGACCTTGAGGTTTTCACCGATATTGATATTTCACTTGAGTATTTCCAGACAATTATGCAGAAGCAGGCTATCGTTAACCCAAAGGTACGCTTCGAACTGAAAAATCAGATTAAGGGCGGCTTTGAAACCTTTGTCTATTACTATGAAAACGGTATCAGCGATTATGTAAAGGAAATCGCCGGTGAGGATGCACTCACATCCGTTCAGTTCTGGCAGACGGAAAGAAGTGGTAAGGATAGAGCTGACCTGCCCGAATATAAGGTAAAGCTCAATGTTGCGCTTACATTCTCAAACAAAAAGCAGCTTGTTGAGTACTACCACAATTCAAGCTTCCTTGAATTCGGTGGCTCACCTGATAACGCTGTTAAAAATGCGACCGTTGCACAGATTGACGCTTACCTTAAGCAGTCAGGTAAATACACAAAGAGTGATGCAAAAATCAAGTTCCAGGATGTTGCTGATTGCCTTGTTCTTGTTTCGTCCTCATTCTCAACAGAGACCTCTTATCTTAATCAGACAAAGAAGGCTATTACCAATAAATTCATCCAGGAGGCAATGACAGAGTTCCTCCGTCATCAGCTTGAGGTCTACTTCATCGAAAACAAGCTTGAGGCTGATAAAATTGCCGATCAGGTGCTTATAAATATGCGTTCCCGTATCAAAGCGGAAAGCACAAGACTCAACCTGAAAAAGACCCTCACGACCTCTAACGACCTTGCAAACCGTGTACAGAAGTTTGTTGACTGCCGCAGTAAGGACATTGATAAGCGTGAGCTGTTCATCGTGGAGGGCGACTCGGCTTTGGGTGCATGTAAGCAGGCGAGAGACTCCGAATTTCAGGCAATTATCCCTGTAAGAGGTAAAATTCTCAACTGTCTTAAGAGCGAGTATGAGAAAATCTTCAAGAGTGAAATTATCACCGATCTTCTTAAGGTCCTCGGCTGTGGCGTTGAGGTACACGCAAAGGGTATGAAAAACCTTTCAACCTTTAATATGGATAATCTGCGTTGGAGCAAAATCATCATCTGTACCGACGCTGACGTTGACGGCTATCAGATAAGAACTCTTATCCTTACAATGATTTACCGCCTCATTCCTACTCTTATAAAAGAGGGGAAGGTGTTTATTGCCGAATCTCCGCTTTATGAAATCACAAGCGGTAATCAGACGTGGTTTGCCTATACCGAAAAGGAAAAGGCAGATGCCCTTGAAGAAATCGGAAAGGCAAAGTATACCATTCAGCGCTCAAAGGGTCTCGGTGAAAACGATGCTGATATGATGAGCCTTACAACTATGAATCCGGCAACAAGACGACTTATAAAAATTGATCCCGACGAAGCGCAGGCAACTGCAGAAAAGTTTGATTTGCTTCTCGGTGACAACCTTTCAGGCAGAAAGAATTATATTGCAAATTACGGTCATCTTTACATTGATATGACCGACGTAAGCTGAGGTGAAAATAACAAATGGCAAGAAAAAAGAAAACAGAAGATACAAATACTTCCGAAAATCTTCTTAAAAATACCCATATTGCAAATGCGGGTGAAATGATTGACCAGAGAATAACAGATACTCTTGAAATCAACTATATGCCCTATGCCATGAGTGTTATTCTCTCCCGTGCAATCCCTGAAATTGACGGTTTCAAGCCCTCACACAGAAAGCTCCTTTATACTATGTATAAAATGGGACTTCTCAACGGTAACAGAACAAAATCAGCTAACATTGTGGGTCAGACCATGCGTCTTAATCCTCACGGTGATGCTGCAATTTACGAAACAATGGTGCGACTTTCCCGAGGCAACGAGGCACTTCTCAATCCTTTTGTTGATTCAAAGGGTAACTTCGGTAAGGCTTATTCACGTGATATGCACTACGCTGCACCGAGATATACCGAGGCGAAGCTCGAAAGCATCTGCACAGAGCTTTTCAGCGAGATTGACAAGAACACCGTTGATTTTGTAGATAACTACGACAGCACAACAAAGGAGCCAACACTCCTTCCTGTTACCTTCCCGTCAATCCTCGCAAACAATAACCTCGGCATTGCTGTTGGTATGGCAAGCTCAATCTGCTCCTTTAATCTTAAAGAGCTTTGCGAAACCACAATCGAGCTTATTAAAAATCAGGAGCACAACTGTATTGAAACCATGCCTGCCCCGGATTTTGTAGGTGGCGGTACTATCCTTTACAACCGCGACGATATGGAAGAGATTTACCGTACCGGTCGCGGCGGAATTAAGGTGCGCGCCAAATACACCTATGATAAAAACTTTAACTGTATTGACATTACGGAAATCCCACCGACAACTACTGCAGAAGCGATCATTGATAAAATCATTGAGCGCGTAAAGGCAGGCTCTATAAAAGAAATCACCGATATCCGTGATGAAACTGACAAAAACGGTCTGAAAATTACAATTGACCTTAAGCGAGGAACTGATGCCGATAAGCTTATGCAGAAGCTTTATAAGCAGACACCTCTTGAGGATAGCTTTTCCTGTAACTTCAATGTTCTTGTGGACGGTTATCCCAGAGTTTACGGTGTCAAGGATCTGCTTATTGAGTGGATTCGTTTCAGAGGTAAGTGTGTTTACAGAAGAGTAAGCTTTGACCTTGAAAAAGCGAAGAGCAGACTGCATCTCCTTAAAGGTCTTGAAAAGATTCTGCTTGATATAGATAAGGCTATCGCTATCATCCGTAATACCGAAGAGGAAAGTGATGTTGTACCCAATCTTATGATCGGCTTCGGAATTGATGAAATTCAGGCGGAATATGTTGCTGAAATCAAGCTTCGTCATCTCAACCGAGAGTATATTCTCAAGCGTCTTAAGGATATCGAAAACCTTGAAAAATCGATTGCCGATATGGAAGAAATTCTTTCTTCTAAAGCTCGTATCAGAAAAATCATTGTCGGTGAGCTTAACGATGTCATCAAAAAGTATGGCAAGGAAAGGAAAACCGATCTTCTCTATTTAAGTGAAATTGATGATGAAGATGCTGAGGAGGAAATTCCTGACTATCCCGTTAATCTTTTCTTCACCAAGGAAGGTTACTTTAAGAAAATTACGCCCCTTTCGCTCCGTATGGGTGGCGACCATAAGCTTAAGGACAATGACGAAATAACCCAGAGCTTTGAAACAACCAACAATAATGATCTTCTTTTCTTTACTGATAAGTGTCAGGTTTACAAGGCGAGGGTTTCCGATTTTGCTGATTCAAAGGCAAGCGTTCTCGGTGAATATATTCCTTCCAAGCTTGATATGGAGGAGGGTGAAAACGCTATCTTTATGGTTGTCACAAGAGAATATAAGGGTTATATGATGTTCTTCTTTGAAAACGGTAAAACCGCAAAGGTCACCCTTTCTTCATATGCGACGAAAACGAACCGTAAAAAGCTGATAAAGGCTTACAGCGATAAGTCTCCTCTTGTTTCTCTTCTTTACCTTCCCGAGGATAAGCAGATTGTGCTTGAAACAACCGGCGGAAGATGTCTGCTTGTTGACACATCTGTAATTACGCCCAAGGCTATGAAAGATACTCAGGGTGTAGGCTGTATTACAATTAAGAAAAATCAGAAGCTTTCTGCCGTAAGAGATTATGTTGAGGGTGAATTTGTGAAGCCTTCTCGTTATAAAGCAAAAAATCTGCCATCGGCAGGTGCTGTTCTTTCAAATGAGGATGTTATGAAGAAAAATAACATCACCTTTGAAGGCTTCGAATAATATATCTGCCCTTTTTCTAATATTATTTTAAAGGTGATGTTATGAAAAAGGGCTTATATTTAATTTTAAACGTAAAGCTTATAGCCGGGTTAACAGCTTCATTGTTTGCTTTGGTTATTATTTTTACAGCCTTTGCAGCCGGAAAATCCGTTACCGCAGGTAATTTTAATTCTACCGCAAAACCGATAATAATTATTGACGCCGGACACGGCGGAGAGGACGGGGGACCTCAGTCAGCTGACGGCATCCTTGAAAAAGATATTAATCTTTCCGTTTCTCTGAAATTAAATAAAATACTTACCCGTTACGGCTTTAAGACGGTGATGATACGAGATACCGATAAACTGATTTATGACGAGGGCAGCGACACCGTTCGCAAACGCAAATCTTCAGATTTGCACAACCGTATGGATATTATGAAAAAATATGATGGATGCATATTTCTGAGTATTCATCAGAATCATTTTTCTGAGAGTAAATATAACGGAGCCCAGGTGTTTTACTGCAAAAGTCAGAGGGGTAGTGATGTATTAGCCGACTGCATTCAAAAAAGCATTGTCAACAGCTTACAGAAGGATAATACGCGTCTTATAAAGCCTTGTACCTCAAGCGTATATTTGATTTACAACGCGGTAAGCACAGCCGTAATGGTAGAATGCGGTTTTTTATCAAACGCTGAAGAAGCAGAAAAGCTTAACGATAATACATATCAATATGAAATGGCTCTTGCTATTGCTAAAGGGCTTGTAAACTTTGTTAATACAAAAGGAAGCTGATATATATGGCGGCAAAAACAAAAAGTGTATACATCTGTTCAAATTGCGGATACGAAACACCTAAATGGCTCGGCAAATGTCCTGAGTGTAATGAGTGGGCTACGCTTGAAGAGGCTGTAAAAGAAATTCAGTCCGGAGCAAAAGCAAAGCAAAGCTCTCTAACGGCGAAAAGCGTTACTTCTTTTTCGCTTAAAGATATTCAGCCGGATAACGAGCTGCGATATAAAACCGGAATGAAGGAGCTTGACCGTGTGCTTGGCGGCGGTATTGTAAAGGGCTCTCTTGTGCTTTTGAGCGGTGATCCCGGTATCGGTAAATCAACTCTTTTATTGCAGATTTGCTCAGAGCTAGGTAAAAAGCTCAGAATTCTTTATGTTTCAGGCGAAGAATCCTACAGTCAGATTAAGCTTCGTGCAGACAGACTTAAGGTTATAACGGAAAACCTGTATATTCTTTGCGAAACCGATGTACAGGCAATTTGTGAGCATATCAGATCAACTGAACCGGACATTGTTATCGTAGACTCAATCCAGACTATGAATTTTACAGAGCTTAATTCTTCACCGGGGTGTGTTACTCAGGTGCGTGAGAGCTCAAATATGTTTATGCGTACCGCAAAAAGTCTTTCAATTCCTGTTATTATGGTTGGTCACGTCAACAAAGACGGCAACATTGCAGGTCCCAAGGTTCTTGAACATATTGTAGATGCCGTGCTTTATTTTGAGGGTGAGAGAAATCTTTCCTTCCGTATTCTCCGCGCTGTAAAAAACCGTTTCGGATCAACTAATGAAATCGGTGTCTTTGAAATGATGGAAAGGGGATTATGCGAGGTAGAAAACCCCTCAGAAATGCTGATTTCAGGCAGACCTAAAAACACACCTGGCAGTTGTGTTGCCTGTGTTATGGAGGGTACCCGTCCGCTTCTTGCAGAAATACAGGGTCTTGTTACATCAACAGGCTTCGGCAACCCTCGCAGAATTTCTAACGGCTTTGACTACAACCGATTTGCAATGCTTATTGCAGTGCTTGAAAAACGCGGCGGCTACTTTTTTTCGAATATGGATGCATATATTAATATCGTCGGCGGTCTTAAGCTTGATGAACCGGCACTGGATCTTACTATTGCTATGGCGTTGGTTTCATCACTTAAAGATTATGCCCTCAGAGATGATGTGCTCGCTTTCGGAGAAATCGGTCTTGCCGGCGAAATACGCGGAGTATCACATTGTGAGCAGAGAATAAAAGAAGCTGCCCGTCTCGGATTCAATAAATGTATTATCCCTGAAAGCAACTACAAAAATATTTCTGCAACGATAAAAAAAGAAATTGAGGTTATCGGAGTAAAAACAATCCGAAAAGCTTTCGAGGCGATAATCTTATGAGTAGCTTTATTAAAAATCCCAATCTTCCCGAGGGAAAAGTCAGCACCGTTATCTGCGGGACTGACGATAAAAGCATTCTTAGTTTTTTAAAAAAACAAAATATCTCTGTATTAAAAAACGTTAAAAATCCTTGTATCGATCCGTGCGTTTCTACTCATGCTGATATGGCGGCCCTTTATCTCGGTGACGGTCATATTTTGCTTGATAAAAAACAGATACAGCTTAAGTCTGAGCTTTCAGAGCTCGGATACAGAGTTTCGGAAACTGCCGAAGAAATCAAAGGATCATATCCCGGGGATATAAAACTGAACTTTACTTTAGTTACAGATTTTATAATGGGAAGAATAAGCGATGCTGACGTTAAGGTAGTTGAGCTGACTGAGCCAAAGAAAAAAATTAACGTCAGGCAAGGTTACTGTAAATGTTCAACTCTTGTCGTGGGCGAAAATTCAATTATAACCGATGACGCCTCAATACACCGAAAAGTTCTTGAAAACGGCTTCGATAGCCTGTTGATCAGTAAGGGCGACATTTGTCTTGACGGTCACGGTTACGGCTTTATAGGCGGTGCTTCGGGAAAAATTGATAAGGATACAGTTGTATTTTTCGGAGATGTAACAAAACATAGTGACTTTCAAAGTATAAGAGCTTTTCTGACAAAATACGGATGCAGCTATGTATGCACGGATGATTCACAGCTTCGTGATATAGGCGGAATAGTTGCTCTGAAAGAAATTTTATAAATTTCTTGATTTACAAATTAAAATATTATATAATTTACTCACCTGATATGAAGACGGATTTTTCCCTCTGAGGATAAGGTGACAGTAAACAAAAGAATAGATTTCTTATAAATTCTGTTGCCGTGTACCTTTTTATGTAAGGTAGCGGCTTTTATTTGTTTAAAGGAGGTGCTTTTATGGGAACAAGAGTAGCTGTAATCAGCATTATAGTAGAAAAGAAGGATTCCGTTGAACATCTTAATTCAATTTTACATGATTATAGTGAATATATAATCGGCAGAATGGGAATTCCTTACCGTCAGCGAAAAATAAACATAATCAGCATAGCATTGGATGCTCCTCAGAATATAATTTCAACCCTTTCCGGTAAGATAGGTAAGTTGGAGGGAGTAAGTGCCAAGACGGCATTTTCGGGTGTGATAAGCAATGACGGATGAAATAAGAAAAATAACAGAAAAGTTAATCAGAAGGCGAGCTCTTACTGTTGCTGAATATGAAAGACTGTTAACAGAACGGGACGCTGAATTGTATGAAATTTTAAAGGCTGAAGCAATAAGGTTGAGACACAGAATTTACGGTAACAAAATTTTCATACGAGGGCTAATAGAGATAAGCAGCTTTTGTAAAAACGATTGTTTCTATTGCGGTATAAGAAGAAGTAACAGTAACTGTGAGCGTTACCGGCTTACACCTGAGGAAATATTATCATGCTGTGAAAACGGATATACACTTGGTTTTCGTACCTTTGTTCTTCAGGGTGGTGAGGATGCTTTTTTCGGCGATGATTTATTATGCGAGCTGATAAAAACAATAAAAGAAAAATATCCGGACTGTGCAGTTACTCTTTCATTGGGTGAACGTAGCGAAGATTCATACAAACGTTTGTTTGAAGCGGGAGCTGATCGCTATCTTTTGAGACACGAAACGGCAGACAACGGACATTATGCAAGGCTTCATCCCGAAAACATGTCATTTGAAAACAGAAAAAATTGTCTTGAAGTGCTGAAGAAAACGGGATATCAGACAGGTTGCGGTATGATGGTCGGATCGCCCTTTCAGACTTATAAAGCTCTTGCACAGGATCTTAAGTTTATAGAAGAATTTCAGCCTGATATGTGCGGTATAGGACCGTTTATATCTCATAAATATACACCGTTTAAAAGCGAGAAAAACGGTGATGCTGAGCTTACGTGCTTTTTGCTTGCGTTAGTTCGGATAATCAAGCCTGATATTTTATTGCCGGCTACAACTGCGCTCGGAACTATAGCGGAAAACGGGCGAAAACAGGCCATAGAAGCTTCTGCGAATGTTGTGATGCCCAATTTGTCACCGTTAGACGTAAGGAGTAAATACAGCTTATATGACAACAAGCTGCACAGTGGTAGTGAATCAGCTGATAACCTGAATTCGTTAAAAAAAGCAATGAAAGAAATCGGTTACGAAATTGTTTGTGACCGCGGAGATATTATTAAGCAAAAGGAGAATTAATTATGGCTATATATAACCCCGGATCATTAAAGGCGGAGGAATTCATAAATCACGAAGAAATTCTTGATACTCTTGAATACGCAGAAAAGAACAAAAACAACGCAGAGCTGATTGACAGCATACTCGAAAAAGCGAGACCCAGAAAAACTGACACGGGAACGGTCTGCGCAGGTCTTACACATCGCGAAGCGTCGGTGCTGCTTGCTTGTGAAATTCCTGAAAAGATAGAAAAAATTTACGAAATTGCAGAAGAAATCAAGCTCGCATTTTACGGTAACAGAATAGTAATTTTTGCTCCGCTATACCTTTCAAATTATTGCGTGAACGGTTGCGTTTACTGTCCCTACCATCTTAAAAATAAGCATATACCTCGCAAAAAACTTAATCAGGAAGAGGTAAAAGCTGAGGTAATTGCTCTTCAGGATATGGGACATAAGCGTCTTGCGATTTAAGCCGGTGAGGATCCCGTAAATAATCCGATAGAATACATACTTGAATGCATAAAAACAATTTACAGCGTGCATCACAAAAATGGTGATATACGCCGAGTAAATGTTAATATTGCCGCTACTACCGTTGAAAATTACCGTAAGCTTAAGCAGGCAGGAATAGGCACCTATATTCTTTTTCAGGAAACTTATCATAAAGAAAGCTATCTCAAGCTTCATCCTACAGGTCCTAAACACGATTATGCTTATCATACAGAGGCGATGGACAGAGCAATGGAGGGGGGAATAGACGATGTCGGTCTGGGTGTGCTTTTCGGACTTGAGCTTTACAAATATGAGTTTGCGGGACTTATTATGCACGCTGAGCATCTTGAGGCTGTACACGGAGTCGGACCTCACACCATAAGTGTACCCCGTGTAAAAAAAGCAGATGATATTGATCCTGAAGCTTTCGATAATTCGATTTCCGATGAAACCTTTGCTAAAATTACAGCTTGTATCCGTCTTGCTGTGCCGTATACGGGTATGATTATTTCAACAAGAGAAACTGAGAAGGTCAGAACCAAGCTTCTGCGTCTCGGAGTGTCTCAGATCAGCGGCGGTTCAAGAACATCGGTAGGTGGATATACACAGGAGGAAAGACCGCACGACACTGAACAGTTTGATGTTTCCGATCAGAGAACTCTTGATGATGTTGTGGCTTGGCTTATGGAAAACGGTCACATACCCTCCTTTTGCACAGCTTGTTACCGTGAAGGAAGAACCGGTGACAGATTTATGACTCTTTGCAAAAACGGTCAGATTCTTAACTGCTGCCATCCCAACGCTCTAATGACTCTTACGGAATATCTTGTCGACTACGCCTCGGAGAGAACAAAGGAAATCGGCTTTAAAATGGTTGAAAATGAGCTTGAGAGAATTCCAAAGGAAAAGGTTCGTAAGATTGCAAAGGATAATATCGACGATATTAAAAATTCCAACAGAAGAGATTTCAGATTCTGAGGCTGGTGAATAAATATGAGCTTAAATAATATTCCTTCCGCCGAAAGACTTCATATCGGTTTTTTCGGCAGAAGAAATGCAGGTAAATCAAGTCTCGTTAACGCTGTAACCGGTCAGGAGCTTTCTGTTGTATCCGATGTTAAAGGTACGACGACAGATCCTGTTAAAAAAGCTATGGAGTTGCTACCGTTAGGACCTGTTGTCATTATTGATACTCCCGGCTTTGATGATGAAGGCGAGCTTGGACTTCTCAGAATAAAGAAAACAAAAGAAATTTTACGTAAGACGGACATTGCCGTTCTGGTTGTTGATGCCGTTAAGGGTAAAGGTGAAACTGAAAGAAAGCTGATATCTCTTTTTGCTGAACTCAAGGTTTCTTATGTTGTGGTGTACAACAAATGTGATGCGCTTAACAATACTCCTGAGCCCGAAGAAGGTGAGCTTTTTGTAAGCGCAAAGCAGGGCATTAATATTGAGAAGCTTAAGGAAGCTGTTTCAAGGTTGGGCAATTCTGCAAAAAAGAGCAGGCCGTTGATTGACGATCTGATTACGGCCGGCGATCTTGTTATTCTTGTTACTCCTATTGATGCTTCTGCACCAAAAGGCAGAATTATACTTCCTCAACAGCTAACTTTAAGAAATATCCTTGACAATAACTGTACAGCTATTGTATGCAAGGAAACGGAGCTTAAGAGCACGCTTGAAATGCTTAATAGGGAGCCTTCACTTGTAATTACTGATTCTCAGGTGTTTTCTGCTGTTTCAGAGATTGTTCCGGAAAATATAAGGCTTACTTCTTTTTCGATTGTATTTGCAAGATACAAGGGTGAGCTTTCACAGCTTGTAAAAGGAGCCGCAGCTCTGAGAGATCTTAACGATGGGGACAGGGTTCTTATATCTGAAGGCTGCACCCATCACAGACAGTGTAATGATATCGGAACGGTCAAAATTCCGGAATGGATCAAAACGTATACGGGTAAGAATATACTGTTTGACTTTTCAAGCGGAGGAGATTTTCCTGAAAAAGCCGATATTTACAAGCTCGTTGTGCATTGCGGCGGATGTATGCTAAGTGAAAAAGAAATGCAAAGCAGGATTGATATATGCAACAAGTCAGATGTTCCGGTTGTGAATTACGGTATTGCTATTGCTATGATGAACGGTATCCTTGAGCGAAGCCTGGGGGCTTTTCCTGAAATCAGCACACTTATATGAGTGAAGGTGGGAATGGCTGTGACTTTTAATAAAGAAAAAGCATATAAAATCTTTGATAAAATTATACGCTTGCTTTATCCGAAGCGTTGTCCTGTGTGTGATGAAATAATTCCGATTCAGTATGATTATTGCCGATGCTCTCGTATGGAAAGCAGAAGAATCAGAAACGATTATTGCAGACATTGCGGTCATAATGCCGATGAATGTGTCTGCGGAGCTTACAATTCTGCCAGTCTGCCCGATATTACAGCTCCGTACGTATACGGCGGTAAAATAAGAGCCGATATACTCAATCTTAAATTCAACAATGAAAAGCATCTTGCCAAAAGGCTCGGAACAGAAATGGCAGAGCGTGTTGCTTACGCTTATTCCGATATTGATTTTGATTTGGTGAGCTTTGTGCCTATGAGCCTAAAATCTAAAAACAACAGACCGTATAATCAGAGTGAATTATTAGCCGAACAAGTCGGAAAGCTGCTGTTTTTGCCGACAGAGAATACCCTCGTTAAAACAAGGGAAACAAAATTCCAACACGAACTGAGCGGTAAAGAACGAAGGCACAATCTTACAGCTTCAATAGAGGTTTTGTCCGGAGCTGACGTAAAAGGAAAAACTATTCTTTTATGTGACGATATAAAAACAACGGGCTCAACCTTGGAGCAATGTGTGAACGCTTTAAACGGAGCCGGAGCTGAAAAAGTTTGTTGCGTTTGTGTTGCAATTTCAGATTTCAACAGAAAATAAATAATAAAACATCGGTTATATGAGAAGAATATAACCGGTGATTTATTATGCAGACATTTACAGAAAACTACGGTGAAAACCTACATGCGGTAAATACCTTACTGCGAACCGGTGAAAACTTTGATATAATTGTCAAAAGAATACTTTTAGGCGGTAAGAAGGCAACCTTATTTTGCATTGACGGGTTTGTAAAGGATGTAATGCTTGAAAAAATGCTTGAATACTTTACTAAGCTTACTGAAAAACAAATGAATGAAGCCACCGATGCTCAGTCGCTTGTTGATAAATATATTACTTACATTGAAGCTGATACAGCTGAAGATGTTGATGCTTTTGTAACATTGATTCTCACAGGTGCTGTAGGAATAATAATTGAAGGTTATTCAAAAGCGATTATCGTTGACAGCAGAACTTATCCGGCGAGAGATGTTCAGGAGCCGGAATCCGATAAGGTTCTTCGCGGATCTCACGAGGGATTTGTTGAAACGATAATTTTTAACACGGCCCTTATACGTCGGAAAATAAGAAACCCCAACCTGACAATGCGAAGCTTTCAGGTTGGTAACAGCTCCAAAACAGATATAGTGATATCCTATCTCGAGGATAAGGTTGACAAAAAGCTTTTAAAAAAAGTTGTTGAACGCCTTAATTCTATAGATGTTGAAAGTCTTTCGATGAGCCACGAGAGCCTCAAGGAGTGCCTTGTTCCGAGTCAGCCCTTCAACCTGTTCCCTAAGTTCCGGTATACAGAGCGCCCCGATGCGGCAGCGGCATGCATTTTTGACGGCAATATTATATTATTGACAGACGGTTCACCGACGGCAATAATATTGCCAACGGGTATTTTTGATTTTGTTCAGGATATAAATGACTTTTATTTTTCGCCTTTTGTCGGCTCTTTTTTAAGACTTGTAAGAAGCACGGTGTTTGTTCTGACGTTATTTCTTGTCCCCACATGGTATCTGTATACTGTGTATCACGAAAGCTTACCGGGTCATTTTAAATTTATGTTGATTGAAGAGCCGAATTCTGTGCCTATAATAGTTCAGCTTCTTATAGTAGAATTTGTAATTGATACCTTACGTCTTGCTTCACTTAATACGCCGAACGCGCTGAGTAATTCCTTCAGCGTTGTCGGAGCGTTGGTGTTAGGTGAGTTTGCCGTTCGTTCAGGATGGTTTGTTTCCGAGGTTGTGCTTTTTATGGCTTTTGTTGCAATAGCCAACTTTACACAGCCCAGCTACGAATTAGGTTATGCAATTAAAATTTCCAGAACCTTTATTCTGATACTGTGTGCGTTTTTTAAAATATGGGGCTTAATTATAGGCGCTCTGATTGTTTTTGCGGTAATCGCTACGACAAAAACAATCAGCGGATACACATATCTGTACCCGCTGATTCCGTTCAATAAGGAGGCTTTGAAAAGCCTTATATACCGCAGACCCTTAAAGTGTAATTATAAATAAATTACAATTCAAAATCCTCCGGCTTAAAATCTGTGTTAATCACAGGCTTTGCCGGAATTCTTTTCAAAGGATCATATTCATAATGTCTGCATTTGCTTTCAGGGTCAACTATACCCTTCTTTTCACAAAGCACAGAAGTCTTATCAAGAGGGGAGCGCCCGTAAAAACAGTTGGCGCATTTTTTAGGATATTTTTTACTGTCAATAATTTTCTGCTTCATTTTTTTCACCTGTCATATTATTATGGTGTTATTTTATCACACTATAAATAAAATTTCAATATTAAATTATCCTTGCCAAAAACATATCTTTGTGATAGAATTGTCTGAGCTAAGAGAGGTATTGAATTATGAAACAGGTTACAATTTATACAGACGGAGCTTGCTCGGGAAATCCCGGAGCCGGCGGATGGGGAACTATCCTTGATTACAACGGCAGACGTAAAGAGTTTTCAGGCGGAGAAGCTCATACAACCAATAACCGAATGGAGCTTACCGCTGTTATAGAAGGACTTAAGGCTCTGAAGGAGCCTTGTGAGGTTACTGTAGTTACAGACTCTCAGTATGTTTCCAACGGTATAACCCTTGGTTGGGCGAGATCCTGGAAGGCGAATAATTGGCGTAAAAAGGATAAAAAGCCGGCGCTTAATCCCGAATTATGGGATGAGCTTCTGACTCTGATTGATAAGCATAAGGTTAAAATTGAGTGGATAAAAGGTCACGCAGGTCATCCGGAAAATGAAAGATGTGATGAGCTTGCGGTTTTGCAAAGTCAGAAGCATCAGAAAGGCATTTAAAAACAGCAGAGGATTAGTCCTCTGCTGTTTTTATGATATCTTTTATTATTTCGCCTGCAATTATAAGTCCTGCGACCGACGGAACAAAGGAAATACTTGCAGGGATTCTTGTTCCCTGTTTTATCGGAGGCTCTTTTGAATAAAGAACCTTAAGTTTTTTTATTCCTCTTTTTTTCAGTTCATATCTGATCACTCGGGCGAGGGGACAAACAGATGTTTTATTTATATCGGTAATTTCAAAGGCTGTTGGATCAAGCTTGTTTCCGGTTCCCATTGACGAAATAATCGGCACACCGGCTTCTTTGCAGCATTCGATTATAGCGAGCTTGCCTGAAACGGTATCGATAGCATCTGCCACATAATCGAAAGACGAAAAGTCGATTTCACGGCAATTTTCAGGAAGTACAAACGTATCCGACAGATTTATTTTTATATCCGGGTTTATATCCTTTAACCGCTTTTCAAAAGCCTCGGTCTTTTTTTGTCCGATGGTGGAAGTAAGGGCGATTATCTGGCGGTTGAGATTGCTTTGCTTTATCGTGTCGTTATCGATAAGTGTAAGCTCACCTACACCGCTTCTTGCTAGCGCCTCTGTTATATATCCGCCGACACCGCCTAAGCCAAAAACGGCAACGTGGCAGTTCTTGAGCGTTTTTACGGAAGCTTCTCCGATAAGTGCTTCTGTACGTTTAAAAAATTCATTCATTCTTTTTGCCTTTCGGTTTGCTGAATCCGAAGAAAATGAAATAAGTAGCAGGAATGATACTTGTCACTAATATAATTAAGTGTAATATATTAGATGCAAAATAGTCGTACATGGCTTTAAAAGCCTCGGGTTGAAAGAGTATAGCTATTCCCGTGCTTACTGCAAAAATTACACTTATGAGCACTGCGCCTGCTGCTGCATCTTTTGAAATTTCAGCAAATTTATGATATTCTTCGCTTGCCAGATTAACGGCGTTTTCAATAGCGGTGTTTACTATTTCAGCTGCTATTACCGTTCCCGAGGTCAGTATGAGAACAGCCCAATCCGTACGGGACAGAGTAAACCAATCGGTCATACCGAGAATCGAAAACATATAAATAAGGCAAGTGATATGTATGCGAAGATTTCGTTCTGTCTTTATCGATCTGATTATACCGCGGAACGCATAATAAAAGCTTTTGAATAATTTCCTATATTTATCCATGTAAAAAATTATTCCTCCATGGTATAGTAGCTACCGCTTCTTACGAGACCTAACTGTGTAAGTACAGCCTCTTCTTTTTCTCTCATCCGAACAAGCTCGAGTCCGCCGGGCTCGTGATCATAGCCGAGAAGATGAAGCATTGAGTGTACGGTAAGAAAAGCAATCTCTCTGTCGAGAGAATGGCCGTAAAGATCAGCCTGCTTGATTGCGTGCTCAATGGAAATAACGATGTCACCGAGCAGAAAAGCGCCTGTATCCTGATTTACATCATAAACTCCGTCTGCTCCGAGAGGGAAGGAGAGTACATCGGTTGAACGGTCAATTCCTCTGTGCTTAAGATTGAGCTCGTGTATAGCCTCGTCATCTACAATTGTGACACTTATTTCGACTGAGCCTTTGAAAGATTCCGTTACAAGAACAGCGTTACAGCAACGTCTTATCAGCATACGGACGCCTGTAGGAATTTTTACTGCATTCTGGTCGTTTGTAATTATTACCTTTATTTTGTCCTTCATTTTCTCTTTTTAACCTCCTCATATTTTTCGTAGGCTTTTATAATATCCTGCACAAGCTGATGTCGTACAACATCCTTCTGTGTGAATTTAATTGTTTCTATATCTTCTACTGATTTTAGAATTTTAATAACCTCAACAAGACCTGATTTTTTTCCGTCAGGAAGGTCAATCTGCGTGATATCTCCGGTAACAACTATTTTTGAGCCGAAGCCGAGTCGGGTGAGGAACATTTTCATCTGCTCCGGAGTAGTGTTCTGAGCTTCGTCAAGGATTATAAAGCTGTCATCAAGAGTTCTGCCTCGCATATAGGCAAGGGGAGCAACCTCAATATTTCCGCGTTCCTGATATTTCTGAAAATTTTCAGGTCCGAGCATATCAAAAAGAGCATCATATAAGGGCCTGAGATAAGGATCAACCTTCTGCTGCAGATCTCCGGGAAGAAAACCAAGCTTTTCTCCGGCTTCAACCGCAGGTCGGGTGAGTATTATTCGGTTAACCTGCTTTGAGCGGAAGGCATTAACGGCAAGAGCGACCGCAAGATAGGTCTTACCTGTACCTGCAGGACCTATACCGAAAACTATAGTGTTGTTCTTTATTGCTTCAATGTATTTTTTTTGACCGAGTGTTTTAGCCTTTACCGGCTTTCCTTTGGCGCTGATACAAACACAGTCGGAGCCCATTGTTGCAATTTTATCGTCGTTTCCGTCGCGCACTAAGGAAATTACATATCTGATATTCTGTTCGTTTAAAATTTCGCCTTTATTGATCAGAAGCAGAAGATTACTGATTGTGCGCTTTGCTTTGTCAACATTTTCTTCTGTACCTTTGATTTTGATTTCGCTTCCTCTTGTAATAAAAGAAACGTCAAAAGCCTTTTCGACAAGCTTGATATTTTCGTCAAAGGAGCCGAAAAGACTTACCGCGTGCTCCATTCTGTCAATACTGAATATTTCTTCGACCAATCGATTACACCTCGTTTGTCATATTATACATAACTTTTTTGATTATCTTTCAAATTTTAGCACATATTTTCAAAATTGTGAATACTTTTTATAAAAATAAGTATATTTTTTTTAATTTTCTTTCAATATCGGTGATTTAATACCGATAAAATCAATACAGCTGTATTTTCCGCTTATCTCATAATTGTCCTTGTCAGTTGAAATTGTGTAATCTGCTTTAATTATGTTGCTGTTTTTAAATTTAAAATATTCCCTGTTAGTAAATGCATCTATCTCTCTGATTTCCTTGAACTCTTCATCAGAAGCAGATTCTGACATATATAGCGTTGTTTTTTCCAAGCCGATAGGTATAACATATCCGTCAAAAGTCAGATATTCCGTATATGAAATTTTATCTAATAAACTGTCATCCGATTTTAAAAACAAGGGGATATTTATTCCGAAAAGCTTTAGTGTATATCTGTCTTTTAAATTTATGCGTTCAGTTTTATTCTTTGCTGAAGCTTTTTTATATTTAAGCTCATTTTCGCAGATGGCCGAAATTTCACCGTCTGCACACAGATAATCAACTGTACCGTTTTCATTTTCGTAAACGCCGCTTATAATCAGATCACCTTTTTTTACTGCGCTGCCGTTTTGTATAATCTGAACTCCTGTATGTGTGTATGCGGACAGAATTATTCCGTCAAAATTCGCAACAATATTGCAAGGAGTATTATCTGTATTCAAGCCTTGCTGTTTTACGTAATCACGTACCTCTACAGTTGCTCTGCTGCCCTTGATATTTACCGCTAACCATAAGATTTTTCCGTCGGACAGGTTTACAGCTTCTCTGCCTGCTTGAGCTTCATCGAAGCCCGGGACAAAGGTTCCGTATTTCAGCCCTGATTCTGAAAGCATTTCGATTATTTCGTCAGGGCTTATCTTTTTTGTTCCCGTAACTTCAATATTCCATATAAAATTATTCATAAACAGCATTATAAGTAAAGCTGTACAAATGCCCGGAATAAGAATTTTTCTTTTTTCATTTCTCCTGATAAAAAAGTAAATGCCACACTTTTTTATTATTTTTATTTTTACACCGGATTTTTTTCTTATTCCGCTAAGCTTCTTGAAATCCTTGCAGAACACATTTGCTGTCAGTTCTCCGTTACGGTAAACCGAGTTCCACATATAAACATTTTCTCTGTTGCAAAGATTTATAAATCTTTCCGTGAAGCCGCCCTTTATGCTGACAGTTACATAATTAAGTAAATAGCGGTAAACATTAAGAAAATTCATTTTTACCTCACAAGCATGAAAATTTAATACACGTGAATGTGCCGGTTATCTCTATGGTATCCGTTGAAAGAGCTTTTAAATTTATGCACGAGCCTTCAAAGGTTACTGTTGTTTTTCTGCAGTTTACAGTAACTGAAGAATCGTTGTATTCAACAATGCCTGCACAGCCTTCAACAACCGCTTCCCGGTTTGAAATAAGCTCTATCATAGGTTCAAGTGCCGGATTAGGAAAATCAGATGTAAATCTTCTTTTATGTTCTTTTTTTAAGCTCAAAATTATCACTCCTATAGTCATATTTTTATGTGTTAAGCTCACTTAAAATACTAATATTTCCGGTGATGCGTAAATAAACTTTTAACGGTGATGAAAATGAGCATATATAAAAAGATAATACTTAACATAAATAAAAATAATCTGTTCTTTTTTATTTATATCCCTGTTACAGCTGTTTTTTTTGTGTGGGGATTACTGTTAATTCTGTATCCTGAAACAGCGGCAGAAGGCATTTCAGAAGGAATAAATCTATGCGTTGAAACAGTTGTTCCGTCGCTTTTTCCTTTTTTACTTTTTTCATCAGTTCTGTCTGAGTCGGGTGTTCTTGATAAGCTTATCAGGATATGTGATAAAATTGCTGATATGATGTTTAAGCTGCCGGGGACGGCCGTCCCCATTATTTTTATGTCTATGATAGGCGGTTATCCTGTCGGGGCTTTTCTTATAAAAAGAGCATTTGAAAAAAAGGAGCTGACTGCTTCTCAGGGCAGACGGATGTTGGTTTTTTGTGTCAATCCCGGACCTGCATTCGCTGTTTCTGCCGTAGGGAGTATGCTTATCGGTTCACAAAAGGCAGGGTTGATAATATATGCATCAACGGTTATTTCCTCGCTTTTATTAGGCGTGCTTACACGTTTTGTGTCATCTGAAGAGAGTATTTCTCCGTCCGCCGGGATTGAAAATCCGGAAAGGAAAGATATATATACCGTTATTTCCGAATCGGTGAATTCAGGCACTCGTGCAATTGTAAATATATGTATGTGGATTATTGTTTTTTCCTGTCTCAACGGACTTATAGAAAAGCTTCCTTTGAATCAAAGCTTCGTTCAGTTTTTTTACAGCTTTTCGGAAGTGACAAACGGAGTTATAACCGTTTTAAAAAGCTTCCCCGTTCCGCTTGCAAGCGGAGTAATATCTTTTTCAGGTTTTTGTGTGCATTTGCAAATTCTGCCGTGTATTGCAAGCCTGAAAATGAAATATAAACATTTTTTAACCGCCCGTATCATCGCTGCGTCGTTAAGTACAATGTTATCTTATTTGCTTTTTAAGACTTTTCCTATAAGTATCAATACAGTATCTTTAGGTGAAAAGCCAACGGACATAAGCCTGGGTTCATCGGTGCCGGTTTGTGTGTGTCTGCTTATTATGTGCGGACTTTTTATAATTGGAGACAACTATATTTTCAAAAATAAAACAGCAAGGAGAGCCGATAATTAACCTCTTAATTATTGATTTTTTTGCATATATAAGATATAATATAAAGACGTATAGCTTACAGATTCGGAGGACGAATATATGAATATAAAACAACTGTGTTTTGATCTTGCAGATAAAGTAGGTACGTCGGGATATGAATACGATGTTGCTGTAGCTGTAAGTGAACACTTAAAAAAATATATGGATGTAAAAATCGATAAGCTTGGTAACGTTATCGGAAAAACAGCTCAAGGCAATTACAATATTCTGCTTGACGCTCACCTTGATCAGATCGGTCTTGTTGTAAGAGGCTTTGATGATAAGGGTTTTGTACTCTTTGATAAGGTTGGTGGCGCAGATGTGCGTGTGCTCACAGGTGCGGAAGTTATTCTTCATGGCAAAGAGGACATTTTTGGTGTTGTTTGTTCTGTTCCTCCGCACCTTGCGAAAAATGACGACAGCAAAAAGCTTGACGTAAAGCAAATGGCGGTTGACACAGGCTACAGTAAAGAAGAAGTATCAGGCTTACTGTCAATCGGTGACAGAATTACTCTGCGTAATTTTCAGTATGAACTGCTCGGAGATAAAATTTCTTCCGGTGCCTTTGATGACCGCTGTGCAATTGCGGCAATTCTTTATGCTCTTGAGCTTGTAAAAGATAAGCTTAAAAATGTAGGCATTACAGTTATGTTTTCTTCTCGTGAGGAAACAGGCGGAAGCGGCGCAAAGACAGGAGCCTTTACAAACGGTTGTTTCTGCGATTCAATCGTTGTAGATGTCGGCTTCGGTGATGACCCGTACACATCAAAGGAAGAAACAATAAAACTCGGCGGCGGTCCTTCAATCGGTATCGCACCTATTCTTGACGCAAGGCTTACAAAGGAGCTTGTTGACCTTGCAAAGCAAAAGAACATTCCTTACCAGCATGATGTTATGAGCAGAACAACAGGCACAAATGCTGACCATATCTCTGTTACGGGTCAGGGTATAAGAACAGCTCTGCTTTCGATTCCCTTACGTTATATGCATACCGCAAACGAGGTTATAAGCCTTAAGGATGTTGAATATACAGCTAAGCTTATTGCGGAGCTTATACTCAAAAAGGAGGTACAGTACAATGCTCACTTATCTTAAGGATTTATGCCTTCTGGACGGAATTTCGGGCAGAGAAAACAGTGTAGCGGGTTATATTGGTAAAATAGATAATTTAGCTGTTGATACCGATTGGGAGGGTATAGATCCAATCGGTAATCTGATAATTTTCAAAAAAGGCAAGAAAACACCTAAAAATAAGGTTATGCTCTCAGCTCATATGGATGAAGTTGGCTTTATCGTTACTTATATCTGTGATAACGGTTATTTAAAATTCACAAATGTAGGCGGTGTTGACAGTAAGGTCGCTTGCGGACGAGCAGTTTCCGTTGGTGATAACGCAGTAACAGGTATTATCGGACAAAAGGCAATGCACCTTTGCTCGGATGACGAAGGCTCAACCTGTAAGGAATTGAGCTCACTTTACATTGATATCGGTGCTGACAGTAAGGAAGAGGCCGAAAAGCTTGTTTCAATAGGTGACAGCGTTCATTTCAAATCAGATTATGTTGAATTCGGTAATAATAAAATAAAGGCTAAAGCTATTGATGACCGTTTTGGTTGTGCAATTATGCTTAAAATGCTTCAGCAGGAGCTTGAATATGACACTTATTTTGCTTTCCTTGTTCAGGAAGAGGTTGGTTGCCGTGGCGCGGGTCCTGCAGTCTGGCGTGTAAGACCCGACTACGCAATCGTCCTTGAAGCAACAACTGCTTCTGACATTGCTTTTGTTGACGACGAAAACACAGTTTGCCGTCAGGGTGAGGGTGCTGTTGTATCATTTATGGACAGAAGTACGGTTTATGATATGGAGCTTTTTAAGGGAGCATTTGAAATTGCAAAAGAAAGAGAAATTAAAATTCAGCCCAAGACAACCGTTGCCGGTGGTAACGATGCAGGTACAATTCACAAAAGCTGTGAGGGTGTACGCACAATAGCGGTTTCACTTCCTTGCAGATATATTCACTCCGGTACATGTGTTGCTGATAAAAGAGATATGAACGCCTGCTATGAGCTTGCGAAGGCTCTTCTTGAGGAGTATGCAAATGCTTAAGAGGGCAACTGCGGAAGATTTAGCTCAGATCAAAGAGCTTTGCGGAAATTGCATGATCGGCACAAAAATACTGTGCTTTATTTCGGCTTACGGCTTTGAACGCGACTTTCTTGAAGTGTGGGTTATGCTAGACGGCGAAGTCATAACAGCGGTAATGACTAAATTTTATGACGATATAAGTCTTTTAATGACAGATGAAGCCGATACGCAACAGCTTTCTTCTTTTCTCGGTATGTTCTTCTTCAAAACATTGACTTGCTCTTACGATGCAGCTAAAGCACTTAATTTTAACATTTCGTCTGTTAAAAACGGTTATGTTTTTATCGGCGATTACGATTGCGCCGTGTGCGGAAGCCTTGAAGAGGATGATTATAAACCGGCATATGATCTAATATGCAAAGAAATACCGGGCTCATTTTCCGCGGGAAGAGAAGCATATCTCTCTTTTCTTTCCGATTTTACTTTCCGTCAAAGAAGAAATCTTGCCAGAGGCGTCTGCACCCATACTGACGGGAAAATTTCTTCTGTTGCTCTGACAAGCAGCGAGACAGAAAATGCCGCAATTATAAGCGGAGTGGCGTGTGACAGAAGCTTGCAGAAAAAAGGTCTGGGAAAACAATCTGTTTTGTCTGTTGTCAATAGTCTGAAAAAGGAAAATAAAGCTGTTTACGTAATAGCACTTAACGAAAAAGCCGAAGGCTTTTATGAGCACATAGGCTTTAAGCAGACAGAAAAAATTGCATTTGTTGAAAGGAAAAATTATGTTTAATTTTGATGATAATTTAAAGGCGCTTGCCGATAAAGCCTTAAAAAAGGCTGAAGGTGAGTTTAAATATATTGATGAAGTGACAGAATACAATCAGCAGAAAATGCTTAAAGCGTTCATAGATAACGGGGTTTCGGAAAATATTTTTGCTGAAAGCACCGGTTACGGATACAATGACCGCGGCAGAGAAATTATTGACCGTGTGTTTGCTCAGGCTGTTGATGCTGAGGATGCAATGGTAAGACACAATTTTACCTGTGGAACACATACTCTTGCCGTAGCGTTATTTGGTGTTCTTCGCCCCGGTGATACTATGCTCAGCGTTTCGGGCAAGCCTTATGATACAATCTTACCCGTAATCGGCATTTCATCTAAAAATGAAAGCGAAAATATGGGTTCTCTTAAGGATTACGGGGTAAAATATGAGCAGGTTAATCTTACTGCTGAAGGTAGACTTGACTACGCAAAAATCGAAGAAAGACTCAGACAGTCTCCCGTAAAAATGGTTTACATTCAGCGTTCAAGAGGCTACAGCCTCCGTCCTACTATTTCTGTTGAAGAGATCAAACAGGTGGTTGAAATAACCAAAAAGGTAAGCAAGGCAGTTGTTATGGTCGATAATTGCTACGGTGAATGGACTGAGAAGATTGAGCCTACATCAGTAGGCGCCGATCTTATGGCAGGCTCTCTTATTAAAAATCCCGGTGGCGGTATAGCTAAAACCGGCGGTTATATAGCAGGCAGACACGATCTTGTGGAGCTTTGCGCTTACCGTCTTACAACTCCCGGTCTCGGCAGAGAGGTTGGTGCTACCCTCGGACATTCCAGAGAGCTTTATATGGGTATTTTCAATGGCCCTCACGTTGTTGGTGAAGCTCTTAAGACAGCTGCATTCACATGTGCTCTATTTAATCTTATCGGCTTTGAAACAACCCCTGAATCAGGCGAAATCAGACACGACATTATTCAGGCGGTTAAAATGCGCAAGCCTGAAAATCTTATAGCCTTCTGTCAGGGACTTCAGAAGGGTGCTCCCGTTGATTCGTTTGTAACTCCCGAGCCCTGGGAAATGCCCGGCTACGACAGTAAGGTTATTATGGCGGCCGGTGCATTCACTCTCGGTTCCTCAATAGAGCTTTCCGCAGATGCTCCTTTAAGAGAGCCCTTTGCTGTATGGTTACAGGGAGGACTTAACTTCCACAGCGGCAAGGTTGCTGTTATGTATGCCGCAAAGGAAGTTTTGAAGGTTATGTCAGAGGGTGAAACCAATGGCTGAATTCAAGGGCTTTGACAGAAATATTTTTACCTTGCTTGAAATCAACAAATTCAATGACAGTAAAAATTTTTACGAATCCGTCAAGGAGGAAATCAAGCAGGGGGCAATTATTCCAATGCGTCAGCTATGTTCTGATCTTAGTGATGAGCTTTTTTGTGTTGACGATAAAATGAACCTCATTCCGACTAAAATGGTTTCACGTATACGCCGTGATACAAGATTTTCTAAAAATAAAGATTTATACAGAGCAAACGTCTGGTGTATGTTTATGAGGGATAAGCAGTTGTGGCAAAGGCAGCCTTGTATGTGGTTTGAATTTTATCCCGATAATTACAGCTACGGCGTCGGCACCTTCAGAACAGACAGCGTTTTTCTTGAAGCTTTCCGAGAATATCTTGCTGGACATCAGCAGGAATTCAGAAAAGCTTTGACATCCGTTTCTGTTACAAATGCCTTTCTTGATATCGAATGCTTCAAAAAGGATAAGCCGGGAGCTGAACATATTGACGAGGATCTGAAGAAATTCTATAATTCAAAATATTTTTATTTTATTTACTCAAGTCCTGAAATGGAAAAGCTTATTGACGGAAGTGTCAAGCAGGAACTGATTTACGCAATCAGAGCTTTTACACCTTTATATCAATTTCTTGCAAATATAACAGATAAAATTGTTGCGGAAGGAGCAAATAACAAATGAATGTAAATCCCTACAAATCATTAAAAAGCGGCTCAGATATCAGAGGCACAGCTTGTGACGGAGTACCCGGAGAAAACATCGAGCTTACCGATAAGGCAGTTTTTGATCTTACCGTAGGCTTCTGCCGTTGGCTTTCTCGTAATGCCGATGTTCAGAACGGTAAAATTGCAGTAGGTCATGATTCAAGAATTTCTGCCGAAAGAATAAAAAATCAGGTAATTTCCGCAATAGCTGAATTCGGATTCAAAATTTATGACTGCGGATACGCTTCAACTCCGGCTATGTTTATGACAACTGTTGATCTTGACTGTGTTGCTTCTGTACAGATTACGGCAAGTCATCATCCCTTCAATAAAAACGGACTTAAATTTTTTACCCGTGAAGGCGGTCTCAACGGCAGCGATATTGAAAAAATAATTGACTATGCTGTTGAACCTGTTGAAGTAAAAGGCACGACACCTGATGTGGACGCTGTCGATTATATGGAGATTTATTCCAAGAGACTGCGAGATATGATTTGTGAAGGGGTTAATGCCGATGAATATGATAAGCCGCTCAACGGATTTAAAATAGTTGTTGATGCAGGTAACGGTGTCGGCGGCTTTTATGCAACTCAAGTGCTTGAACCACTCGGTGCGGACATTACGGGCAGTCAGTTTCTTGATAAGGACGGTATGTTCCCGAATCACATTCCTAACCCCGAAAACAAGGATGCTATGAAGGCTATATGTTCTGCAACTGTCGAAAACAAGGCGGATCTCGGCATTATATTCGATACAGATGTTGACAGAGCAGGCTGTGTTGATGAAAAGGGTAAAGAAATCAACCGTAACAGACTTGTTGCCCTTGCGGCTATTATTGCCCTGGAAAACAATAAAGGCGGTACCGTTGTTACTGACAGCGTTACTTCTACAGGGCTTACAGATTTTATTAACAATACTCTCGGCGGAGTGCATTACAGATACAAAAGGGGCTACCGAAATGTAATAAACGAGCAGCTTCGCCTGCAGAGTGAGGGGATAAACTGTCCGCTCGCTATTGAAACCTCAGGTCATGCAGCCTTCCGTGATAATTATTATCTTGACGACGGTGCTTATCTGATAACTCAGATTGTAATAAAAATGGCACAGATGTCAAAAGACGGAAGAAAGCTCGACTCACTTATTGCTGAATTAAAGGATCCTGCCGAGGAAAAAGAGCTTCGCTTTAAAATCAATACCGAAGATTTCAAAGCCTACGGTAATTATGTTATCGACAAGCTTAATGAATATGCCCTTTCCGAGCCGGGAATGAGGATTGCAAATGATAACAGGGAGGGCATAAGAATTTATTTTGACAGTGAAGATAAGCAGGGTTGGCTGCTTCTTCGCCTTAGCGTTCACGATCCTATTATGCCGCTTAACATTGAAAGCGACATCAAAGGCGGCGTTAAGAATATTGCAGAAAGCTTTTACGGATTTATCAGGAATATGGACAAGCTTAACATTGCTTCTCTTGAAGATTTCCTCAGCTGAAAACTTACATTGAATTTTATGAAAGGGGATTGACGTGAAAAAACATTCAGGGATTATTGTTATTATGTTGTTGATTGCTGTTATTTGTGCTTTGCTTTCAACGGTCAGCTTCAAGTCTGTGGATTCGTTATTGCGTCCCCCGAAAAATAAAGGAGATAATCTTGAATTGCAGACTGCCTTTGAGGCCGTTGCAGGTGACAGATACAGCTTTAAAGCACCGATTTCAGGTGACTACAATTCGTCTTTTATTTCTGTTGATATCAATGGCGACGGAGATAATGAGGTCTTAGTGTTTTACAGCGATGAAAAGTCACTTGATTCTGTAAAGATAAACATATTAGATAAAATAAATGATAAATGGGTATCGGTAGTTGATATTGAAAGTGATTACAGCGATGTGCACAAAGTCGATTTTGCCGACATAAACGGCGACGGCAGCTTGGAAATAATTCTCGGCTACAGTATTTTTGAAACGAAGCTAACAAATACACTCAACGTTTATAGGCTCGATATTAAAAATGACACATATACCGCAGAAAGCATTTTCACAAACAGCTATACGGATTATCTGGTTCTTGACATTAACGCTGACAGCATCAAGGATTTACTGATATTTGATAATCCCGGTATTAATAATTTTATCGGTATCAAGGCAACTTATTTTGATTTCGCTCACAGTAGGATATACAATTCAGGTGAGTATTTGATTGATCCCGCTCTTACATCGATCAAATCTTTAATGTTTAATACGGATGCCGACAGCGGTGAGACGAGAGTTTATGTAGACGGTTACAGATCCGACTCATATATGATAACAGATGTTTTCGCATGGGATTCAACTGTGAAAAAATTCAGAGGGTGTTTTACTGCCGACAAAAAACAAGGCATTTCTCATACCGTCAGAAAATTTAATATCTCCTGCCGCGATACAGATAATGATTCTGTTGTTGAAATTCCCATTGAAGATACTTTACCGTTTGATCCCGAATTTTCTCCGGAAAACACAACCGGCAAAACTGTATCTTTAATTAAGTGGTGCAGTCTTGATAACGGTGAGCTGATACCGGTTAACTATGAGCTTATAAATATTCAGAAGGGATATTCGATTCTGTTAGGTGATGATTTTTCTCCCGGCAGCTATACGGTTAAAAATGAGGCTGATACGGGCTTGTTGACCTTTTACGGCTTCGATAAAACTGAAACCGATCATGTGGATAAAAAGCCGAAAAAGAAAAAAGAAGACAATGAACCTCCTAACAACGAACCCTCTGAATACAGTTATCCAGAAGAGGACAGGCTTTTCTCTGTGTTAGCTACGCCTGACAACGATAACAGTCTTTATGAGCTTTCAGGCTACAGGTTCATTAAAAACGACAACAGAAACAGCTACTACTGTCAGATTTACGAAAAAGGAAAGGTTAACGGCTTAACAAAAGAAAAAATCAAAAATATATTAATTACATAGGATGATTGATGTGACAAAGACAGTTTTAATTGCGGAAGATGAAAGATCAATAAGAGATTTTATAACAGTAAATCTTCAGGCTGCAGGATTTCAGGTTCTTGAGGCGGCAGACGGATACAACGCCATTGAAATTTTTGAGAAGAATTCGTCGGTTATTGATGTGGCTCTGCTTGATATAATGATGCCGGGCTGTGACGGATTTGAGGTGTGCCGAAAAATAAGAAACGCTTCTCCCGAAACAGGTATAATATTTTTATCCGCCAAAACCCAGGAGGATGATAAAATCAACGGGTTATCCTACGGTGCGGATGATTATATAACAAAGCCGTTTTCCACTACGGAGCTGATAGCCAGGGTTAACGCTCTGTATCGCAGGGTAGAATACAGCCGGAATCTCTTAAAAAATGCAGGCAGTGATGTAATTAAGCTGGGCGGATATGAGTTAGATCTTGAAAAGCATAAAATTTATCACGATGAAAAAGAAACAGAGTTGACTCAGATAGAGTTTCAGATACTCAAGTGCTTTTTTGATTCGCCTGATACATCCATAGAAAGAAACTATATACTTAAAAAGGTTTGGGGCGAACCCTATTACGGCGATGATAAGGTCGTTGATGTGAATATAAGAAGGCTTCGTCTTAAGCTGGAAAAAGATCCGTCCAACCCTGAGCATCTCATAACAGTTTGGGGGCAGGGATATCGCTGGATAGTATAAACAGATCGGAGGTGGTATGATGGAAAAGGGCAGAAAAACAATTAAAAGCAGATGGATAAAAAATATCCTTGCCGTGACTATTGCGGTTCTTATCGCGTTAGCACTTACAATTCTGTATTCTGTTTATACCCGTTATATCACCACAGCTGAGCTTACAGTAAGAGCCAGACTTTCTTCGACGGTTGATAATTTTTTCAGCTACTACAATACAAACGATGAGAATTTTTTCGCTTTAGGTGCAAACGATTTTGTAGAAAACTTCGCCTATAAAGATATTATGGAATTACTTGTATTGGACAAAAACGGAGAGACCGTTGTTTCGTCCAACGCTTTCGGTGCAAGCGTTACTTCCGGTAATGAAGATTATTCGGAAGCTTTGGTCAGCTATAATTGCACAGGCAAGAGCGTTTGCAAAACAGTTGACGGTGAAAGAGTTCTGGCCTTATCCTATATACTGAGAAATGACACGGGGGAGAATTACGGTGCTTTAAGATATCTTGTTTCTCTTGAGGATGCATATAAACAGTTTTTTTATATTTCCTTACTGGTGATTCTTTTTTTCGGCTTGATAATAACGTTATTGAGCATTTCCGGTCGATATTTTGTTTCTTCAATAGTTCGCCCCCTCGAAAAAATAAACAGCATAACCAAAGTTATTGCTCGCGGTGATTTCAGCGTGAGGCTTAACAGTGACACTGATGACGAAATCGGAGAGTTGTCTGAATCAATAAACGAAATGACAAGCAGATTAAAAGAAGCCGAAGCAATGAAAAACGATTTTATTTCAACCGTGTCCCACGAAATAAGGACACCTCTGACTGCTATAAAAGGTTGGGGTGAGACCCTGAAAAACATAAACAATAATCCGGATCTGACAAGCAAGGGTCTTGATATTATTATCAGCGAGACCGAAAGGCTTTCGGATATGGTTGAAGAGCTTCTTGATTTTTCAAGGATGCAGAACGGTAATATGAAGTTTAATTTTGAAGCTTTTAATATTGTTGAAGTGCTGGATGAAGTTTATCTTACTTACAAACAAAAAGCTGAAACTGAAAACAAGCAGCTCACAAAATTTTACGACAGCGAAAGCTGCTTGTTAATAAAAGGCGACGAAGGAAAAATCCGACAGGTGCTTATAAACATTGCTGACAACGCCATTAAATATTCTGATGAAAGTTCATGTATAAAAATAGGGCTTGAAAGAAATGAAAAATATGTTACAATATATTTTATTGATAACGGAAGGGGAATATCGGAAAAAGATTTGCCCCATATAAAAGAAAAGTTTTACAAAGCAGATAATACCGTACGCGGAACAGGAATAGGTCTTGCGGTTGCTGACGAAATTATTAAACAGCACAACGGTAATTTGAATATACGCAGTAAAATCGGTGAAGGCACGGTTGCTGAAATCGTCCTTCCGGTATGGTTAACGGAGGAAAAGTAATGTCTCAAAAGGAAAATATAAATAATAAAGTCTCAGTGGGTGGTCAGGCACTTATCGAGGGCATAATGATGATGGGTCCTGAAGGAGCTGCTGTTTCTGTGAGAACACCCAACGGCAGTATTGATACTGAAAAGGTTCCCGTAAAGCATCTCAAGGATAAGTTTAAATTCTTAGGCTTACCTATAATAAGAGGTATCGTAAACTACATAGAGTCAATGATATTCGGCTACAAGTGTCTTATGATGTCTGCGGAAAAATCGGGACTTGACGATATAGATGCTTCAGATGAAAATCAGTCAAAGCTTGACAAGTGGCTCAGCGATCATATTAATGAAAAATTTATGGCTGTGCTTACCGGTGTTGCTTCGGTTCTCGGAATGGGCCTTGCCTTTGTGTTATTTTTCTATCTTCCTACAATAAGTGTGAAATTCATTAACAGTCTTACGGACGGAGCCTTAACCAATTTCAAGGCTTTGTTTGAAGGCATTATAAGAATGTGTATTTTTGTAGCTTACATTGCACTTGTTTCGTTGATGAAAGATATTAAGCGTACCTTTATGTATCACGGCGCTGAACATAAAACCATTTTTTGCTATGAAAACGGATTGGATTTAACCGTAGAAAACGTTAAAAAGCAATCTCGTTTTCACCCGAGATGCGGTACAAGCTTCATATTTGTAATCATAATCATAAGTGTGATTATTTCTTCTGCTATTTCTGTCACCTTTAAAGGTCTGCACGAAAATACAGTTCTTTGGATGGCGGTAAAGCTGTTGATATTACCCCTGATAGCAGGAATAAGCTATGAGTTTATAAAATATGCAGGTAAACACGATAATATTATTGTAAAAATTCTTGCCGCTCCGGGCTTGTGGATGCAAAGACTTACTACAAAAGAGCCTGATGATTCAATGATTGAGGTTGCTCTTGAAGCCTTCAAGGCTGTTATTCCCGAAGAAAAAAAGGATGATAATTAAAAATGAATGTCCGCGAACTATATGAGAGTCTCAGTGATAAGTTGAGATGCGGCCGGATTGATTCTCCTGAGGCTGAAGCCCGTTTTATGATTTACGAGGTCCTCAATTTCACCGCTACGGATTTTTTTCTGAAATCCCAAAATGAGGTTGCAGATGAGCTTGCAACGAAGCTTGATGAAATGTGCAATCGTCGCATTAACGGTGAACCCTTACAATATATTCTCGGCAAATGGGATTTTATGGGCAGAAGCTTCAAGGTCGGTAAGGGGGTTCTTATTCCACGCCCGGAAACAGAACAGCTGTGCGAAATGATAATTAAGCGTCTGAAGGATAAAAAGAACGCCGTAGTTTATGATTTGTGTGCAGGAAGCGGCTGTATCGGTCTTACGTTGAAGCGTGAGTGCCCGGATATTGACATTTATCTTGTTGAAAAAAGCGGGGAAGCTCTTAAATATCTGATGGATAATGCAACAGAGGTTTGTAAAAATACCTTTTTAACTATTGTAAAGGGTGATGTTTTGCAGTTAGATCTGTTTGAGCTGTATCCTCTTGCAGATGTTATAGTCAGTAATCCTCCTTATATAAAAAGCGATGAGGTGCCTCTTCTGCAAAAAGAAGTCACCTTTGAGCCTGCTATGGCACTTGACGGTGGCGAAGACGGACTTGTTTTTTACCGTTATATAATTTCGCAGTGGTCTCAAAAATTAAAAAGCGACGGTGAAATGTTCTTTGAAATCGGTGAAGAGCAAGGCAAAGAAGTCAGCTCATTATTTGAAGGCATTGGTTTCAACAGCCGTGTGATCAAAGATTATAATAATCACGACAGAATTGTCACAGGAAGGAAGACGCCTTATGATATTTGACCTTTTCAGTGAAGGCCTGACAATCACAACAATCATCAAGCTCGGAATAAGGCTGATGATTATACTTTTCTTTTTACCGGTGCATGAATACGCACACGGTTATGTTGCGTGTAAGCTCGGTGACCCTACAGCTAAAAATATGGGCAGGCTCACCCTTAATCCGATTGCTCACGTGGATCCTTTCGGTTTATTGCTCAGCGTTTTAACAGGAGTTGGCTTTGCAAAGGCAGTTCCTGTCAATATGAGAAATTTCAGACCCGAACACAGAAAACGCAATATGGCTCTTGTATCAGTTGCCGGACCTTTATCAAATGTTTTTCTTGCTTTCATTCTCGTTCTTATCGCGTATATTCTGCGTTTTGTAGGTGTAACAAACGGTTCTGAGTTTGCCGCTAATCTTGTTACAGTATGTATGTTCGGAGCAAACTGCAACACAATGCTCGCTGTTTTTAATCTTTTACCTGTGCCGCCTCTTGACGGATCCAGAATTTTAAGCGTTGTTCTTCCTGACAGATACTATTATAAAATTATGCAATATGAAAGATATATCGGTATAGTTTTTTTAATACTTGTGCTTTCAGGTGCGCTTGACGGTGTATTGAGCTTTTTCTCAAATCTTTTATACAGCGGAATAGTAAACATTGTTTCGATACCCTTTAAACTTTTCTTTTAAGGTGTTTTATGGAAAAATTACAATATAAACTTGATGTATTTGAAGGTCCTATGGATTTACTTTTGCATCTTATCAACAAACACAAACTGAATATTAATGATATTCCTATCTTTCAGCTTGTTGAACAGTACATTGAATATGTACGACTTATGGAAGAAGCTGATATGGAAATTGCAAGTGAATTTCTTGAAATGGCAGCACGACTTGTCTATATCAAGTCGGTTTCCCTGCTTCCTGTTCACGAAGAGGCTCAGGAGCTGAAAAAGGAGCTTACCGGAGAGCTGATTGAATACCGTGACTGTAAAATCATGGCAGGTAAAATTGCTGAACATACTGACGGTTTCAACCATTTTTACCGTGAAACCATGGAGCCTGAGAAAAACTCAAAATATGAACGTCTGCACGACAGGGATGAGCTTATAAGATTCTATCTTTCGGCTGTCGGAAGAGGTAACAGAAAGCTTCCTCCGCCGATTGAATCCTTTACGGCTATTGTTACCAAGAAAATTATTTCTGTCAGTTCAAGAATCAGCGGTATTTTTTCAAAGCTGAAAAAAGGAAAAAAGCATACCTTCAGGGAATTTTTTACCGATGCAACCTCACGTTCGGAAATGGTTGCTACCTTCCTTGCTATGCTTGAGCTTATCAAAGCCAATAAAATTAAAGTCGGTGATGACGGCGAGAACCCTGAGGTGCTTCAGACCGGTGAGCTTAATGAGGATGAATTGATTTTTGAATACGGAGGAGAAGAAAATGCTTGATAAACAGCTTTTACCCTGCCTTGAAGCGGTGCTTTTTGCAGTCGGAGAGCCTATTGAAATTGAAAGACTTGCTCAGGCCTTGCAGGAGGATGAAACCGTAATTGATCAGGCATTACAAAAGCTTCACGATAAATATAACAATGATGAATGCGGAATCTGCCTTTTAAAGCTTGATAATAAATATCAGATATGTACTAAAAAGCAGTACGCTGACAGCATAAGAGCTGTTATTGAGGTGAAAAAGAATGCGCCTCTTTCTCAGGCTGCTTTCGAGGTTCTTGCAATCATCGCATATAACCAACCCGTAACAAAATCTTTTGTAGAACAGGTCAGGGGTGTTGACTGCTCCGGCGTTATAGCAAACCTTTGTCAGAAATCTCTTATTGAGGAAAAAGGCAGACTTGAGCTCCCCGGACGTCCGCTGATTTACGGTACGACATCAGATTTTCTTAGATGCTTTTCTCTTACTTCGTTAAGCGATTTACCGCCTGTTCCGCAGAAAAATGAGGCTTCCGGGAGCAAAAATGACGAAAATAACAGTGCTGATTCAAAATTAACTGTTGACGAAAATGAAAATATAGAGTAGAATAAAATGGATATATTGAAAGGAGTGAAGGAATGACGTTTTTGTATATAGTTTTAGGTATTGTTCTGTTTTTTGTTGCCGTTCTTTCTGTTCCTTTACATATCACAATCGGTTATGATAATAAAATCAATGTCAGCATAAAATATCTTTTTATCAAGCTTGATCTTTTACCGGTAAAGGCTAAGCCTAAAAAAGAAAAAAAGCCTGAAAAAGAACCTGAACAGAAGGAAGAAAAGCCAAAAGAAAAGACTCCTAAGGAAAAGAACCCGAACCCCTTGCTGGAAATGGTCAAAGCAAATGGCTACGACGGTATGATGAAGGTTCTCTCAAACCTCGGACGCATCTTTAAAATTTACGGCGGCAAGCTTATGAAAAGCGTTGTGTTCGATGAGATTTATCTTTATATCTGCGTCGGTACGGGAGATGCGGCGGCGACAGCTATCAAATACGGTCAAACCTGTCAGAAGGTATATCCGCTTATGGGCTTCCTGTGCTCTAACAATGTTGTAAAAAAATATGACATTGATGTTGATTCCGATTTTCTTGCAAATAAAACCGAAGGCGAATTTTTCTTCGATATGCACTTATGCTTAAGAAAAATCATAAATGCTTCCGTCGCTATGGTTGTAAGACTTATTTTCGACGTTGTTCTTGCCTTTATTAAAGGCGGCAAGAATAAAACCGCAGAACAAAAGTCATCTGATACAGTAAACAAATCCAAATAAACACAATGAAAGGATGATAATAAAATGGCAGAAAAATCAGCAGGTGCAATTCTCGCATCAACAATTGAAAAAATCCGTGACCTTGTAGACACAAGCACAATTATCGGCGAAGCAATTTACGCTGAAGGCGGCACAACAATTATTCCCGTTTCAAAGGTTACTTACGGCTTCGCTTCCGGCGGCGCTGACTTTCCCTCAAAGAGCTCAAAAGAGCTTTTCGGTGGCGGTGGCGGCGCAGGTGTTACAATCACTCCCGTTGCATTCCTTGTAATCAGCGGCGGTGAAGTTACTCTTAAGCACATCACGGCTTATGATAATGCTGCTGAAAGAGTTGTTAACCTTGTTCCTGAGATGTTTGATAAGGTTACCGGCTTCATCAACAAGGCAAAGGCTGAGCCTGTAGCTGTAGTTGAACCCGAAACAAAAGCATAATAATTTTTATTCAACCGCCTGCATATCATTTAATGGCAGGTGGTTGATTTGTTAATTATATTCAAAAAAATTCTTGCAGTAGTATTTTTATTCTTTTCGTTTTCCTTTGTTACTTACGGCATAAGTGAAGCAGAAATCAGTGCAGCATCTGCCGTGCTTATGGATGCCGATACAGGTGAGATTCTTTTTCAAAAGAATGCTTACACCAGACGCTCTATGGCAAGTACGACAAAAATTATGACAGCCTTGATAGCTGTTGAGTCTGAAAAGCTGAATGATATTGTTACGGTCAAGGAAAAAATTTATATTGAAGGCACATCGTTAGGGCTCACTAAAGGCGATAAAATGTCCCTTGAAACCTTGTGTTACGGTATGCTCCTTGAATCAGGCAATGATGCAGCTGTGCTTACAGGTATATATTTATCGGGAAGCGAAGAAAATTTCAGCAAGCTTATGAATAAAAAAGCTGCTGAAATCGGTATGAAAAATTCAAATTTTGTAACAGCATCAGGACTCGACGATGCTGAGCATTATACTACAGCTTATGATATGGCTCTGCTGGGGAGTTATGCCGTTAAAAATGAGAAATTCAGAGATATTTGCAGCGCAAAAACCTATAGAGCTGAATATATAACACCTGTGCAAACACGGTATTTTTCAAATCATAACCGATTACTAAATTCCTGTGAAGGAGTAATCGGAGTTAAGACGGGATTTACTAAAAAGAGTGGCCGCTGTCTTGTAAGTGCATGCGAGCGTGAGGGTAAGCTGTTGGTAGCAGTTACTCTTAACGCACCTGATGATTGGAATGATCACCGTGAACTTTATGAATACGGTTATTCGTTATACGAAACAGTTGATTTTAATAAAAAAGCAACAGACAGTGTTTGTGTAACAGGCTCTTTAAAAAGCCGTATAGGTGTTGATTATATCGGTACAGAATCAGAAACAGTCAGATCAGAAGCTGAAATTCAATGTAAAACATTTCTCAAAAAGTTTTATTATGCTCCGATTAAGAAAAACGATATACTCGGAAAGACCGTGATTTATCAGAATGGCTTTCCGTTAACTGAGCAACTTATTGTTGCGGCAGAGGATGCATCTTCGGTTAAAGAAAAGGATGCTGATTTGTGGCAACGATTTATAACTTATTTTGAAAATTTATTTAAAGGACGGTAAATATTATGACAGACGGTAAAGTCAGGCTTCAGAAATACCTTGCAGAATGCGGAGTGGCTTCACGAAGAAAAAGTGAGGAGCTTATAGATCAGGGTAAGGTTAAGGTGAACGGAAGTATCGCATCAATCGGTGATAAAATCAATCCCAAAAGAGATACCGTAACCGTAAACGGAAAGAAAATTGTTAAGCAAAAAAGTCACACATATATTATGCTTCATAAGCCGAGAGGATTTATCACGACAATGAGTGATGAAATGGACAGAAAATGTGTTGCTCAGCTTGTAAAGGATGTTCCGGGAAGAGTTTATCCCGTAGGACGTCTTGACCGAGATTCTGAAGGTATGCTTCTTTTTACCAATGACGGCGAATTTGCCAATGCTATGACTCATCCTACACGCCATGTGCCTAAAACCTACCGTGTAACTGTACGCCCCTCTATAACTGAAGAACAGATTACAAAGCTAACAACAGGCGTTATAATTGAAGATCGTATGACAGCTCCCGCCGAGGTAAGAGTTGTTACAAAAGAAGAGGGCAGAGTAGTGCTCGAGATCATCCTTTATGAAGGCAGAAACAGACAGATTAGAAAAATGTGCGAAGAGGTAGGCCTTGAGGTCGCAAGACTTAAAAGAACGGCAATAGGATCAATTAAACTCGGAGTGCTCAAGCAGGGCGATTACAGAGAGCTTACCGAGGATGAAGTAAGAAGGCTTATGATCGCCGCCGGAATGGAGAGAAAGAAAAAATGATTCTTTTCAGACGCGTCCCCACAGGTGAAGAATCAGATGAAATAACCTTCGAGGCGGTAGAAAACGATGCAGTCTGCGGTAAATGTCATATGATTTTTTCGGCAGATAAGGCTACGGTTGATAACTTGTGTTACGAACCGGAAAAGCCCTATCTTGTAGAAGGATTATTAAAAAGCGCATTTAATTATGCTGCTTTAGAAAACAAATACTTGGGTTATTGTACATGTGAAAATATTACACCATTTCTTGACAATATGAACTTTAAAAAACAAAACGGTGAATATTATAACGATATACCGACAATTCTTCTTGGAATTTGTTGCAAAAAACGAGATAATATTTGACAAAACCCTTACAACAATGTATAATTTATAAGATAATCATATATCAGGTATATTCAGTAAATAATCCATTCAGGAGGCTTATCAAATGATAAGAAGTATGACCGGCTTCGGAAGAGCGCAGGAAACAGTTAACGGTATTACCGCAACTGTTGAAATAAAAAGTGTAAATCACAGGTATTTTGATTTTTCTTGCAGAGTACCGAGAAACTACGGCTTCCTCGAGGAAAAGTTAAAAAGCTTTGTTCAGTCGAGAGTTACAAGAGGAAAGATTGAATGTTATGTTCAGATAGAAGCTCAGGAGGCAGAAGAATGCATCGTTAAGGTTAATCATTCTCTTGCTAAAGGTTATATTGATGCGCTCAATGAAATCGGAACTGAATATTCTTTGGAAAATGATGTTACTGTTTCATCGGTAGCACGCAACCACGATATTTTTTCCGTTCATAAAAGCGAGGCAAATGAAGAAATCATCTGGAATGCTGTAAGCACAGTTGCTTCTATAGCTATCGATTCCTTTGTTAATATGAGAGAAAAGGAAGGTTGTAAGCTTAAGGAGGATATCCTCTCACGCTGTGATCTTATCCTTGAAAACGTTTCTTTCATTGAAAAAAGATCTCCCGAAACTGTTGTTGAATATAACAGCAAGCTCCTTGAAAGAATGAGAAGTGTTCTTGCTGATGTTCAGGTTGATGAGCAGAGATTACTTACAGAGGCTGCTATTTACGCTGATAAAATTGCTGTTGCAGAGGAAACAGTTCGACTCAGAAGTCATATTGATCAGATGCACGAATTTATGAACAGCGATGTTGCAATCGGCAGAAAGATGGACTTCCTCGTTCAGGAATTCAACCGCGAAGCAAATACTATCGGTTCAAAGGCTCAGGATGTAGAAATTGCACGTAAAGTAATTGATATAAAGGCAGAGGTTGAAAAGATAAGAGAACAAGTGCAGAATATCGAATAAAAACGGAGTTGTAAAAATGAAGTTAATAAATATCGGATTCGGTAATATGATTAACGCTCAGCGTTTAGTTGCAATTGTAAGCCCGGATTCGGCACCTATTAAAAGACTTATTCAGGAATGCAAAGAAAGAGGCACCCTCATAGATGCTACCCAGGGCAGACGCACACGTGCTGTTATAATAATGGACAGCGACCACGTTATTCTCACTTATCTCCAGTGCGAAACCGTTGCCAACAGACTGGACAGCGAACAGGGAGAGATTTTGGAGGATTGTGATGATGAATAAAAAAGGACTTTTAATTGTTGTTTCGGCTCCTTCGGGATGTGGTAAGGATACAGTTATTTCAAAGGTTCTTGAAAAACTCGGTAATGAGGCTTCTCTTTCAATTTCAATGACAACAAGAGCTATGCGTCCCGGCGAAGCAGAAGGCGTTAATTACTACTATGTTTCTGTTGATCAGTTCAAAAAGCATATTGAAAACGGCGATATGCTCGAATACGCAAGCTACGGTTCTAATTTTTACGGAACACCGATTAAGCCTGTTAAGGACATGCTTGAGCAGGGTAAAACCGTATTTCTTATAATTGAAGTAGAAGGCGGCGGAAACGTTAAGAAGATTTTCCCTGAAGCAAAAAAGATTTTCATTGTTCCTCCCTCAATGGAAGAGCTAGAAAACCGTTTAAGAGGTCGCGGAACGGATTCCGAAGAAGCGATAGTAAAAAGAATGGAAATTGCTAAAACAGAGCTCGAGAGAGCTATCGAATACGATTATGTGGTCGAAAACGATGTTTTAGATGAAGCTGTCAGCGATGTTATGTCCATAATAAGAGCAGGACAGCTTGAAATAAAATATATGCAAAATAAAATAAGAGAGGTAATGACAAATGCTTAATCCCGATTTAAGAGAATTACTTAAGGACAACACCAGCCGTTATTCACTTGTAACAGCTGTTGCAAAAAGAGCTAGAGAAATTGCTGACACTCCCGAACTTAACGAAAAGTGCGGAACAAAAAAGCATGTATCTTATGCTCTTGATGAATTTCTTAACGGAAAGCTCGAAATATGCGAGCCTGAAGAAATCAGAAATATATAATTTATAAGGATGTGAAATGATATGGAACAGTTTCTTGCTTATGTAGCGGTTGAAAATGTTGCATATCATTTTGATATTTTCTACGCTTATTCCTTCGATTGCAGTCTCAAAGATTCAATGGTGCCCGGAATGAGGGTTCTTGTTCCCTTCGGAAAAGGTAAAGCCGGTAACAGACAAGGCGTAATATTCGAAATAAAGCCCTGCGAGGACGTTTCAGGATATAAGAATATAGTTTCTGCGCTCGATGAAAGCCGCGTCATAACCGATGAAATGCTTGAAATAGCGCGTTTTCTCAAGGAACGTACCTTCTGCACTTATTTTGATGCTGTCCGAGTTCAGCTGCCGTCAGGACTTTCTTATAAAACTGCGGTAAGTTATTTTGCTGTTGCAGACACAAAAAACACAGTGCTTACTCCGCAGGAAGACAGTCTTTACAAGCTTATGCTTACCTATGACGGGCTTTGCGACAGAAAGAATCTCTACGACACTCTTGGCTTTGATTATTCCTGCGAAGCTATGGAAAAGCTTGTAAACAAAGGTCTTGTAAAGAAAAACTACGACGCTCTTGCGCGTATAGGTAGTGCAACTCACAAAAAAGCTGTTTTGCTTATGTCAGCTGATGAGGCTTTTGAGCGCTTCCCTAAGCTTACCGCAAAGCAGAAAAGCGTTATCAGAGTGCTCAATGATATCGGAAAAGCTGATTTAAACGAAGTATGCTATTTTACGGGAGTGACCGCTTCGGTTGTAACAAATCTTTGTAAAAAAGGTATTACTGACATTATTGATGAAGAATATTACCGTATTCCTAAAACTTACGAATCCGATACAAGTCAATCTTCAGAAATTATTCTTACTGAAAAACAAAATACTGCTTATACTGATCTTGTTCAAAAATATAAAAACGGTGGGGGAGTTTCCCTCCTGTACGGAATTACAGGCAGCGGCAAAACCTCTGTCTTCCTTAAGCTGATAGATCAGGTAATATCAGACGGTAAGCAAATAATCGTGATGGTTCCCGAAATTGCACTCACTCCGCAAATGATGAGTATTTTCAAGGGAAGGTACGGTGATATGGTTGCTATTTTTCATTCCGGTCTCTCTGCCGGAGAAAGACGCGACGAATACAAACGTGTTTTTAATAAAAAGGCTCGCATTGCTGTTGGCACACGTTCGGCTGTTTTTGCGCCTTTTGACAATATCGGTCTTATTGTTATTGATGAAGAACAGGAGCACACCTACAAATCTGAATCATCACCAAAATATCACGCCCGTGAAGTTGCAAGATTCCGTGCAATTAAACATAAGGCTTTGCTCCTTCTTGCTTCTGCAACCCCGTCTCTTTCTTCCTTCAGCAGCGCCAAAAAGGGTAATTACAGTCTTGAGGTATTAGATGAAAGATACGGTGACGCTGTTTTACCTGAAGTTACCGTTGTTGATATGAAGCAAGAAAGAAAAAGCGGCAATAAATACAATATCAGTTCGCCACTTTTGGAGATGCTTGAGAAAAATCTGAATGATAAAAAACAGTCGATTCTCCTCATTAACCGACGTGGTTTCAATACTTTTGCTGCTTGTGATGAATGTGGCAAGGTACTGACCTGCCCTTCATGCAGTATATCACTTACTTATCACAGTGCTAACAACAGACTGATGTGCCATTATTGTGGTTATTCTACTGTATTTACAAAAAAATGTCCCGAATGCAACAAGGATGCAGTTCGTTACGCCGGTTACGGTACTCAGCGCATTGAAAAAGAACTTCAGGAGCTTTTACCCGAAGCCCGGGTTATAAGATTAGATACCGATTCGACAGCGACGAAGCATTCTTTTGAAAAAGCTCTTACCGCTTTCGGTTCAGGAGAATATGATATTATGCTTGGTACTCAGATGGTTGCCAAGGGTCTTAATTTTGAAAACGTTACTCTGGTAGGCGTAATCAATGCAGATCAGCAGTTAAATAATGATGATTTCAGAAGCGGTGAGCGTACATTTGATCTGCTGACCCAGGTTATCGGACGTTCCGGCAGGGGAAAATTCAGAGGAAACGCCGTTATTCAGACTCTTACCCCTGAAAATAATGTGATCAGACTCGCTGAAAGACAGGACTATGACGGATTTTATAACTCAGAAATTGTAATAAGAAAAATTATGGTTTATCCGCCGTTCTGTGATATGTGTGCAGTCAGCTTTGTTTCAAAAAATGAAATAAATTCCCTTAATGCCTCAAAGGATTTTCTTTGCCTGCTTAAAGCAAAAATATCAGAGGGTTATACAGATGAAAAAATTATTGTTCTCGGCCCAATGCCACCGAGAGTATCAAAGATAAACAATAAGTTTATTTACAGACTTATAATCAAATGTAAAAATACAAAACGCTTTCGGGCTATGATTTCCGAAATGCTGATACATTTCGGAAAGGATAAAAAATATTCTGACGTTTTTGTCGGTGTTGACATAAATCCCGAAAGCCTTGTTTAAAGGAGTTATCTTATGGCTATAAGAAAAGTTGTAACAGTTGAAGATCCAATATTGAGAAAAACAAGCCGACCCGTTGAACGCTTTAACGATAAACTCTGGCAGCTGCTTGATGATATGAAGGATACAATGTATAAAACACAGGGTGTCGGTCTTGCGGCGGTTCAGGTGGGTATGCTCAGACGCGTAGTTGTTGTAGATGTAGGCGACGGTTATCTTGAGCTTATAAATCCGGAAATCGTTGAAATGTCAGGTGAAGAAATTTCTGAAGAAGGCTGTCTTTCGCTTCCCGGTGAGAGCGGTAAGGTTAAGCGCCCGACCTACGTTAAGGTAAAAGCTCAGAACCGTAACGGTGCCTGGCGTATGCTTGAGGGAACGGGGCTTAAGGCTCGCTGCTTCTGTCACGAAATTGATCACCTTGACGGAATCTTGTATATAGATAAGATTATACCTGAAACAGCTGATGATATACTTAAGGCAGGTGGAAATAAATGAGAATAGCTTTTATGGGTACTCCTGATTTTGCAGTGGATTGTCTTCACGCCCTTGCAGATTCAGAACATGAGGTGGTTGGCGTTTTTTGTCAGCCTGATAAGCCCGTAGGCAGAAAACAGGAGCTTACTCCTCCTGATGTTAAGGTTGAAGCTCTGAAGCACGGATTTAAAATTTTTCAGCCCGAATCTCTGCGTAACGGCAAAGGCGTTGAAATATTAAAGGAGATAAATCCTGAGCTTGTTGTTGTCGTTGCTTACGGAAAAATTCTGCCTCACGATTTTCTCGTTTATCCCAAATACGGCTGCGTTAATATTCACGCTTCAATTCTTCCTAAATACAGAGGCGCTTCACCTATTCATTTTGCCGTTCTCAACGGAGATAAAATTACAGGTGTAACTGCTCAGCAAATGGACGACGGACTCGATACCGGTGATATACTTCATGTTGGTACTACAGAAATCGGCGAAAACGATACAACGGAATACATGTATGAGGTTCTTGCACCGCTAGGGGCAAAAGTTCTTATGAAAACCATCGAAATGATTGAGAATAATGAGCTTAAACCCATTAAGCAAGATGAATCAAAGGCAAGCAAGGTCGGACTGCTCACCAAGGAAATGAGCCTTATCGATTGGAGCAGACCGGCTTCAGAGATTCACAATAAAATCCGCGGACTTTATTCCTGGCCCGGAACAGTTACAAAATTCAATGGCAAAAATTTAAAGATACACAAAAGTATTTTATCCGATGTAAAAGGTAAAAATAATCCGGGAGAAGTAATTGACAGTAACGGAAGATTGATTGTTTCCTGCGGTGACAACAGCTGTATTGAGCTTCTTGAAATTCAGCTTGAAGGCAAAAAAAGAATGGACAGCGTATCCTTCCTTAACGGTTATAAAATTGAGAAGGGTACTGTACTCGGTAACTAAAGCAAGGCAATAAAGGATGTGCTTATTATGATTTGGTACGATTATTATTATCTTATACTTGTTGTACCTGCTCTTTTAATTTCACTTATCGCTCAGGCAAATGTAAAAAAAGCCTATTCCTCAATGGCTAAAATTCAAAATGCAAAAAGGCTTACGGGAGAAGAGGCTGCCAAGCGGGTTCTGAGGTTTTATAATATCAACAATGTTCAGGTTCATATGACTCAGGGCAAGCTTACAGACCATTATGACCCGCGTTCAAATGTAATAAGACTTTCACCCGAGGTGTTTTCCGGGACTTCCATAGCCAGTGTAGGTATAGCCTGTCACGAAGCGGGACATGCTGCACAGCATGCACAAAGCTATGCACCTATTAAGATGCGCAATGCTGTTCTTCCCGTTGCAAATCTTGGCTCGTCTGTCGGTTTTACAGTTGCAATTTTAGGATATTTTATGGGTCTTGATATTTTAGTCAGTGTCGGAGTTATCCTTTTCGCCGCAGTTGTTCTTTTTCAGCTTATTACTTTACCCGTTGAATTCAACGCAAGTTCAAGAGCTCTTAAGGTTATCGGTGAAACCGATATGCTTTATGATGAAGAAATCCCTAAAGCGAAAAAGGTCCTCAGAGCCGCAGCGCTCACATATGTTGCGTCTCTCCTCGTATCAGTCATGTCTCTTGTAAGACTTATATTACGTACAAACAGAAGAAGATAAAGGAATTTTTATGCAGAATCCGAGACAATTAGCATTTGAGGCTTTGATAAAAACAGAAAAAGACGGGGCATATTCAAATATAGCCCTGGACTTTTTGCTGTCAAAATCAGATTGTGACACAAGAGACAGAGCTTTTGTGTCTAATTTGTTTTACGGCGTAATCGAACGAAAAATTACTCTTGATTATCAGATTGAGCTTTATCTCTCTAAGCCGATAAATAAATTAAAAAAGGATGTCCTTACTGTGTTGCGTCTTGGTGCTTATCAGATTTTGTTTATGGATAAAGTTCCGTCTTCCGCAGCTGTAAATGAAAGTGTCAATATTGCTAAGAAAAACGGCCTTTCCTATGCGTCGGGACTTGTGAATGCAGTTTTACGCAAAATTGATAAAAACGGCTTGATACTGCCTTCTGAGGGGAATTTTACAGATTATCTGTCAGTTCTGTATTCGTGTCCGACGTGGCTTATAAATAAATGGATAAAAGAATACGGAAAAGAAGATACAGAGGGTATTTTAAAAAGCTCTGTAGACGTTTGCAAAAATTATATAAGAGTCAACAATACACTCATATCAGAAAACAAACTTATTGACGAACTTAAAAGTGAAGGCGTCGAAGCCGCTAAAACCCTGTACAACAATTGCCTTGAAATACAACTCGGTGGAAGAAGCGTTGAATCTTTTAAGAGCTTTATTAATGGGTATTTTCATGTTCAGGATGCTGCATGTCAGCTTTGCGCAAAGGCGCTGAATGTTAAGCCGGGAGACAGAGTTTTTGATCTTTGCGCTGCTCCGGGCGGAAAAACTTATACTATTGCCGAGGAAATGAATAATTCAGGTGAGGTTCTCAGCTTCGATATCCATGAACATCGGGTAAAGCTTATAAAAAAAGGTGCAGAACGTTTAAAGCTTACCTGTGTTAAGCCAACAACAGGGGATGCAACTTCCTTTTACGAGAATCTGGGTGAAGCTGACGCCGTATTGTGTGATGTTCCGTGTTCGGGTTTTGGAATAATCGGCAGAAAACCTGAAATCAAATATAAAAATCCCGATGAAGTCAAACAATTACCATCCCTTCAACTTCAGATTCTACAAACCGGTGCAAAATATGTGAAAGAAGGCGGAAGACTTGTTTATTCAACCTGCACTCTTTCGCACAGTGAAAACAGTAAAGTATGCAAAAGATTTCTCCAAAGCACTGATGATTTTAAAGTAGTTTCACCTTTTAAAGATTTATCAGACGACGAGTTTCTTACTCTTATGCCGCACAAGCACTGTACCGACGGATTTTTTATTGCTTGTTTCGAAAGGAAAAAATAAAATGAAAACTGATATTAAATCTCTGAGCTTGTCTGAGCTTAAAGCTGAAATGGAAAATATGGGCGAAAAAAGCTTTAAAGCCAAGCAGATATATTCATGGTTACATAAGCGTGGCGCTGAAAGTTTTGATGAAATGACAGACATTTCAAAAAAATTAAGGGAAAATCTTGAAAATTCCTACGATATTTATAATTGCAGTATTGAAAAAAAGTTAGTTTCGATGTATGATAATACAGTTAAGTATTTGTTCAGGCTTCATGACGGAGAACTCATCGAAAGCGTTGTGATGAAATACAAATACGGTTATACCATCTGCGTATCAAGTCAGGTCGGCTGCAAAATGGGATGCAGGTTCTGTGCCTCCGGTATTGCAGGCTTTGTCAGAAACCTTAATGTTTCTGAAATACTATCACAGATATATACAGCTCAGCGTGATCTTGATATTCGTATATCCCACATTGTTATGATGGGAGTAGGGGAGCCGCTTGATAATTTTGATAATGTCATCAAATTTCTTTCGATGATCTCAGATGAAAACGGACTCAACATCGGAATGAGAAATATTTCACTTTCAACCTGCGGGGTTGTAACGGGAATATATAAGCTTCTTGAGAAAAAGCTCCAACTTACCTTGTCGATATCACTCCATGCCCCTAATGATGAAATACGTTCACGCACCATGCCTGTCAATGACCGTTGGAATATTGACGAATTACTTAAAGCGTGCAGAGATTATACAAAAGAAACATCAAGGCGCATCTCTTTTGAATATGCTATGATTGACGGCGTTAATGACAGTGATGAGTGCGCAAGAGAGCTCGCCTCAAGGTTAAAGGGTATGCTTTGCCATGTAAATCTTATCCCTGTAAACTCTGTTAAGGAACGGAACTTCAGAAAAAGTAATGACAAACAAATCGAATCTTTTATAAAAATTCTTGAAGCCAAGGGAATTAATGTTACTGTAAGGCGCACCCTTGGCAGCGATATAAATGCTTCCTGCGGTCAGCTGCGAAGAGGCGAAAACAACCAGGATAACTAATTATAAGGAGATACAGCTTATGCAAATTATCGGAAATACTGATGTCGGAAGAACAAGAGTGGCTAACGAAGACGCTTTCAAGTTCGGAAAATTTGATGACGGAGCCTGTTGGGCGGTTGTCTGCGACGGTATGGGCGGTGTTCACGGAGGAAAGATTGCAAGTTCAACTGCCATTGATATTGTCAGTCAGAAAATCGTTAAGTGCTATAACACCTCAATGAATATAAATAACATTGAAAATCTCCTTTTATCATCAATTACTACAGCTAACTGCGTTGTTTACGACAGAGGTTCTTCAGATAAAGATCTTGAAGGCATGGGCACGACAATCGTTGCAGCAATTTACAAAAACGGTGAAGTTTGTATTGCTCATGTAGGTGACAGCCGTGCATACATCATAAAAGACGGAGAAATCCGCCTTTTAACCAAAGACCATTCTCTTGTTCAGGAAATGCTTGATATGGGTCAGATTACTGAAACCGAGTTTGAGCATCATCCCCGTAAAAATATAATCACGAGAGCTATGGGCGTTGACGAGAAAATCGAAATTGAATTTGATACTGTTGAATTCAGCAAAAACGATGCACTTATTCTCTGCTCGGACGGATTAAGCGGTTTACTTGAAAAGAATAAAATGCTTGATATATATAACAACTGTGATTTCAACTCCCTTGCTGATAAGTATATTGAAGCAGCAAATGATAACGGCGGAGTTGATAACATTACGGTTGTAGTTATGAAAGGGTAAGGTGATTTGTTATGGAAAATTACGTTGGTAAGCGACTTGACGGAAGATATGAAATCATGGAAATCATCGGCGTCGGCGGTATGGCTGTTGTCTATAAGGCCTTTGATAATATGGATCAGCGTACCGTTGCTGTAAAAATCCTTAAGGATGAATATATTGCTAACGAAGAATTCAAGCGCAGATTCAAAAATGAATCAAAGGCGATTGCTGTTCTCTCACATCCTAATATTGTAAAGGTTTTCGATGTGAGCTACGGCGATATGCTTCAGTATATCGTTATGGAGTATGTTGACGGCATCACACTTAAGGAATATACTCAGCAGCAAGGTAAAGTTAATATCAGAGAGGCATTATATTTTGTCACACAGATACTCCGCGCTCTTCAGCACGCCCATGACAAAGGAATCGTTCATCGCGATGTTAAGCCTCAGAATATTATGCTCCAATCCGACGGTACTATTAAAGTTACCGATTTCGGTATAGCCCGCTTCAGCCGCAGTGAAACAAGAACAATGACCGACGGGGCAATCGGTTCTGTGCATTACATCAGTCCTGAGCAGGCAAAGGGCAACATCACCGACGCAAAGACCGACCTTTACGCTGTAGGTGTTGTACTTTATGAAATGCTTACAGGCAGTCTGCCTTTCCAGTCAGATAATGCTGTTTCAGTTGCCCTTATGCAGCTTCAGAAGGAGCCTGCAATGCCGAGAGCTCTTAATCCTGAAATTCCCGTTGGCCTTGAGCAGATCATAATGAAGGCTATGCAGAAGAATGTTATCGACAGATATCAGTCAGCTTCTGAAATGCTTTATGATATTGATTGCTACAAGAGAAATCCTAACATAAAATTCAATTATACTTTCAATTCAACCGGATCTCCAGGTACTCAGAGAGCAGCTGCAGGACAGCGCCCGGTCGGCAGAGCTGCAGGTTCTGACAATATGCAGAGAGCAGGCTCACAGCAGAGAAGAATGCCTTCTGCCGCAAGAGCTGACATCGATGAAGATGATGAGAACAGTGAAATTGATGCAAAAGCAAAAATGAAAACTCTCAGCATCCTTTTCGGAGTGCTTGTTGCCCTTGTGATTTTTGCTGTAGTGTTATTTAATTTCTTTAGCGGTAATGATAAAAAGGTTGAAGTTCCTCTTCTTGAAGGCCTTAATTATTATGAAAACGTTGTAAACAACATAGAATACTCCAACTTTAAGATTACTCCTAATTTCAAAGAGGACAGTGTAGAGACTCCCGGTAAAATTCTCCTTCAGGAGCCTAAAGCAGGAGAAAAAGTTGATTACGGAACAGAAATTGTGATTTACATTTCCGGTTCGGCAAAAGGTGTAGAGATTCCGGTTAATGTTATCGGAAAAAATTTCAACGAAGCTGAAGCACAGCTTAAAGCTCTCGGTTTTACCGTAAATATCATCAAAGAAAAAAATGAAAAAATAGCTGTCGGTAAGGTTATCAGAACTGAACCTACAGCCGGACAAAAAGCACAGGTAGGCTCAAATGTTGTAATTTACGTTGCTACCAATCAAGATGTTGAACCGGTTGCTGTTCCCGATCTTCTCGGTAAAACAGTTGCAGAGGCGAAAGCGGCTCTTGAAGCGGTCGGTCTTGTTTTAAATACTTCAGACAGCGAGTACCGTAACAGCTCAGCTTCTGCAGGCTTAATTATCGGTTATGAAAAAGCAGGTGAAAAAGTTCTTCCCGGTACCAGAATTGCTGTTTATATCAGTAACGGTAAAGCCGACGGAACAACAACCACCACAACAACTACTACAACCACAACTACAACCGCCACTACGGCTGTTACTACCACCAGAACAACAACACTTCCGACTACGGCACCAACAATTTATATCCCGACAGAAGCTCCTACAACAGAAGCTCCTACAACCGAGGCCACTACAATGCAAACTACCGAACCGCCCACAGAACCGGAACCTGAAACTGATCCTCCGACTGATCCTGAGCCAGAAACAACTCAGCCTACCGAGGCAGAACCGGTTGCAACAGAGCAAGCTGCTCAGGCAGTTCAGGAACAGGTATAATAAAATGGCTGAAGGTATTATATTAAAAGGAATCGGAGGTTTCTATTATGTAGAAACCTCCGAAGGAGTTTTTGAATGTAAAGCGAAAGGAAAATTCCGTAAGGATAAGCTGAAGCCTCTTGCAGGCGACAGAGTTGAAATTACCGTCAGAGATTCCCAGGAAAACACAATAGATAAAATACTTGAACGAAAAAACAAGCTTGTACGTCCGCCGGTTGCAAACATTGACAAGCTTATGATAATCGTTTCTGTGGTCTCTCCTATGCCTAATACTCTTATTGTTGATAAGCTTACGGTTATCGCTGAAAAAAGCGGAATAGAGCCTGTCATCGTTATAACAAAATCAGATCTTGAGGAAGAAAAAGCGTCGGAGCTTTTTGATATTTATTCAAAGACAGGCTACAGAACTTACATGTTTTCAAGTGTTGATAAACGTAACATTGAGGCTATACGAGGTGAATTTTCAGGATGCTTAACAGCATTAACCGGTAATTCAGGTGCGGGCAAATCAACTTTGCTTAATGCTGTTGATGAAAATCTTGAGCTTGCTACAGGTGAAATCAGTGAAAAGCTCGGCAGAGGAAGACATACAACAAGACAAGCTGAAATTTTTCATATTGCAGATGGCCTGGTAATCGATTCTGCCGGTTTTTCCAGCATTGAATTTTCCGGAGAAAATATTTTTCTTGCAAATGAGCTCGAAAAATATTTTAAAGAATTTTCAGAATGTATCGGCGCTTGCAAATTTAACGGTTGCGCCCATATAAATACAAAGGGATGTGCCGTAATTTCTGCTGTGGATGAAGGAACAATAAGCGGCAGCAGATATGAAAGCTATGTTTCTATGTTCAATGAGCTCAAAGATATAAAAAGCTGGCAAATTTAAATGATTTATTCACAAAAAAATATCCTTTCCGTATAATGTTAGTGTGACGGCTGCAGCAGTTGATTATGCAGGGAGGATGATAGTTGTTGACACATCACCGTGGTTGTCCTAAAGGGCTTGTTTTTACGGCTTTCGGAGCAGGCTTGCTTTTAGCAATGTGCTTTCCGGTTAAAATGATGATTTTCATCCTCGCGGTAATGCTTGTTGTTCTTGGCTTGATTTCCTGTCAGAAGTGACACAATTATTCAAGGGGGTATTTTTGTGAAGGTTGTTGTTTTTAAAAGTCCCAGAGCTCTTAAGGGTATTTTGAAATTGATTTTTAAAATTAATGATAAAGACGAATAAATACAAACATAAAGACTGTCCCCATAAAATTCGGTCGGACAGTCTTATTTTTAAATCTGAAAGGATAGCTCCAAATGGAAAAACACATAGAAGTTGAAAGAAGTATATACAAAAAATACAGAAAAGATATCTGGAAAAGATTTATCGCAGGCATAAACGAATATCAAATGATAAAGCCTGACGATAAAATTGCTGTTTGTATTTCCGGAGGTAAGGACTCAATGCTTCTTGCTAAATGTATAGAGCATCTTCAGAAGCACAGCGATTTTCCTTTTGAAGCTAAATATCTTGTTCTTGATCCCGGGTATTCACCCGAAAACAGACAGCGTATAATTGATAATGCAAAATTGTTGAATATTCCCATCAATATTTTTGAGGCCGGAATATTTGATTATGTTGATGATATAGAATCCTCTCCGTGCTATATGTGCGCCAGAATGAGAAGGGGATACCTCTACAAGTATGCAAAGTCATTGGGCTGTAACAAAATAGCTTTAGGCCATCATTTTGACGATGTAATAGAAACAATACTGCTCAGCATGATATACGGCGCGGAAATTAAAACAATGATGCCGAAGCTTCACAGTACAAATTATGAAGGCATGGAGCTGATTCGTCCCTTATATATGGTAAGGGAAGCTGACATAAAAGCCTGGGCAAGATATAACGGATTGAGTTTTCTTGAATGCGCCTGTCATTTTACAAAAAAGAACGAAAACACATCTGAAATGGAGATGACATCAAAGCGAAAAGAAATGAAGGAGCTGATTTCTGATTTCAGAAAAATCAACTCTAACATCGAAATGAATATCTTCAGAAGTGTACACAATGTAAATCTTGAAACGGTTATAGGATACAGAAAAGGGGATATGAAATATAATTTTCTTGATGATTACGACATCAGATAAGCTTATCCTTCATATCGTCGAGATAGTATTTTATGTATGCATCGCAAATCTCGTCAATTCGCCTTTCAAAAAAGACGTAAACATCTTCCAGGGGACACACATCGTAATTTTTTACATACCACTTTATAACACCGACAATAGAGCCTGAATAGAAATTTGAGAAAATCTGAGATTTGTATTTAGGTATACCTTCCAGCACCTGAGAAAGCTTAAGGGCGCAAAAATCTGTGATAACATTGATGAGGGTCGTATCAAAAGACATAGAGTGCTTATCAGAAAACACAGCTGAAAACAGCACCCTGTTTTCGTCAATAAATGTAAAAAGAACCTTTACAAAGGACATACAGCTATCCTTAACATTTTCAGGTGAGGGATAACTGAGAACCTGAGACAGATCTACATCGGACAAAAGCTGCTTTACACAAAAATTAAGGAATTCGGTTTTATCATTAAAGTGCTTATAAAAGGTCGCGCGATGAACATCCGCACCTTCACAGATTTCTGATATTGAAATTTCATCAAAGGATTTCTCCTTTAAAAGCTTAAGAAAGCTTTCTATTAGCTGTCGGTAGGTGCGTTTAACTCTTACATCCATCTTTTTTGAAGTTGACATTTTATTTTCTCCTTTTTGTTTGACATTTTGTCATTGAATAACTTTATCAGACTGTGTAACACAAAATTTAATAAGGAAAACCATACATTTTCAACGGATTCTTAATTCTGTTGGGAATGTTTTTTTATAAACTCGGCAACAGTATCTTCGTCGTTGGAGCCTATTACGGCAGTTGCCAGCTTTTTTAATTCCTCGTGTGCATTCGATACAGCGTAACACTCATCGGCAACAAGAAAAAGCGGAATATCGTTCAGGTTATCTCCGAAGGCAATAATTTTATCTGCACCGGTAAGCTTTTTTATCTCAGTAGCCGCAGTTCCCTTGGATATACTGCCGTTCATTGTTTCGAGAAAATTACAATCAGTATAGTTATCAGCATAAAAGCAAGAAATTACCCCATCAAGCTCCTTTATCTCCCCATAAATCGCTTCCAGCTCTGAAGGTTTATCAAAGCTGACAATATATAACAGCTCATCTTTTCCGTCCAGTCTGTATTCCTCAACTTTTCTGAACTTCTTAAGGTGTCGTGCATTCCTGTCGTTAATATATTCCTGCTGATGTATATTATCGACAGCAGTGTAAACAATTTCAAGGTAGGAGTCCTTATTAAAGTAGAGCATAGGATGCTTGCCGTACTTTTTATATATTTTCAGAATATGCTCAGCAACGGATTTATCAATACTGTGGCTGATTGCCGTACAATTTTTCTCTGTATCAAATACAGAAACACCGTTCATAAGAGCAACAGGCATATTGAGTCCTACATCCTTGAACATATCCAGCACTGTTGCTTTAGTTCTTGCTGTAGCAACAGAAAACATTACGCCGTCATTAATTAAATCGCTTATAATATCGCTACTGCGTTGTGAAAGTTCAGCTTTTGAATTGAGCAATGTGCCATCAAGGTCGGTTATGTATAAATTTTTCATTATATATTTACTCTTTCTGTTTGATAATATACATTATAACACCTTATAAGAAAAAAGACAACTGTATAAAAACATTTTTATTAATATAGAATTTTTTATCTGTTTTTTTGAAAATATATTGAAAATTAAATAAAAAGCAAGTATAATATAAGACATATTATTCTGTGTAACTGTATAAAAGGGCTACCCTTTGTTGCGTTCAGTTACATTTTGTTGAAGGGGATACACCATGTTAGGTAAATTCGTAAAAGTACGTGTTACCGCCCCGATGAACTCTTACAACAGCCGTTTTGGTTTCAAATATCAACTCAATTACGGTATAATTGAAGGCTATAAGGGTAAAAAGAACTCTGTTCAGAGTGCTTATATTATGGGTATAGATCATCCCGTAAGGAACTTTGACGGCAGAGTTATTGCTGTTGTTAAACGTAAAGCAGGTAAGGGTATTGTCTGGGTTGTTGCACCAAAAAGCACTCGATTCATTGTCAATGACATCAAAAAAGCTATCGATTTTGCAGAGGGGCAAAACGATTACAATATTGATTGTCTTTATGAAAGCTCTTGCGGCGCTGTAGTTTACAGAATAGAGCAGGGAAGAAGAAAATTTCTTTTGATCCGTAATCGCCGCAGTGCTCACTGGGGATTTCCGAAGGGTCATGTAGAACCCGGAGAAACAAATGAACAGACAGCTATAAGAGAAATTTTCGAGGAAACAGGGCTTAGGGTAAAAATACTTCCTGACTTTGTAAAAAAATCAGATTACACCATCCAGGGTAAAATTGAAAAATCAGTTCTTATTTTCCTTGCACGGACAGATGAGTCCGAGTACACGCTTCAAGAGGAGGAAATTGAAGAGTGCGGATGGTTTACCTATGAAAGGGCTCTCAATACTCTGAATTACGAAAACGATAAAAACATCTTAAACGAAGCAATGGATTATTTCATTGTTAACAGAGTTTAAAAAAGGGGATTTTAAAAAATGGCGGAAAGCTTAGCTGAATTTTTTGTAACAGCTTTGGATGGAAAGGTTTCATCTGAAATCATTGCTTTTATAGTTTCACTTTTACCTATTCTTGAATTAAGAGGCGGTCTTATTGCTGCAAAGCTTATGAATGTCGAATTCGTAAGAGCTTTCATACTTTGCTATATCGGCAATATGCTTCCGATTCCTTTTATTCTTCTTTTCATCAGGAAGATTTTTAATATTCTTAAACGTTTTAAAAAAATAGGCTCCGTTATTATAAAACTTGAAGAAAAATCCCTTTCAAAAGCTGATAATGTACGCAAATATAAGCTCTGGGGATTATTTCTCTTTGTTGCAATTCCTCTTCCCGGTACAGGTGCGTGGACCGGTGCACTCATTGCTGATTTATTAAGCATGAAAACAAAAGAGGCTTTGCCTGTTATTGCTGCAGGAGTTCTGGTCGCAGGGTGTATAATATCAGCTCTGTCTTACGGGCTTTTTGGTCTTCTCGGCTTTTAAACGTTCAAATAATTATAAAACCTATTCCTGATCAACATTGATGAAGGAATAGATTTTTATTTTTATGGAGGATGTATGAGAAGAGTTATTGTATATTTACTTGCAGCTTCGGTTGTAATTTCCTGCGCATATTACAGATTCGTTTATTACAGGCAGACTGACAAAAATGCGATACCGGTTGACGAAGAAATATTCAACGTATCCGATTTTATGCTTTCCGGAAGCTATGATTACGACGGAAAACAGGAGCAGTTGCCGCAGGATTTAAAAAAACAAGCTGACAGCATAAGCGAAAAATACAAATCTGTTGCAGTTCAGGTAGCTGTGGTTGAAAACTGTGAACTTAAATATACGTATGAATATGGATATGCAGATACCGAGAAGAAGCTGAATGTTGTTCCTGATACAAAATTCCGTATAGCATCTCTTTCAAAATTTGTTACTGATGCGGTGTTTATGAAGCTTTGTGAAATAGGCAAAGCAGCAATTAATGCTGACATAAGTGACTATCTGGGGTATAAAGTAAGAAACCCTTATTATCCCGAAAAAGTTATTACACCCGCAATGTTGATGGCACATACAAGTACAATTGTGAATTCTGAACAGTTCGATTATTCGCTTATGAATCGCTCGGTTACACCGATACAGGAAATTCTTTCCTATGATTCAGCTTTTTGTATGGCGGAACCCGGAAACTATTATTGTTACAGTAATTTTGCTGTCGCAATCCTGGGAGCTATTTGTGAAAAGCTCACCGGTATTCCTTTTAACAATTTAGCTGAATTGTACTTTTTTGATCCTTTGGATATAGATGCATCTTATTTGGCTTTCGAGCTCGAAAACCGGGATTTGCTTGCTAATATTTACGGCTGGGAAGGACTCACTGTTCAGGAACAGCTGAACGTGCGCTCTCACCAAACAATAGGACAAACACACCATCTCGTTCAAGGTAACCTGACTGTGTCTGCCAAGGATTATGCAAAATTTATTGCTATGATCTGTGCCGGAGGCCTTACGGAAAACGGAGAGCGACTTATTTCGCAAGAAAGTATAGATGAAATGTTGAAAAGCAGAATTTATTCTGAAGGACTCGGCTCCGGATTCGGAGTTGAAGAAAATAAGCTGCTAATTAAAGACAGAACACTTTATTCTCACACCGGAAACAGTTACGGTCTGTATTCAACCTTTACCTTCGATAAAGAATCACGAGATGCAGTTATTATAATAACATCAGGTACAAATTCAGAATATCTTGACGCTTACGGTATGTATGATATATGTGTTGAACTGACAAAGCTTTTTCTTCCAACGGAATAATATAATCTGAACCACCGATCGCAATCGGTGGTTCAGTGTTTTATAATATTTCATTAAGGCTTATTTCTGCATTTTCCCATTCTTCCATGGCAATCATCAGAGCTTCTTCTGTTTGTGAAATTTTCTCTTGCAGCTCAGAAAGTTTAACATAATCACTTAAATTTTCTTCTTTTACTATTTCTTCGTTCAAAAATTCAAGCTCCTGTTCAAGCTTATTCACCGTATCTTCCGCTTTTTTCAAAGCTCGCTCACGTTTGCTTTTTTCTTTTGCAGGGGTTGTGTAGGTGGATTTTGACTGCTTTTTAACAGTAGGAGAGGGGAGTGCGGAATTACTTTCACTCTGCATTTTAAGCTGATGTTCTGTATATTCATCAAAACCGAATTCAAACCATTTTACTGTCTCTTTACCTTCAAAGGATAATATATGATGTGCCGCTTTTTTCACAAAATATCGGTCATGCGACACAAAAAGAAGAGTTCCTTCAAATTCGCTGAGCATAGTTTCCAAGGCTTCCTTGCCAACTATATCCATATGGTTAGTAGGCTCATCAAGAATAAGAAAATTAGGCTTATGCTTGAAAATTTTGCACAGAGCAAGCCTTACTTTTTCTCCGCCTGAAAGCACGTTGACATTTTTGAAAACATCTTCTCCGCTGAACAGAAATGCTCCCAGGGCGCTTCTTGCTTCAAAATCTGTAAGTGAAGGAAACTCATCTATAAAATCCTGAAGAACCGTTTTATTGCTGGTATACTGAGCCATCTGCTGGTCAAAATATCCTATTTTCACATTACCGCCAATAATACAGCTTCCGCTTATAGCAGGAACAACACCAACAATAGTTTTAAGCAACGTAGATTTACCGAGACCGTTTCCTCCGAGAATCCCGACATGCTGTCCTCGTTTAATATCAAAGCTGACCTTTGAAAGAACTTTATCGTAGCCTATTTCAAGCTCACGCACAGACAAAACATCATTAACAGATTTAAAATCCGGCTCAAAGGCTGCTTTAAAGGCTTTTGAATCATAAGTTTCAGGTGGCTCAATGAGCTCCATACGCTCAAGAGCTTTTATCTTTGACTGAGCCATTGCGGCTTTGTTAGCTTTATATCTGAAGCGTTCAATCAGCTCCTCAAGTCGTGCTATTTCTTTTTGCTGAGCTTCATATTCTTTTGCTTGTTTTTCTCTGAGAAGCTTTTTCTGCTCAACAAAATCAGAGTAATTACCGTTATATTTATAGGTTTTACCGCGTTCTATTTCATAGATAACATTTACCGATTTATCAAGAAACATACGGTCGTGCGAAACAATAACAACGGCATTTTTATAAGCCGAAAGATAACCTTCCAACCATTCAACAGCATCAATATCAAGGTGATTGGTAGGCTCGTCGAGCAATAAAAGATCAGGTTTTGATAAAAGAAGCTTCAGAAAGGCAATTTTCGTCCTCTGTCCGCCTGAAAAAGCGGACAGAGGTTTGATTTTATCTGTATCCGTAAAACCGAAGCGCTTAATTGCGGCTTCATATTCCTTTTCAAAATAGAAGCCTCCAAGATTTGTGAAGTGATCAAGAAGCGAGGTGTATTTTTCTATAAGCTCATCGGAAGGGGAGTGATCTATTTTAATACGCAGTTTTTCGATATCATCTTTCATTTTTATAATATCTGAGTAAGCGCTCCGAATTTCGTCGATCAAGGAAACGTTGTCATCCTTGAAAGCAATCTGATTCAATGTTCCGATTGACGGTTTTCCCGAAACGGTATGTATACTTTTTATTTCGGGGTCATCTTTTGAAATTTGTAATTCACCGGAAAGCAGACGTAATAAAGTTGTTTTACCGCAACCGTTACGTCCGACTATACCAATTTTACTTTGTGTATTAATTTCAATATTTATTTTTTTAAGAATAGGTTCGCCCGAAAGATCGACAACGCCATCCTGAATCTTTATTTGCATAACGCACATCCTTAATTGTATTTGAACATTATAATAACACATTTTATAAAATATCGCAATATTTAATAATCAGATATCCGCAGAGGGCAGTAGTTAATATTCACAGTCAACTATACAAAATAGATATTAGGCTTCTAGGTTTTGTTGTTAAAATTACTAAAGGTGATGATTATATGCTTTGCTTAAATTCTTTTTTTTATTGTAAATTTTACTATCATATGAATCCTGATGATGACGTTTGCAAGCTTCATGATAAGGTTGTTTTTTATGATACTCCTTCTTGTTCGGATTTTGTTACTGTTACCGGTGAGGATCTGATTAAGCCTTTTAATTATAATTTTTGATTGGACGTGAATATTTTGATTTTTAAAAAAATTTTACATTGGTTTTTCAATGATAAACAGAGTGACTTTTCAAGTTTTTTTAAGTATATGATTTTCTGTCTGACTTTTATTGAATTTCCTTTGTTTTATTTTTGTGGTCGTAATTTATTAACTATTATGATTGGTGGTATACCTGTCGGTCTATGGTATACAATTCGTCCCATGTATCTTAATTCTAAATTTAATAAATAAACCAAACCCGCCCTTCAGGGCGGGTTATTTCTTTGGTAGTTGCTTAGGTTCGTTTGTAAATCCGAGTATGTAATCAGCTGATACGTTGTAATATCTGCATAGAGTAATTAGGTGTTCTATCGGGAGTGGTCTTGTTCCTCTTTCATATTCTCCATAATAGTTCCTTGCTGTCTTAAGGATAATTGCTACATCTGATTGCTTAAGGTCGTGATCTTCTCTTAAATCTTTAATTCTTTGTACATAATTCACAGTAATACAATCTCCTTTTTTGTTTATTAAGTAGATTATATCGTGTCTTACATATGATACTCTTGACAAGTCTCACATTTGAGACTTATAATGCTTGTAGTCTCATATGTGAGACACAGAGAGGATGATGCAGAATGATGTTAAAAATTATTTTTTCTGATGGTTCGGTACTTGATGTTGCAATTAAGTATTTTACCGCTCCTGTTTCCGGAAAGGGTTTTCTTTATTATGAACGACCTTGTGATTTTAGCGGCTGTGGTGTTTCAATCAATAAAAATGAGGTTGACAAATTTGAATTGTATTTTGATCCTGATGTAAATATTGAAATTAGGAGTGATAAACAATGACATTTAATGAAATAATTAATGCTTCTGATTTTTTTGAATTGACTCGTACTGATAATTCTAAATGCTTTGTTTCTTCTAATGCGATTTTTTTGATTTATTTTCTTACTAAGCCTAATGGTTATACTCGTGTTCAATTTTTTGACGGTTCGTTTATTTATGTTCTTGAGACTTTAACTGATTTTCGTGAAATTCTTCTTAAAAGAAGACTTGATAAAAGCTCAAGTGACCTTGAAGCGTATGTTGATTCACTTATTAACCGTGAAGACGGTTGATATAAATTCGGTTATTTTGACATCCAATCGACACCGGGAGAGACTGGTGACTGGAAGAATAGGTTCCGACTCTAGGAAAGACTGGTGACAGCCGGGAATAGACCGGCACTATTAAAATTCCTACAAAATAAGAAAGGTTGGTAAAAACAAATGGAAAATGTATTTGAACTCGTAGGTGTACAGAAAATTGATTTTACAGACAAAGATGGTAAACGCGTGCAGGGTACCACTATTTATTTCAACATGGACGCTACGCCGCAGCAGAGGGCAAACGGCTTTAACGGTAAAATTGCCGGAAAGCAGTATTTCCCCGGTGGCGCTAATATTCCTTCTTCGGTTACTTGCGGTCAGCATTATGAATTCCTTTTCGGATATTCAAAGGGCAAGGCGGTTGTTAACGGCTTCAGAGCTGTAACTAAATAAGCTTTTTTTCAATTTTTATAAAAGGGGGCAGCACAATGCAAACAATCAAAAAAGTGATACTTGTTCTGATATGTTTGTTTGTGCTGCTTACTTCTTTTGTTTTTTCCGGTGCAGCTTTACAGCTTCCCGGTGGTGAGCTTCCTGATATGCCTTATGAGGATATGCTTGCTATGTTTGACCCTTATGCTGTTACGCCTTTGATTGAAGCTCAGTATGCTTTTTATCCTAGCAATGATTTTGGCTTTAATGATCTTATTCTTACGAGTAATGAGTTTATTTTTGCTGAAAATCTTCCTTTTGGTTCTAATACTGCTGTAGTTTCTTGTAAACAGTTCAATGGTGCTGTTTGTTTGTTTTTTCTTGATTCTACTAAGCAAACTATTTTCGCTCAGCGTTGGAACGCTAACAACGGTCAGTGTGCTGTTGAGATTTTATCTTATTCTCCTATATACCGTATTGCTTATAGTCCGTGGACCGGTTTAGCTGTTTCTTTTGGCGGTCAGATTGGTTTGACTAATCAGGGGGTTACAGTTTCCAGTAGTTCGAATACCAATACTACATATCATTACGCTTATACCTTTGGCCCTTATGATTATTATTTTACTGTTTCTGATAATTTTTTTGATAATTCAAGCCTTACAAAGATAGTTGACGGTTACGGTTATGACTGTATTGCCGGTGATGATTATGGTGTAGGTATTTATCCGACTCTTTCTGAGAAGCAGAACGAGCTTATCAAGGAGGGAAATGAGACTTCTAAAAATATATTTAATACTCTTGGTAATGTCTGGGATAGTATTAAAGAATTACCTTCATTAATTGCTGATTCTATTAAGGGCTTTTTTACTTCTCTCGGTGATAGAATAAGTGGTTTTTTCAGTAGTATAGGTGATCGTATAAGCGGTTTTTTTGGTAGTCTTGGTGACCGTATAAGCGGTTTCTTCGAAAGCCTTAAGAATTATCTTTTATATTTTAATGACACAAAGCCCGAACATGTAAATCCTTTTTCAGATATTCTTACAGATGTAAAAACTTTTTTTAATGATCAGATTTCTGATGTAGGTGATTTTAAAAATTCGCTATCTTCAACGCTTAATAACGTTGTTACATATATTGAGACCGGCTCAGGTGTAGTTAATACATTTCTTACAGCTGTTCCAATGCTTTCAGCCTTTATAACTTTCTTTGTTGTTTTCTGTATAGTTAGGAAGGTGATAGGCAGATGATTTTAATATGGTGGTATATTTCAGATTTTTTCAGTTTTATCTTTGATACGGTATCAAGTATTATCGGCTGGATTGTTTCAATTATAGGCTTGATTACTTCTTGTGTCGGCTTTCTTGGTAATCTCTTTTTAGCCTTGCCTACAATTTTTAAGGTAAGCCTGATTGCTCTTGTTGCTGTATCGGTAATATATAAGCTGCTCGGAAGGGAAGGACAAGACTAATGGATATTATTGTTAATATTTTTACAAGTGTTTTTGGTTTTCTTACTGATAACAGTATTTTTGGCGTTCCTCTCCTGATCTGGTTTATTCTCCCGGCTGTAATAACAATTGCAGTTAAATTTATTCAAGGAAAGAAGTGATAAATATTGAAGCGGTTTCTTCTGCTCTTATTGTCATTATGCTTAATGTTCTCCTGCTTTGCTTTTACGAGCTTCGCAGCTGATTACGATACGTCAATACCTTCATATGTTCCTTATTCAGGAGGTGCTTTTTTTGAGGTTTTCGATTCCAATCTTGGGAAAGTTTCGTGTATCTTTCCGCTTGACTTTCTCGACGGCACTTTTGGCTTTAACTCTGCTGGCACTGATATTTACAATCTCACTAATAGCACGGTTAACGGATATGTCATTACTTCAGGCGGTACAGTATATACTGCAAGAGCTAATAGGTTCAGTTACATCGAATATAGGCTCAACAATACAACTTCCCAATATACTGCTTTAAATCCTAATGTAAAGACTATTACTGCTACAAACATAAATTTTGTAACTGATGACCCGCAGCTTTACAATGATTCATATTTTAACCGTGATTATTATATTATGGCTGTTCTTACACTCACTTGTATTTTTGAGGGTGCAGGTCTTTTTATTTCACTTTTACGAAGGGGGCATAAATACTGATGAATACTTTACTTGATTATATTCACGCTCTTATCGGTCAAGCTCCTTCAGGCTTTGCTTTTCTTGAATACATATTTGCATTTGTTCTTGTTGGTATTGGTTTGTTTATTGTTTATAAAGCTTTTGAAGCTTTGTTTACATTATTCTTTTGAAAGGGGGATATAGCACATGCCTAACTTTTTAACAGTTCAGGTGATGTCTGATATGGAAGGTAGTGTAGATAGTCTTATTTCTACCTTCAGCACTATTTTCACAGCCGGATGGAATATGATTTCAGGCAATTGGTTTCTTCTTGCCTCTGTCGGTCTTCCTCTTATTGCAGGTATTCTTTTTGCGGTTGTCGGTTTCTTCCGTAACCGTTAAGGTGGTGCATCAGAGTGACAGCGCTTAACTTTTTTCTTAACCTGATGACCTTGTGCAGTACATATATCAATGCTTTTGTAAGTGTAATATTTTCGACTGCAGCTTTGTATATACCGTTTTGTATTCTTGTCGGATGCGGTTTTATCGGTATAGTATATAAAATCTTAAAGGGGTGAAAATATGAGCTTTGACAGTATTTTTAATTCACTTGGCTCTGCATCAGATTGGCTGCTTAACCGTTTTCTGTTTCCTTTCTTTGATTTTATAGAATCTACTCCTTTAATATCAGCTGCAATAATTATTACTGTCGGTCTTCCCCTGGTGCTTCTTGTTCTGAATGTTTTTGCTGATTTTTCACATTCAGCTGAAGATGTTGCGTTCAGGAATAAAGACGGTGCGCAGAATGTTATGTCCAAGACAGATAAAACAATAAAGAAGGTCAGACTCAGCATTCTTAAAAAGAAGCGTGATGAAGCTATCGAAGCGCAGCGTGCTTCCCGTGGTTATTATTCCTCTAACAATAACAAGTACGTAAATGCATATATGAATTCTCTTAAGTATGACAAAAATTGAAAAAAAGAAAAAATTTAATGAAAGGGGACTTGAATATGGAAGGTAGTACTGTAACACTCGCTACACTTGCTTCTCTTGCTTCATCCATTGCCGAAGCTGCGGAATGGTTATGGGGTGTGTTTACTGACCTTATTAACACAATTGCATCGAACAATCTTCTGCTTTGGCCTGTTGTTTTTGCCATTGTTGCCGGTGTTACCGGCCTTGCAATTAAGGTCATCCGTCGTTTTGGTCTTAAAGGCCGCAGATAAGCAACGCCTGACGAAGCGTGAGCTCGTCAGCGTTGCCGCATAAATAAATTATAAAAAGAGGTGATTATGTGACTATCTCAAGTGTATTTGAACAGATGACAGTTGTTTATCAGGCAATTCTTTCAATGTTTACCAGTATGGTAACAACAATTACGGGTAACCCTCTTCTTTACGTTCCCGTTCTCTTTGCTCTTCTCGGCGGTCTTGTTCTGTTCTCAATCCGTGTTATTCGTAAGCTCGGTATTAGGGGTATCAGTTCTGCAGGTCGCAGACGTAGATAAAATAATTAAAAGGGGGCATAGAGAGCTACATAGTTTTATATGCTCTCTTTAATTTATGAATGTTTTAACTCTTATTCTTGATTTATTTGTTAGTTTGATTTCATCTATTACAGAGTTAGATTTTATTATTTATCTTCTTATTTCTGTTCTTGTTATTTTTATGTCTACTTTTGTTATACGGAAGGTGATGAAACGTGGGTAAAAGACTTACTAATGATTTACTTTCTGTTAATCTTGGTTTAGTTATAGGTGATAGGCGTTCCGGTAAAAGTACTTTATTTGCATATATTGCTGATGCTTTTCTTAATGCCGGTTATCCTGTTTACTGTCAGTATCCCTACAAAGGATGTTATCAGATTCCTTTGATTGAATCTACAGTTAATGGTGTCCGTCGTTATGATGTTGATAAAGTTTGGTTGTATTCTGCTAATCTTTCAGGTTGTTGTGTTTTACTTGATGAAGGTAAGACTATATGGCCTGCTCGCTCCTATTCAAAGTGGACTGTTGCTGATGAGGATTTCATAAATTTTCTTGGTAAAGATGATACACATTTATTTGTAGCTACTCAGGCTTCAGATTGTCTTGATATTAACTTGCGAAGAGCTGCAGATAGAACTTATCATTTGACTTTAGGATTTTGGCATTTTTCTCATATAGAGTCTTCCAAAACAACATTAGCTAAGGTTGCCGATACTAATACTGAGGTTTTAGGACGAGCTTTCAGACGTGGTATGCGTAAAGTAGTATGGGATGTTGTTGAAGCTCCTTACGGTAACTATTGGTTTTGGCGCCGTAAATGGTATAACAAATTTGTTTCAACTCATACATTCCAGGATAAGCCTTTTGTAGAAGCTCCTATGTGGGATGAGATTTTTGATTTTGAATCTGCTCAGTCTGAACAGAGATATGTTTCTCCTTCTTCTCTTTCTGAAATTTGGAATGAATATTTTTCTCCCTCTTCAGATTATGACGATTCAGATGAAGAAGAAATAATGTCTGATGAAGAATTTTTTAATAATGACTATGATTATGAAGAAGTTACAGAAGAAGCTATGAATTTTGACAACATTCCTCAAAATCTTATTCGTTTTGTGGGTAAAATCAAGCGTTCGCGCGAATCCAAGGAAAGAATATTACAAAACATCAAAAATCGTTTTAAGGGGCAAAATAACGAAAATAAAGAAGAATAAACAAAAAAATAGAAGTTCCCCAGCTACCAACTTGAAAAACTTCTATAATCACGTGCCTTTGTCTATCGACAACTGCTCTTTGATTATAGCACAATTTTATTATTTGTCAATCCCTTGTATGTATGTTCGAAGAAGGGTAGGAGTTTTCAATGGTCTGACTGTGGGATAACTTTAGTTCTTCCATAGTCAGACTGTTGGAAGCTCCGTAGGGAAACGAGCAAGCGAGCGAACGAGTGCAGCTCGTGTCCCTCACGCGTGTGCGCGCGCGCACGCGCGTATTTAACTTGACTATATACTCAAATCTCGGACATTTTCAAAAATCTTGGATAATAGGGGAGTGATAAAATTGGCACACGGTACCGGTATAGCAGAGAAGTACATGCAGGAGCGTATGTTCGTTTCGGGTACTACGGTTGAGCGTTACACCTACAGTAAGCCGATTAAGTACGGGCATCAGCGCGAGTATGATATAAAGCGTCACCCAGAGCCGATGCAGAAGCGTTGTGATAACCTCGTCAGAGCTCAGCGCCAGGTTCGGCAGATTGTATGGGCTAATCTCGGTCATTATACGAAGTTTCTTACTCTTACCTACGCTGAGACGGTTTTAGATGTTGCTATCTTTAAGAAGCATTTTGATGCTTTTCGCAAAGCTATGAGCCGTAAAGGGTATAAACTGCGCTACCTTTACGTTCTGGAACGTCAGAAGGAGAGGGGAGAACGTGAAGGTAATGAAGGCTGCCTTCATTGTCATATGGTTATTTTTAATGACGAATATATTCCTTATTCCGATATAACAGATGCCTGGAAGCACGGCACTATTGATATTCACGTTCTTGAAGGTTGTAAATATCAGGACAATGAGAAGTCTGATGAGCGTATTCGTGACCTTGCTGCTTATGTATCTAAGTATATTACTAAGGATTGTGTTGCTATGCCTGGTAATAAGACTTATTGTTGTTCCTTGGGTCTTGAGCGTGCAGTTCTTCATCGTAACTTTTGTTATATGTGGTTTAATGGTTTCAAGCTTGACGGTGTACCTGATGCAGACTCACAGAAGCTTTTTGATAACATTGAATCTGTTACAGCTTTTAAGTTTGAAAAATCTGCTTCATTTTCTTATGTTGATTCAGAAGGTATTGAACAGAAAATCAATTTGTTATATAAGCAAGGAAGGTTGTTGTATGATAAGTGAAGAAATGTATAATAGGATTTGTCAATTGTTTTTTCTGGAAGAAACACGTTTGAATAATCTTGTTATTGATAAAATGAATTATATTTTCAGGTATACGCCTACTGAAGCAACTGCTTACATAGATTTGATTAAAGCAAAAGCTTCTAAAGATTACTTTGATAAATATGTTTTTCGTATGCTTGATTGGTTGAGGGGGTTTGTGCAAGATTCATAGTCAACTACACAAAATAGATATTTTGTATAGTTGAGGGAATTGTTGATTCCGAAATAAGCAGTTAAGGTTAATCGAATATCTTATATGCATTTATTGCTTATTTTTGCAGATATTTAATTAAACGCATATATAAATACTTGTTAATGCATTCATAGTTTCGATTATCTTTAATTATAGCCATTTGCTTAAAGATCGCTAATGAGATATTTTAAAAATGAGATATTTTAAAAATAATAATAAATGTTTATTTCGTATAATTGATAATTAAAACGCTGTACATAATAAATTATACTTTTTGTTTTATACGGTTCTATTTTTCGTTTGATGGAAATTTTTAAAATGATGTGAGCATCGATTGAAAAAAACTGATCAAATGATTATTTTAGTTTTTCAATTCCGTTAGTAATGTTTAAGCAATTTTCCGCTTTTAACTTGACTAAACTTAAAAAATTTTGTATAGTTGATATATAGAATTGAGGTGTTCAGATGCTTCCTTATCTTAATCGAAAACTTTTACCGGATCTTGTTAATGAATTTATAGATGACCTTTCTGTTGCAAAAGACCGTTCAGAAGCTACACTTAACGAATACGCTTCTGATATTCGGTTGTTTCTTAGATTTATGGTTTCAAAAAAAATGAACTATGACTCACCGAATGAGTTACCTGATGATTTTGATTTATCTTATCTTGACTGTGAATTCTTTAACAATGTCACTCTCAAGGATGTTAACAATTTCTTAACATATTGCAAAAACGACAGAAAAATTGAAGCAAGCGGCCGAATGCGCAAGGCTTCAGCTTTGAGAGGTTTATTCAAATATCTTTCAGTTAAAATGCACTATATTGACAGTAATCCCATAGAAATGCTTGAGGTTGCTTCTTCGAAAAAGAGTCTTCCGCGTTATTTGACCTTGGAGCAAAGCATTGACCTTTTAAACGCTGTTGACGGCAAGGATAAAGCGAGAGATTATTGCATCCTGACTCTATTTCTTAATTGCGGATTGCGTCTTGCTGAGCTGGTTTCTCTTAATATAAGTGATATAAATTTTGATAATAATACTATGATTGTTACAGGTAAAGGCAACAAAGAACGCATGATTTATCTAAATAGAGCTTGTGTTTTAGCTATAAACGCCTATCTGAGAGAGCGTCCGCACGACGGTCTGGCTGATGACGACGCAAGAAAAGCTTTATTTTTAAGTCGTTTAAATAAGCGGATCGGCAGACAAGCTGTACAGCAGATGGTGTACAAATATCTGAAGGCTATCGGACTTGACGGTCAGCATTATTCCGTACATAAATTGAGGCATACAGCGGCAACGCTTATGTACAAGCACGGAGATGTTGATGTCCTGCTTTTAAAAGAGGTTCTTGGTCACGAAAACCTGTCAACAACAGAAATATACACTCATATTGAAAACGAACAAATAAAGGATGCTATTTCACACAATCCCCTTTCAAAAGAAAAGCCGACTGTTTAATCAGTCGGCTTTTACAATATTAAGAAATCAAACAAAGGAGAAAAAACTTTTATGGTCACAAAATCAACAACAGCAGACAACAAAAATACAAACAGAATTATCATGCTTCTCAGATAATATGTTTTTATAAAATCCGTACTACTCCCCTTTTCGTATATTCCGTTTTTTACTTTATTACTCATATCAAAGCTGTTTTTAGTCATAAAGAGCGAGCTGAAAAACAATATTGTTTTCCCGGGAAAAAATACTAATAAAACGTACTCCAAGCCCTTCAAGCCATATTTGACATATAAAAACGATATAAACGCACCTATTCCGAGCATTTTAAAAAACGTTGCAAATATACAAAGATATTTACCTGTAAAGCTGGTCCCCGATAAAAATAAAGCTAAAAAATAAACAAGTACACTTATTGCAATGCCTGAAAAAATCTCGGCTTGTGATTTTCCGGTAAAATCTGTATTAAAGCTTATAAATAAATCAAAGAGCGGATTATTGGTATTATTCAGTTTAAAACCGTATATTAATGCTCCGGTTAAAACACCGGTTAAGGCAGCAAAAAAGGCGGAAATAAGAGCTTTATCTTTAATAAATAGATTTTTCAACGATAAAACAGAAGCTTTCATTTTCATATTTACCCTCCGGATTTATTCATCTTTTTATTTTTGTTCGCTTTTTAACATTTACTGATATAACACCTCCGACAGATGAAAAAACCAGCATACACAAAATACTTATAATCGCAGTAAAATCAATCTTAAAACTGTTAAGACAGGCTGATATGAAAGCAAACAATATAATTGACGGCAAGCTGTAAAGCATTCCGTTAACTAAACCGTTACAGCGTTTTGTTCTGCATGTGACAAAGCCTGATATTAAAGAGCTCAACGAAAAAGCACACAGACATATAAGAAATAAATCGTTAGTGTTTATATCAAAAATCAACGATACAAAGCTTATTACAATAAACACGACCGTTTGTATTATTAAGCTTTTGGTAAATAAAATGATTGTATCTTTGTTTTTGTTGTCATTCTTTTTGTTTCGCGAAATTCTGTCAGCTTGTTTCTGCATAAAAAAATCCCCCTCACAAGCCTTTGTTAAAGGTTATGAGGGAGCGCTGTTCTTTATTACAGAACGTCTTTGTTTTCTTTTGCCTTTTTCTTTTCAGCTTTAGCTTTTTCTGCTGCTTCTTTAGCGGCAGCTCTTTCAGCGGCAAGTCTCTCGTTTGCTGTGTTGTTTGCCTGAACAGCCCAACGAGCAATTGTCATCTTATTCTTATCACTTCCTGTTTCAATGATAAGTCTGTCTTCCTTAACGGTTACGATTCTTCCGCAGATACCGCCGATTGTTGTGATTTCATCACCAACATCAACAGCGTTACGCATTTCCTGTTCTTCCTTCTGTCTCTTTTTCTGAGGACGGATGGTCATAAAATACATAAGTGCGAACATACCAATGATCATGATAATCATACCTGAGCTACCCATAGTGGAAGTCTGCTGTGTTAAAAAGTACATAATCTATTCCTCCGAATTAAAAATATCCTTGTCATTATATCAAATATATAAATAAATATCAAGTGTTTTAATGATTTTGTTTAAATTCTTATGTCAAGCAAATCAACATATTTTTCTTTAAATTCATTAAAATTACCATTGTCGAGTGCTTTGCGTATTTTTTCCATCATATTGTTATAAAAGTAGAGGTTATGCATAACGCAAAGTCTCATTGCAAGCATTTCCTTGCACTTGAAAAGATGCCTGATGTAAGAACGGGAAAAATTCTTACATGTAGGACAATCACATTCAGGGTCAATGGGTAATGCATCTTTCTCATATTTTTTATTGTTAATATTAATTATGCCGTTCCAGGTGTTAAGATGGCCGTGACGTGCATTTCTGCTCGGCATAACGCAGTCAAAAAGATCCACTCCCCTGCTGACACCTTCGATTATATTGCCCGGTGTACCGACACCCATAAGATAACGAGGCTTATTTTCAGGCATATAAGGCTCAACGGCTGATATAATTCTGTACATATCTTCTTTAGGCTCGCCTACAGCTAGACCGCCTATTGCATAACCGTCAAGGTCAAGCTCAGCGATTTCTTTCATATTTTCAACACGTAAATCATCGTAAGTACAGCCCTGATTTATGCCAAAAAGAAGCTGATTTTTATTAATTGTTTCAGGAAGAGAGTTGAGTCTTTCCATTTCGGCTTTACAACGCTTAAGCCAACGTACGGTACGAGCACAGGAATCCTTTGCATATTCATATTTGGCGGGATTTTCAACGCATTCATCAAAAGCCATTGCAATTGTTGAGCCGAGATTGGATTGAATCTGCATGCTTTCCTCAGGACCCATAAAAATTCTTTTACCGTCAATATGTGAGGCAAAGGTAACACCCTCTTCGCTTATTTTGCGAAGTCCGGCAAGAGAGAAAACCTGAAATCCGCCGCTGTCGGTAAGAATCGGTCTGTCCCATCGGGTAAATTCATGCAAGCCGCCCATTTCTCTTACAAGCTTATCACCGGGACGAACATGGAGATGATAAGTGTTAGAGAGCATAACCTGACATCTGATTTCCTTAAGATCAATAGCGGAAAGAGCACCCTTGATTGCACCGCAGGTTGCAACATTCATAAAAGCCGGTGTCTGAACTGTACCGTGAACAGTTTCGAATTCACAGCGGCGTGCATTTCCTTCTTTTTTTAAAACCTTAAACATTACTTCACCTCAAAAATACCGCATCACCGAAGGAGAAGAATCTATATTTTTCTTCTACGGCTTTTTTATAAAAATTCATTGTATTCTCATAGCCGCAAAAAGCGCTTACCAGCATAATAAGAGTGCTTTCAGGCAAGTGAAAATTTGTAATAAGAGCATCAATGCATTTGAATTTGTAACCGGGATAAATGAAAATATCCGTCCAGCCCTCACATTCTTTAATTTCACCCTCAAAGGTTGCTACAGATTCAAGGGTACGGCAGCTTGTTGTGCCTACACCTATGACTCTTCCGCCGTTTGCTTTTGTTCTGTTGATAAGCTCGGCAGTTTCTTCGGGTAACCAATAGTGCTCAGAATGCATATGATGTTGTGTAATATCATCAGCCTTAACCGGTCTGAAGGTGCCAAGTCCGACATGAAGCGTAACATAGCCTATGTTGACTCCTTTGGCTTTGATTTTATCCATTAACTCCTGTGTAAAATGTAGTCCGGCAGTCGGAGCGGCAGCCGATCCGATCTCCTTGGAATAAACAGTCTGATATCTTTCCTGATTTTCAAGCTTTTCTGTTATATACGGCGGAAGAGGCATCTGTCCGATTTTTTCAAGACAGTTGTAAAAATTTACTTCGTAGTAAAATTTAGCAAGACGGTTACCGCCTTCGAGTACATCAAGAATTTCGGCTTTAAGAATACCGTCACCGAAAACAAATTTGGAGCCCGGCTTAGCTCTTTTTCCGGGTCCGGTGATAGTTTCCCATACATCATCGCCTTTATTGTTAAGAAGCAGAAATTCAACCCTTGCACCGGTACCTTCTTTTATACCGTAAATTCTCGCAGGAAGAACGCGTGTGTTATTGAGAATAAGACAATCGCCCTGACGAAGCTCATCAAGTATATCATAAAAATGCTTGTGATCAATTTCGCCCGTATTCCTGTTAACAGTCATAAGTCTTGAATGGTCACGGGGCTCAACAGGATGCTGAGCAATAAGCTCTTCGGGCAAATCATAAAAGAAATCTGATTTTTTCATTTTTTCATCCTTTACTGAAAAAAATTCTAAAATAAATTGACATATAATACTTTAAGTGATATTATATAAAAGTTATTTTATATTATAGTGCATAATGCTCAATTTATCAACAGTTTTATGCAAAAATAATTAAGCAATTTCAAAAAGAGGTGTTCATTATGAAAAAATACAAGGTTGGTATTATCGGCGCAACAGGTATGGTCGGTCAGAGATTTGCTACAATTCTTGCAAACCATCCCTGGTTTGACGTGACTGTGCTTGCAGCCAGCGGACGTTCAGCAGGTAAAACCTATAAAGAGGCTGTTGGCGAAAGATGGAGAATTGCCGATGCAATGCCCGAAAAAATGGAAAATATGATTATCAAAAACGCAACAGACGATATTTATGAAATCGCAGCAGCTGTTGATTTCGTTTTTTGCGCAGTTGATATGAAAAAGGATGAAATCAAGGCTCTTGAAGAAGCATATGCTAAAGCTGAATGCCCTGTAATTTCCAACAACAGTGCGCACAGATTCACACCTGATGTTCCTATGGTAATTCCCGAAATCAATGCTGACCATATCAGAGTTATTGAGGATCAGAGAAAGAGACTCGGACCAAAAAAAGGCTTTGTTGCTGTTAAGTCAAACTGTT
>JAFULG010000019.1 GCA_017473435.1 Clostridia bacterium | reverse complement strand
TTCTGCACACTATCTCTGAGCCATACAGAGAGGTGTTTATGTGGCGCGTTTTTGCAGAATTAAGTTTTAAACAGATAGGACAGATATTTGGTAAATCTGATAATTGGGCTTGCGTTACATATCACCGTTCAAAAGCAATGATTCAACAAAGATTGGAGGAAAACAACAATGAGAAATGAATGTAATATAATTCGTGACATTTTACCCCTTTACGCAGAAGATATGGTCAGTGACGATACCGTTTCCTTTGTTGAGGAGCATCTTCAAACTTGTGCTGAATGTTCTGTAATGTGTGAACGAATTAAAGAAGGTGGTATCGTTATGATAAACGAAAATAAAAGCACTGAACAAGAAGTTGTAAACACTTTGAAAAAATTAAGAAAAAAGGTATTTAAAAGGTTCTGTATTATAGTCTTGGCTATATGTATTGGCATTGTGGGTCTTCTCGCAACATTACAGGTATTTCCTGTTTATAGGGTTTTTCAATACAGTTCTAAGGATGATTTTGTAAATGAAAACAAGATAATGTTGGCATACATCGGTACTCCCGGAGACAGAAAAATTGCAACCGATATTGTAAATTATGCAAGTATTCATGTTTTCTCTGATACAAGTCATACATACGAAGAAAATTTAGAGTTTTATGGAGAATTGGGACGATATCCATTTGATTTAAATTACTTTGATGGAACAATAGGCGAACTAAATGCACTTTATGAAACACATTCTATAGAACTCTTATCTGCACATATAGATGAAAATCATGGATATATGTTTGTAGAACATTCTCAGCAAGCCATCGGTGAAAATGGTGAGGTTGTTGCAGGTAGTTGGGACATTCTCTCTTTATGGGAAATCGAAAAAGATGCTGACGGTAATTGGAAAGTAGTAAGCATAAGAGAAGGCGCATAAAGCTTATATTTAAAGCATCAAGAAAAAATCCGAGGTTTAAGAACCTCGGATTTTTCTTGGTGGAGATAAGCGGGATCGAACCGCTGACCTCTTGAATGCCATTCAAGCGCTCTCCCGATACACGCAAAAACGCACCCCAACAAGGCTTGGATTAAAGATCTCGTTGTGGGGTGTGTTTTTATCTGTTAAATCAGAACTGTCTATTGCTGAATATATCCCAGGAAACTACCTGAACATCTTTTTCTTTGGCACGGGTAAGCAAATCTCCGCTTTTAAGAAGCTGATATTCAAAATCTCGTTTCTGCCACTCTTTGCCGTAGCTTTCGTTGGGCATGGCAGGATGGAGAAAAATTTCCGTCACACCGTCGGTGCAGTTGTCAACGGCGTCAAGATAATACTTTCTCAAAGTGTCATAATCCTTGATTTTGTCCATTGACCAAGGATTTGACACAAGGTCGTCGAGAAGCTTCACCCCTCTTTTTTCGGCAGAGCGTACTATCATCTGCTGAATTTTTACAACGGGAGCAGGTATATTCATACCAAGCTGTCTTTCGAGAAAACCGACTGTCTTTGGAAATCTGAAGGGCAGATTGTGTTCTTTGCAGAAATCAAAGGCATCAAGAAAAAAGCGTCTGCCGTTTATACCATAAACGGTTCCGCAATGACTGTCAGCGTGGTCAACCTTTGCGCCGCTATTGATAATATACTGATACTGTGCCTCAAGCTCTGCTCTTACATCCTTATGCTTTGCCTTGAAGGTGAGATTTTTACTCTCATACCACAGTCCGTCTTTGCCGAGTGAAGGTGCTCCTGTAAGACTCGGATAAAGGTCTTTTTCGTCGGAATTAAGAGTGATATGCACACCGACTGGAAAAGAAACTCTCTTTGCAAATTCAGTAGCATCCATGGCTTCGGGTGCTACCGCCATAAGTGAGGTTGATGTTATAAGCTTATTTTCAAGCAGTTCCTTTATTGCCTCATTCTGCTCTTCGTTGAGTCCGAAATCATCGGCGTTAATTATTAAATACTTATTCATCCTTTTTATCCTCAGGGAATTTAAGTAAGAAGGTAACAACGGAAGCGATTATCATTGCCACCGCTGGGAATACACAAAGCAATACTTTTGCTGCAAGGGCGGGATTTTCACCGGGGTCATCACCGTTGTTGAAGCCGAACAGCTCTGAAGTGACAAAGAATGCGAGTGAAATGTAAAGACCGTTGAGTCTGTTCATAACGCCCATAAGTGAGTTGATAATACCCTCACGCTTAACACCATGCTTTCTGTAGTCATCATCAACAATCTTTGCACCGATGCAGTCCATTGTTGTAAGGCAGGCGGCAACACCTATACCGATAACCGCTGCAATTGCAATAGCGAAGGGCAGAGTCTTGACAAAGAAAAGAGGAATGAAGCTGATTGCCATTATGATAAATCCTATGCGCCATACTGTCATAATAGGCATTTTTTTAGCGAGTTTTGACCAGATGAGAATTCCTATTACAGCCACGCCAAGAACAATACCGAGCATAATTGTAGTTGTGCTTCCGCCAAGACCGAGGGTGTATTTTACATAGAAGGGCAATGCCTGTGAAATAAGTGAAAATGCAGCAGAATAGAAGGCACCTGCAAGTCCGTAAATCCAGAAACGAGGATTTGTTATGAGAGCCACAATGCTCGGAATAAGCTTAGGCTTTTCCATTTCTTCGTAGTTGGTTTCTGTTTCACGGCAGCCCCAGAAGCAGTACATCATAACAAAGAGAGCAAGCACGCCGTAAATTACGGCTGTGAGCTGATAGCCGATTTTTTCAGTAATCATGGGTGTAAGAGCAATGCTGATAGCCATTGCAAAAAGCTGACAAATCTGACGGATACCGTTTGTCTTTGCGCGATCCTCATCTTTTTTGAAAAGCTCAATAAACAGTGAACCATAGTTTGCATTTACAAGTGAGTCAAGAGTTCCGGTGAGGATGTACATAAGAAGCATATAGATAAAGAGCATGCCTTTATCCGACTGTATGAATCCCGGGACATTGTAAAACAAGATAAAGAACAGGATAAGAAGAGGAGTGCCGATAAGAAGCCAAGGCCTTCTTCTGCCCCATTTTGTTCTTGTATTGTCTGATAAAAAGCCATAAACAGGGTTGTCGATTGCATCAACAAAAGCGTAGATTAAGGGAATGAGCGCATACTTCTGCATATCAAGACCTAAGGTGTCAACATAATAAATTGCAGCAAAGGACTTGAACATATTGATGGGGATTGATGTGCCGAACATAGCAAATCCGTAGCGGAAGGGCGATGTTTTCTTCGTTAATGCGTTTTGCGGCGTCATAATTTTCTCTCCTTTTATTTAAAATATATGGGATTTGATATTGCACAAATCCTTTTTAGCTTACCAATGCCTTTATAGACCTTAAGGTAAGCAAATTTTACTTTCCTGAGTCTGACCTTAAGGTGACCGTCTTTAAGGGCAAGATCCTTTTCACCCTTGTCGGTAACAAGAGTAACTTTTTTAGCGTCAGCATAAATTTCGAGCCAGTTGTTTTCACTGAACTCTGCCGTCTGACCCATAACGGCATCACCGTAGGTAAGTTTTATTTTCACTCCGTCTGTGCTTTCGGTAACATAGCAATTACCTTTTCTTATTGCATCGAGAATATCTTCAGCACTGCGTGACCTTGAATAAACAGCAGTTACGGGAGATCCGAGCTTTGCCAATTGTTTCGGTTTGTGAAAATCGCTTCCGCCGACAATCGGTATCTGTCTGCCTTTTTTCAAAAGCTCTGTCCACCAATCGAGTGCCTTTACGTTTGACGGGCGCATCGGTCCGTTCCATATCTCCATCATATCAAAGGTATCCTCATCCTCCCACTTGTACGGACAGACAGGACACTTGGGGTGATTGACGGAAACAACTGCACCGAGACTTTTTGCATGGCTGATTATATTCTGCATTTCTTCCCTTGTGTTAGCAATGAAGCTGTTTTCAAAGGGGGCGGGTACACCGAAAAAGTTCATATGCCCTTTATAGTGAGTCCATTCAACAGCAGGAATAAATGTAAGTCCGTCAACGTGTGGCAGGGCAAGATTTTCAGAAAAGTTGTTGTGGTTTGCTATGCCGATAAAATCGAGCTCTTTTTTCTTTGCGAGCTTTCCTAATTCATAAGCGCTGAAAACACCGTCAGAGGCTGTGGAGTGCATATGCAGGTCACCGTAAAGAAGCACTTCTCCCTCATAATCAAAATCAATATCATATGTAACCTCAACTCCATCGTCCATTACATGATAAGCGCCGATAATTATCTGCCACTTACCGCTGTTAATCTTCTGACAGAGATAACCTGCTGAGGAATCATACTGACCCACATAAACAGTCTTGTGTGAGCTTCCTGACCAACCGAGGAAGTTACCTTTTTCGTCTGTAAGACCGATGTCTATAGTGTTGGACGGCTTAAGGTCACCCAGCCTACCCTTTGTAGGTTTATAGTAATCATAGGAAACGGTGATTTTAACTACCCCATCGGGCACATCGAAGGGAAGGGTGTAATACTGTTTCTCTTTATCTTTGGTTACTTTATGTACTAGTTTCACCTATAATCCCTACTTTCAGATTTTAAATCTATAGTTTCAATACAACTAGCATAACACATAGAAAACATAAAATCAATAACAACCATAAAAACAAAAACACCCACTCTGAAAGCGGGCAAAAAAATAATTACTCAGTATGCTGTATAGAAAATGAAATATTGCTACGCAATATGAAATAATCCTTACGGATTATGAAATATCTCACCTTGTTCGATATGAAATAAAATAAATCCCCATACGCCGCAGCGTATTTCATAGCGACAGCTATTTCATATGCGGTAGCATATTTCATAAATTCCGCAAGGGATTTATTTCATTGAAAAAACCACTTCTTTCGAAGTGGTTTTTTCTGGTGGAGACGGAGAGGATCGAACCGCTGACCTCTTGAATGCTATTCAAGCGCTCTTCCGATACACGCAAAAACGCACCCTTCAAAGCATTAATCAAAATAGCCTTTATAGGTAATTTTCTTGTCGCTACCAGGAAACAGATACTCATAAAGATCGATAAAATAATCATCCGTCATGCTCGCGATATAATCAGTAACAATCTGATTGGGTTCAGTTGACTCATACGGTATACTGCGGGCATAATGTGCACTATTTACATAATCAATATGGTGGCTGAAAATCGGTGAAGCAAGATTTCCTTTAATCAGGTCATCAAGCAGTTTCGCGTAAACATCTGACATCATCGGCTTTACGGTATTCTGCAAAACATCATTTACAGAATCATTTTTATGTATCAGCATATAATTGTCGGATTTTGCTTTCTTTAGAGCCTCAAAATGGGCTTCATCCATTCTTATATAAGGTTTCCCGTAACTGTTTTCAATAATATTGACAATGAGGTTGTTTATTATCTCCGCGTTATATGTACCAATCGCACCTGGTTCAAAATCTTTGTTTTTAAGAAGCTGTGCTTTTTCGGCATCCTGACGGTCTTTGCCGAGATATGCAATTATATCAGAAATCCGCATTACACAGCCTTCCAAAGTAGCAGGCACAAGCTTTTTTACATTAGATTTATCAATGTAGCATGCCTCAATCTGTGCATCAAAAGTTTCAAAATCATCGAGTGCTTTCGGATAATACTCTGACAGTTCCATCTCGCCATCGTGGGCTGCAATGCCGTTAAGCGTCTGTAGGCTTATGTTATAAGGATAAATACTGTCAAGCACACGTACGGAGTGTATATTGTGGCTGAAATGCCTGCCAGTGTGTTCAAAAAGCAACTCATCAAGAAACCTTTCACCCGCGTGACCGAAGGGTGTATGTCCTATATCGTGGCCAAGTGCAATCGCTTCAATCAAATCAAGATTCAGATTAAGCGCCTTACCGATTGTTCTTGCAATACGTGAAACCAACTGGACATGCAGACCTCTGCGAGTGATA